>JAHKKZ010000001.1 GCA_029856685.1 Candidatus Njordarchaeota archaeon
AGAATTTCCACTTTTTGAGAGAGCTCTTTGTATCTCTCTTCTAGTATTCTAAGTTGCTCTTTCAGCGTCACATTTTCTTTCTTAAGCTTATTAAGTTCTTCATCAGAAGCGACGACGCCTCTCTTGTACTCAGAAAGCTGTTCCTGCAATAGTTTTATCTGATCTTCGTAAATCTTCACTTTAGCCTCTAATTCAGCGATTTTCTTTTGACGATCACCTAGTTGTCTTCGAAGTTCCAAGAGCTCATTCTTGAGATCCTCTAGAACTCTCCTATATTCCTCAAGCGATATTTCTGGTGCAGCTTCTTCGGTCTTACCCATGGCTTCTCTGATACCTTCAAGTTCTTTCCTTAGACTTTCAAGTGTTGCGAGAGACGCTTGAAGTTCCATTATTCGTTTCTTTAGAGATTCTATTTCTTTATCTTTCTCTGCTAATTTTTGCTCATATATACTGCGCACTTCCTCAAAACTCTTGAACTCTGCAAGTTTTCTGTTTAATTCTTCGATTTGTTTGTTAAGCTTAAGTATCTCCTCGTTTTTCTTTGTCAACTCACTCTCTAGGATCTTTATTTTTTCAGTGGCTGATACGTATTGAGTTTTAAGCTCCTGGTACTTCTTGGCGAGCTCAGATTCGCTTTCTAAGTATGAAATTCTAGCTTTAAGATCCTGAATGATTCTCTCCTTTTCTGCAAGTTTTGCTTCATACATAGCTTTCAATCGGTCTAAGCTTTCAAGCTCAAGAAGTTTTGCTTTGAGTTTCGATATTTCTTCTTTTAGTCTGTTGTTTTCCCCTCTTAGGCTTTCTAACTCATTTTTGAGGAGCTTATTTTCTTCAGACAGACTTATGTATTTCGAGTATATATCCTTATATTTTTCAACAATTTCTCTTGACCCCACACGTTCCTCTAATTCCTTTCTAAGCTGTTCTATAAGTTTATCCTTCTCGTTTAAACGCTGTTCGTAAATTTTCTTAAGTTCATCTATATCTGGGATCTCGATAAGTTTTTCTTCTAGCTCTTTTACCTTACCAAGCATTCTTCTCAATTCTTTCTCTTTTTTAGCAAGTTGCTGCTGAAGATTTTTCACCTCCTCGACATATTTTGCAAGCTTCTTTTCATACTCCTCTCTCAGTTTCTCTACTTCTGATACTTCTATAGCTGCAGTTTCTGCAGTCTCTAATTTTCTTCTTAGTTCCCTATTTTCCTCGATAATCTCAGCCATTCTTTTCTCGAGATCTTCCAATGGAGCATTCAAGATTTTCTGAATCTTCTCAAGTTTTTCTTCTAATTCCCTAATTTTTTCCTTAAGTTCCAGATTTTCTAGTTTTTGTCCTTCCAGATTCTGCTCCAACTCAGAGATCTGCTCTTTTAGACGTCTGTTCTCCCGGAGAAGAGATTCAATTTCACTCATTTCACCCTCTTCTTCTGAGAAGTCCCGGAGAATTGTGCCATACTCCATCAGCCACTTTTCGTATGTTTCTCTTAGCCCCAAGATATGTTCCGAGAGTTCATTAAGGTGCTTAACAAACTCTTTGAAGAATGGTTCGAGAGGGGAGAGAGTATCTCTAATAATTTGATTTTCTTTTGCTTTTAGTTCCCGCTCGACTATATCGCGGTATGTTGCTTGGAACTTTCTTCTTAGATGTGATGCCCCGATCCTAGAAACAAAGGCCAGTGCGATCATATTACCTAGTTCTTTTATATGTTTTCGGATGGCCAAATATTGTTTCTTTATAGCCTCAGAGAGACTTTCTTTCGATGCTCTTATGAGCTCATTCATCTTGTTTATAGTCTCATTTATCTGTTCCCGCATAATTTTTGCTGGAGAAATACGTTCTACGGGAACTTCCTCCAACATTTTTTGGACATCTTCGGGTATTTCGACTCTCTCGGCTATTATTTCTTCAATTCCTCCTTCAACTTCCCTTGCCCTTATATCGGCTCGTACACTTCCTAAATATTTTCGCATGACTTCTTCTGCTATTTTCTCAAGTTCTTGGTCGAGTTCCTCTTTTTCTTCATTTTCCATATCATTAGTTTCTTCTTTATCACTCAAAATATTACACCTTAGAGTCCCGATTCTGTGAACAAAATATAAACATCTAATAAGAGTTAGTCATAACTAAATATTCAAGAGAATGGATAAAAAATGATTAAATAACATACATTTTCCTTCTGATTCTAAGATGGGGAGTTATTAAGGATATAATTTATCCGCTATGTGAATAAGATATATCCAGGTCTCTTCTCATAGAGTTCGCCCCTCATTTTCTCTTTTTGTATCACTTGCATCACAAACTCTCTCGGTATTCCTTTTGCCTCACACCTTTTGACAACTTCACTTATAGGAACACCTTCGCTATACTCGTTCTGAAGCCTCCTTATGATATCTAATACAATCATATATCTGGATCGCTGTGTGAAAGTTTCTCCCGTGTATATTGAGCTTACATCTATTACTTCGGACTCCACGTCGTATGCTACCTGTCGAAGGCTCTCTGCCATAAGCTGTATCGCAAACTCCGCATCCCTTTCATCAGCAACTTCTTTTAGCAACATCCTTGCATGAGCCTCAGTTAATCTGACAAGCGCCTCGAGATGTCTTGGGGTTATTGGTATAGGATGCATTTCTAGGCTGTCCGTTTGATACCTTCCAGCACTCCTCCTCATCTCTAAATAGAATTCTTTGAGTTTTTCTATCGCCTTTTTAGATAGCCGAGGGGTTACATGCTCCCTCGCATATAAAACCAATTTTTTGAAGAGATCTGGTGGTATTGAAGGAACAGGGTTTCGATACTTACTGTGCATACTAAGAACATGTTCTGCTAGTTCCCGGTCTCTGTCTCCGCTCGGAACGTCCTTAATTATAAATATTAGATCAAACCTTGAAAGTATTGGTGGCGGTAGATCGATATTATCTTTGAGCCCCCTATTAGGGTAGTATCTACCATACTTTGGATTAGCAGCAGCCAATACACTGGTCCTCGCATTTAAAGTGGCCACTATCCCCGCTTTAGCAATAGATACTGTCTGTTGCTCCAATGCCTCATGGATAGCTCTGCGATCGTCCTCCCTCATCTTATCAAATTCATCTATGCATGCTATTCCCTTGTCAGCTAGTACAAGAACTCCTGCTTCTAAAGCCCAGCCATCCTCAGTTCTAATAACAGCGGCGGTGAGACCAGCAGCAGATGCTCCCTTACCAGAAGTATAAATAGCTCTTGGCGCTAGATTTGCCACGTATTTTAGTAGCTGAGATTTAGCTGTACCAGGATCGCCTATTAAAAGTATATGTATATCTCCTCTAACACGTGTGCCATCGGGATAGATCTTAGGAACCCCACCAAAAAGTTGCGCTGCTATCGCCCTTTTTATTGTATCTAACCCGTATATCGATGGGGCTATGCTCTCATATATTTTTCGCTCTAAGTCTGGGTCATTTTTGAGAGAAAGTATCCTCTGTATTTCTTCTTCTGATAGTTTAAGTTCTTCTTCCTCAGTTTCAGCTTTATCGATATATATGGCTTCGACGTAAGTTCTATATAGAGGTCTTCTTCCCTCAATTAGCTTTCGCTCGGGTTCAGTAAGCACGATTCCTGTAATCTTCACTCTATCGCCTGGACGAACCTTATCTACTAGGTCACCATACACTATTACGGCACAAGATTCTGGAAGTTTTCCTGCTGGTAATTCTTCTGGGAGCTCTTGAACAACAAGTTCTTGGTATTCCTCAAATTCTTGTCCCTCCGAGAGAAGCCTTATCTTTCCTGGACTCGTATTGCTACAATCAGGGTATGGACATGTTCGTGGTTTTACATAGAATTCTTGTGATTCGAATGGAAAAATTCTGCCACAAACATCACATACATAAAGGGCTCTTCTAAGGAATTGTTTAACCTGAGTTGTTCTAACTATAAGTGCTCTAAACTCAACGATTTTACCTACGTAGTCACTAAGAAAGAGATTTCGAATAGGAACTTCTCCACCAATATCCTTTATTCGAACCCTATATCGCCTTAAAATATTTTCGGGTATCTCTGGGTGAAGATCTTTAATTGTCTCCTGCAAGGCAGTTGCAAAAATCTTTAGAACTTCCCGGGGATTATCTAGTAGAAGTTTTGCTAGTCGAGGATTATAGAGGGCAAGATCAGGGTATGATATACTAATACTTCTGATACGCCTATCAAACATCGCTTCAAGTATGTTTAGATATGGAAAGTAAGGCTTTCCTTTTTCGTCAGTAGTAGAGAAATTAAGCAGGAAATTCTTGAACTCATTTTTTATTTCTTCGTCTGATAATGCTAATCCAGGTTCGATTATTTGTGAAACCATAATCAATCACTGTTTCCATTTTCTACTTATCCTATTCATTGAAACACAATACGCTGAGAATTCAGACATATTACTAAAAATATTTTTCGATGACTATTATTTTATGTAAAGGAGTATATGGAAAGAAAAAGTGGGATTTATCCGAATTTCTTTCTGGCGATGATTCCCCCCAAGATGTAAAATATAGCAACAATTAGCGAGAATACTATTAGTGCAAATGCAGGCGTACGGACTTCTACCAATTCGGGATATAGTCTCCCTAAAATCCCAACTAAAGCGAAAGCCAATAATGTTAGAAGAATTGATAACGGGAGCTTTATAAGTAAACCCATGACTATTGACAACATAGTAGTTGTAAAACGTGGGATTGATCTCAATCCTAAAACAGCTTCGATAATTTCGGCGTTTTGTTCGCCCTCAGACCTTAGAAGTCCAACGACCTTGCTAAGCACCTCTTCACTCGTTTCCTCCAACGCATAAACGCCACCGTAGCCCCTAAGCATAAGTGTGGCTAGGGGGCCAAATCTAAGCTTCGATGCCGATCGGATTTCTTCTTCTCTTTCCCTTATAGTATTCTCCGATGAAACTTTTCCTAGAAGAATCTCATGAAGACCTTTGCCGAGTCTATCGATTTTTTTGGTGTACCCGTCTATTATTGTTGATGCATAAGCGAGATTACCACAGACTTCGATCACAATGAAGGTTAATATTGCTAGGATTACCATAGAGTTTGATAGAAATCCACCTATAGTTGTTGGAGGCCATTCCGAAACAGCAATATTCGCGTACCCCATTGCCTCTAAGCCAACCAATGCCAGCAATATGAGTGCCAGTGACCACATAAAATGAGAAACTCTTCCTTTAGCAATAAAACTTATGTTGAATAGGACTGAAAGCCAAAGCATAAAACCTAGGAGCATTAACAAAAGCTCATTTATACTCAAAATAAAAGTTCCAGCCAATAGGTTGTCTAAAGCTGCTACATCTATCCTAAAAAAAGAATTAATTATCGTCATGGATGCTAGGTAGATAGCATTATAATCATATACATTCGACGAAAAAGCGGCGATCAGTGTGAGTGAATACACTACTGAAAAAACCACAGCGATAAATCCAAGTTTTATGAAGGATAATACAGCAAGTCCTTTAAGCCATACAATAAAATTTATTATCCCATTTATGTAGAGATAGTATGCTGCGAGTGCTGTTATTAGAAATATCTTGAATAGCATGTATTTTATAAGGAGCATTCTTTTTCTCCTCTTCAATAAACTCAAGTAAACACGCATTTCAGATTGCACCTATCATTCTTTGTTTAGCACGAACGTAGGCTTCTAATACAACGGAAATTATATTTTGGGGAGAAGCTGGCATCACTCTAACGCCAAACCGAGCTATTTTCGTTGAAATAGCATTTAGGCGTCTCATATACTCAATCATCACGGCTTCTCTGAATATTTGCTTAAGGGATGTTCTCGGCGGGGGTATCTCAAAAAGAGGGGACATAGGAACTATTATTGTCGGTCTAAATTTATGTGCTAATGCTATTTTAATGCCTTCCACAATAGCATTTACGTCACTTTCCAGATCGGAGATTATCACTAAAAAACAGCTCCGCGGTTCGTAGTCAATAAGATATCTAATCGCTCCTGGAAGATTTGCTACACCTTCGGGTTCTGCCTCTGCCAATATAGACAGGACATGCATAAAATGGCCCCGCCCCCTCCCAGCCTTGACAAAATTATGAACAATCGAGGAGAATAACATGACACCAAAGAAATCTTGAAGTTTTTGGGCTAAATATGCTACCAAAGCTCCCGCTCTTGTGGCGAAGTCAAGTTTTGTAAATCTTCTATATCCATAGCCCATGGTATAGCTTGTATCGATAACTATATATATCTTAATCACTCTCTCACCATGGTATTCCCTGACCATTAGTTTTCCCAGACGAGCTGATGCTTTCCAATCTATAAGTTTTAGTGGATCAGAATGATAGAATTGTCTCAGCTGATGGAAATCATAGCCAGATCCTTTTATTTTAAACATCGTATGTTGCCCAGGCAGAAACCCTCCCATCATCTTCTGTGTCATTTCTAATCGTTTAATATCACGGTATGATGGAAACACTCTAATCTCAGATAACACGGGCATCTCTACCGTCGCCGCAAAGAAGTATGATTTATCAATTAACATTATGTTTACGGGGCCTATCATATGTACGCCTCTAGCAGCGGCTCTAAGTATATAAGCGAGTTCAATTTCCCCGCCAGCGGGAATATTGACTTCAATATGATTTTCACCAAAGACTATATCAAACGTATCTGGAACCATATCGGTTAAAATGACTCTATCTAAATCGAAAAGTGTTGGATTGTATATGCGAACTCTAACTGAGGTCAGCTCGCCTTGAAATATCTTACTATTCGAAATTGTACGCGTTATCTCAAGTCTTGGAAGAGTAACACGAACCTGCATGCTAAATCTCAGATATGAAAGAACAAAAGCAAACAAAAGTATTCCAGAAAAAATGAGAAGCCAGGGGGCAAACGACACTATATCCAAGGCCCTCGGAAACAAAAAACGCACATCTATACCAGAAGCCATTAGGAATGACAATAGGTATTTAAGCTGATAAAGTGAAAGAGCGAAAAAAAATCCGAAGAATGTTATTAGCAGATACACACCTGCCACATTGGTTATTCGTATTTTCAAAACCTAACACCAAAATGATAGCATTCAACATCAAATTACTAAATATTGATGTTTTGTACTGCTGGGGAAAACAAAAGTTACTACGATAATTATTTTATCACTTAATACCTATAAAATTGTAAGTCGATTTCAAACTCAGCAAAAATATTAGCTCCTTTGTTCAAGAAAGACAACGTGCTGTTTTGCGTACATTGTAGCTCCATCGGGAATATTATTAAATACTAAGGTACCTGGACCTATCTTAACGTTATTTCCTATTAGAACCCCTGGCATTGTTCCAGAGTGAATACCCACCTCAACATTAGATCCCATTATCACACCGAGCTTCTTAAGCCCAGTGTCGATTTTTCTTTCGAACCACCTTACTTTTATCTCCCTGCGATCTAAACGCACATTAGCAGTTATGAAGCCCGCGCCTACATGGACATTCTCAGAGAAAATACTATCGCCAATATAACCAGAATGCGTCTCTGAAAATCTTCCTAACCAAGATCGCGCTACCTCCATATTGGCTCCAATTATGGAGTTAGCCTCAATAACACTTTCTCTTATTAGGGCATTATTTCCGATAATCACTCCACGACCTATGTAGCAGGGGCCTTTTATTGTAGCGTTCTCAAGGATTTTCACCCCAGCTTCTATATAACAGGGGCCGATAATGTTAGCACTACTTGATATTTGAGCCTCTGAACTTATGAGAGAACCACTCATTTTTAGACGTAGTATTCGTTGTATTAGCGGCAAAAAATCCCAGGGATATAAAGTGTAGTTTTCCAAGGAACGTTCGACCAAAATTACACTAGGTTTTTCTTGAGAACTGCGAATGAGTAATCTTAGACCAATTATTCTGTCTGTTGATGTATCTATGTAGATCGCATTCTTTAGGGATTCCCCTAGAATATTATCTATTAGTAGTATTCCTAGGTCGCATGCCGAGAAGACCAGTAATGGTTTCCCCGCGTATGAATTTTTGATGCTTTCAACAATCTCGGATTTTTCTTTCTGTTTACCAATTTTTTCGGCCTCTAGTTCCTTAGAAATCGCGATGTTATCAAAAATGCTGTTATCGATGTCTCCGAAATGGATTATTTTGAGTCGTCGTATACCTACTAGACGATGGATATGTTCCAGAACATGCATAAAGATAGGTTTTCCCATAAGTGGTCTGATACCAATGTTGTAGCTATCTAAAGGCCAGAAATTTTCCTTAGGCAAAAAAACTGCTACCACATCTACTTCAGCCACATAATCTCACTTCCTTAACCGATCTTAATACTACGCTGTTGCTTTCTTTAAATTCGACTAATAATTCTATGTAAGTGTAATAATCGGATTCGGCTTGGAGCCATTGTGCGACATTATGAAGAAGAAAAAGAAAATCATAAGTCTTGAGAAATTTCTTATGCAGGAAAACGAGACGGATAACATGGCAAAACCTCGATCTCAGAGCAAAAAGCTGGATACAAATCTTACTGATACCGGTGTCGATGAAAGTTCTGATAGTATGTATCAGCCTATGAAATTTGGCGATCGTGAAAATACAATATTATCGTTATTCGACGAGAAACAAACGGATACCAAGAATATAGATTTGAATGAAGCTATTAGACTCTTTTTACGCAATATCCGTTTACCAGAAATAAAATCTCCTCCCATGCCACGATATGTGTTAGAAAAAATAGTTAGGCCCCAATCGAGGATCCTTGTCGTTACTGAGAAACAAAAAGTGGCCCAGGCACTTGCTAAGGCCCTAGCTGGGAAAAACTATAAGGTGATTCGTAGGAATAATATACCAGTATATTCTTTACGGTATAGATCTTTTTTTGTCACAATAGTCCCTCTCAAAGGTCACCTTCTTGAATACGACACAGCTAAGCAATATAGATCTTGGAGTTCAATAGATCCAGTAGAAATCATTAAGAATGAAAGGATTCTAACTATTAAGCCTCGTTTTCCACGATTGGTCGCATTACTAAGGGAGCTCGCAAGAAAACATGATGTTCTCATCATAGCAACGGATGCCGACGAGGAAGGAGAAAACATTGGGTGGGAAGCATCTGAAATTATAAGTCAAGTCAAAAAGATGCCAGTATACCGCATGTGGTTCCTTTCAACTCAGACTAGTGAGCTTCTTAAAGCATTTAATAGTCCAACAACTCCCATAATCAGTTGGGCACTAGCACCTGAGGCACGAAAGATAATTGATGCTTTTAGCGGTTTTTCATCCACGCGCGAGTTAACACTCGCAGGTCGAAGCGCTGGAGGTGCATTAAGCCTCCTTTTGAGGAATAGTATATTGTCTCTGGGACGTGTTCAGAGTCCTACGCTGTATCTGCTCTATCTGCGAGAAAGATACATAAGAAATTTCAAACCGAAACCTTACTGGTCAATAAGTGCAATATTTGTTAGAGATGGCTATAAGTTCCAGGCAACACATAAAGACTCACCATTCTATGACGAGAATAAGGCAAAATCCGTCTATGAAAAAACACAAGAAGAAAAAACTGCGAGGATTCTTCGAGTAGAGCAAAATAAGGAGAAAAAATTCCCGCCCCCACCTCTCGATACCAATAAGGCGCTAATAATGCTTAATAAGATTCTATCGCTACCCTCTAACAAAGCTATGCAAATTTTAGAGGACCTTTACTTGGAGGGATTAATAACATATCCTCGTACCGACACAGACAAATATCCATCCAACTACGACCACACAAAAAATCTGAAGACACTTATAAAACACCCAAAACTTGGGTCAATAGCAAGAAAAATTTTGTCTCAGGGTGCGAAGCTTAGAAGAAATGGACGTAAGCTTGTGGGAGACCATCTACCGATAACACCCATAGACGTTCCACGCCCTAATACCAAACTATCACAACTACATCTTAAGGTTTATGAACTAATTGTTAGAAGATACTTGGCCTTATTTATGGAAACTGCAGAGTTGAACCATATAAAAGCAATTATTGATGTTAATGGAGAAATTTTCCAAGCCACCAGCACCACCATTCTGAGAAAAGGATTCTGGCAAGTCTACCCGTTTGGTAGGCCTAAGGAAAAACCGTTAAATCTCAGAGAAGGTGATATCTTGGATATCGATAGAATTAACATAGAAAAGAAAATGACAAAGCCACCATCTAGATTAACTGAAGCTGAACTACTTAAACTTATGGAAAAGCTTGGCTTAGGAACAAAAGCTACCCGGCCGGAACATATACAAAAACTTATTGCCAGAGGCTATGTGGTAAGAAGAGGGAAGAAATTATTTGTAACTGAGTTAGGTTATAGGATCGCGGAATTCCTAGAGAAGCTATGGCCAGAATTCTTACAGCCTTACTTTTGCGCATATATACTATCACTACTAAGACAAATAATGAACCAGGAAATCGATCATAAGGAGGCTATCAAGAAAGCCCGTATAAAGTTCCTAGAACTATTTTTACGGTTGCGAAGAGCGCGTAAAGATTTAAAGAAGGTTCTCGCTAATATTGCTGAGATTGAGATACCACAAACCATAAGAAAGAAGAGAAGAAGTAAGGGAAGAAAAAAACGATAATGCAATAAAACTTTGTCAAATCGATACGATGCTAAGTGCTATATGACATTATGAAAATTGAGAAAAAGCTATAATAGACAAATAATCTTATTAATTAGTTCCAATGAATAATCCTATGATGAAGAGGTGATCCTCCGATAAGATGACGATAAGGAAATCTCTGAGGTGGGTACATGTGGCGCAAGAGATAAGAAGAATAATTGAGGAACTAAATGAAGAGGAAAAAAAGATTGCGCGTTTTCCGAAAACCACATTTCTTAGAATTCGCTGTTCTGAATGTGGACATGAGCTCATAACATTCTCACATGCATCCACAAAAGTTTCATGCCCCGGTTGCGGTAAGTTACTAGTGGAGCCAACAGGCGGAAAAGCTAAGATTCACGGCGAGATTATTGAAGAATATTATTATTAATATCTACTACATCATCTAATAGGCTATCCATACACTTTAGTGCTATTCTATAAACGCTGTTAGTTGGAGATATTGTGGATGTGATTTGGAATGAGGTCCCGAAGGCATATCTTTCTCCTCATATCCATGATATTATTTGCAAACATCGTCGCAGTAAAACCATCGCCACAAATTTCAGAAAGGATAATCATTGTCATTGATTCGTATCATGACCCAGTACTACTTAACTTTACTGTTGCCATACAAGCACTGAATGTGAGCTTGAATGGGCTAGTGGACTTTTTCTATAGTAATAACACAATAAACAGTTCAACACTTTCTGGTGTTACGGCACTTATAATACCACCATTCAACAAAACATTCACAGACTATGAGTTAGAAGTTCTTAAGCGATATGTTTTCAACGGCGGTATACTTATCTTAATGGCGTTAGATTACGACTATAATCGCAGATTCAATATGAATCCAGTTCTGTTTAATGATCTGCTCTCCGCGATTCCACTTAAAGAGAACCCTAGGCTTAATTATACTATGGGCGGTATAGGACTACGTTGCATAGATCCTCTCTCTAATGATAGCTTTATACACATAGACTCATCAGAATACTTTACTGAGCCTTTAAAATCAAACTATCTGCAAAATAAGGAATATAGCCTCATTTTGGAGCCAACGATTATAACTGTCGATACAAGCGATATAAACGAAATTCCTGCTATAATCCCCCCAGCATGGACATACTGTATAAGCGGGAATGGTACGATTTTGTATTTCGAAAGTGGTGCAACGCTATTTGTTATTGGAAAATATGGTCATGGTTATGTTGTTGTGTTTGGATTCGCTATAAGTCTAAGCGATCTCGAGAATCCAATTTATAAAAAACCCTGGATTGAGCTTGGTAATAACAAAGAATTCTGGATTGACGTGCTATCATCAATAATAGAAAAGCCTGAAGAAAAAAACAGTATTATCCAACCAACTTACATTGTTATGACACTCATAGGTATTGGGATTCTGCTTATCGCCATAGCAACTATAGTTTCAAGCAAACGAAAACCTCCAGAGAAAAGAAGAGAGATCAGTATATCGGAGGCATTGAAGAAAATCCGTAAAAAGAGGTAAGATAGAAATAGGAATTCTTCTATTTCTTGGTAATTTTTCTCTCAAATTCCCTTATACGTGATTTATATTTGCGAGCATACGGGTATAAAACTAAGCCTAGGACGATACTGGTAGCTATCATCCCCACAGTTATGATAATTACCGGATGGAATTCAACAAACGTCACTTTGTGCTTTACGATTTCGAATCGAAGAGCCTTACTCCAGAAGAAACCATAGTAATCATTGAATACTACAAGACGCAGAAATATTACTACTGAGCGATTATAAAGTTCTCTAATATTTATTGTCACGTTGACAACATATTTGAAAGTATTAGTAATATTGTCATATGTTGAGTTCACTATTTCTGGCTCAACAATGTGCACCAGTCTCCCTAAATGTTCTAATCCTGCCAATAAACTGAGATTATAATAATTTGATATCAAATCTTGTTTCTGGTAGATATCATAGGGTACGTCCTTCATAGTGACATTAAAACATGCATTGATAAACTGATCTTTATCGAGATACACAATACCACTCTGTGGAGAGTAATCTATTACATCTATCTCGATTTGTTCAAGCTTCTTGGCGAGCCAAAGAAGAACTTGCTCCATAAACTCCTCATTGTCGTATTGTGGTAATCTTACATAATTATCCGAAAGTATATGAGGCGAAGACAAAATTAGGACGCGACTACCCGACCAAAACTTCAGCGTGATTCCTAAGGTTACATTGGTTCCGTATAAATACCTACCTTTATATTCGGCTGTTGTATTATTGCCGCCCCATATAAGAGGAGACGCATATACTAGTGGGACACTCTTATTCTCTGTAACGTTCATTGTCTTTGTCAAATTAAACATAGCTAGTAGTTCAAGACTATTTGTTAGATTTAGTGCTGAGGCGTTTGCCACAACTATTGTTTGGACATCAAGAAATATTTTGGATCTGTTATCCCAAGTTCCATTTAAAACCACCGTCTCCTCGCTTTTATAGTATGATGCGTCATCATAAACATTTCCTAACACTTCTAAGCCAAAAAGTCTGAGAAAATCTTTAACACTATCAGTTATTTCCGTAGGAACAAGATATAGGATTGATCCCCCGCACAGCATTATGTATCTTGCTATTGTCTGAATGTCCTCTTCGCTGAATTCTTTTTGTCCAAGTAGTAGCAAGGTACTGGTATTCTCTAAATCGACAAAGGATAATTCCGTCACATTTTTCCTGCTAAACCCGATACCATCAATCTTCGCTAATAAGTCCGAGTAGTTTCCTAAAGATAGCTCAGGGCTCCCACCCGTATATATTGCAAACATTGTTATTTGTCCATCTCTTATTGTAACCCTCAACTTTAAGTCGGGTCTTAATTGTGATATTGGATTATAGCAGAGACGAATCAACAATGTTGCGGTTATTAGTAGTATCAGTATCATTCTGATGTATGGTTTTAAGCCTTCCATATTGAGCACCAACTTAAGCTTCACAAATAAAGTTTTAATATTACTGATAAACCTATTAAGCGAGGTGACATATTTTGGTCAGGACATTCATTGCTGTTGATATTGATTCAGATGAAATAATATCAAAATTAGTAGAAATCCAAAGACGAATTGCGGCTTCTGGAGCATTAATGAAGCTTGTCGAACCAGAAAACATACACATAACGCTATACTTCTTAGGAGAAGTTCCAGAGGAACGAATTACCCTCATAAGAAACATTGTCGAGAATTGTAGCGAGAACATAAACGAGTTTGAAATTCACATAGCAAGGCTAGGAGCTTTTCCAAAGCCAACAAAACCCCGGGTTATCTGGGCAGGGATTGGTTCGGGAGGCGAAATTTTGACTCAAATAGCTAATTGTCTGCGTGATAAATTACCCAGGCATGGTTTTCGAAGGGAAGATAAGGAATTTCATCCTCATATAACATTAGCGAGAGTAAAGAGGTATAACTCAAGACTCGTACATGAGATCAAAAATTTATCTATGGTAGATATAGGCAGGTTCCTTGTCAAGACAATAAAGGTTAAGAAAAGCACATTAACATCTCGCGGGCCGATTTATGAGGATTTACATGTGATTGAACTTAAGTAGCCTCCATGAGGCTCTTTACCAAACGGGTTGATTCCTCCAAGATGGATGAACGAAATTCTTCGAATAATTTGAATAACAGTTTTATGAACATTTGTTCAAAGAGATCTAAGCCTTCCAATCTTCGGGTGTAGACCCTATGTAGCATTTTCATTGTACGCATATCAACCAACGTCTCCAAATATGTTTTCAAGTCCTTAATCCTCTCTGCACTTAGTGTTGATAAGATTTCAGCAAGTCTTAGAAAGAAGCCTCTGTCTACAGTCTGTATTTGTGGTTGGGCACTTTGTTGGCTTAATCTTATTAGGTTGCTTATTATAACGCCACGCGGAGGCTCTCCAATGATTTTTACAATTCCTTTTTCTTCTAATATTCTTGCTATAAACCGAGGGAGTTTCTTCTCTTCTCCAACCATTAGGGT
Organism: Candidatus Njordarchaeota archaeon; assembly: GCA_029856685.1. Taxonomy (GTDB): domain Archaea; phylum Asgardarchaeota; class Njordarchaeia; order Njordarchaeales; family Panguiarchaeaceae; genus Panguiarchaeum. Next base: position 14,624 of record JAHKKZ010000001.1, read on the forward strand.
TATTTCGGATCCCAGAATATTCAAAGTATAATCCTTCCTTGGAAGGACATCAACTTCCTCTATTAGATAGCGAATATATGCTCTCATTAGGTTTCTTTTGATGTCTATGAAGTACATAATAGACCACCTGGTGGGGTTGCTTGACAGTAGTATCACTAAAGCAAGTTATTATTGTTAGAAGAGACTTAAAGACACTTGGTTTATCTGTTGGTAAATTGGCTGCGCATGTAGCTCACGCAGCTATAGAGGGGTTTCTAAGCGTTTGGAGAATGAATCCAGGTCTAGCAGAGCTCTGGATTGAGCAAGGACAAAAAAAGATAGTTTTAATGGTACGAAATTTAGATGAGCTTATGGAAAAATATGAAAAAGCGAAAAAACTCAAGATTCCTGCAATGATAATAAGAGATGCTGGACTTACTGAAATCCCACCTGGTACTATCACGGTTTTGGTGCTAGGACCTTGGTTCGAGAAGGAAATAGATAGAGTCTCAGGCGATCTACCCCTTCTAAAAAACTGGTAGGCGGAACAAAATGATAAATCTGCTCGACCGTATATGTGGCATGCATAAATACTCCACTAGCCCCAATAAGGCTATTTACGCCGAGTTAAGATCTGTTGATGATTTCGTGGTAGAAGAAATTCTTAGGGATGGAACAATAGTTTCTATTGAAAATCCTAAACTTAGACATAGTGGCTATCCAGGTTTATTTACACACTTTGTGTTGGTGAAAAGAAACGTTGATACATTTGTTGCGATACACATCCTATCTAGGAAACTAAATACCCCAAGAAACCTCTTTTTTCTAAGTGGCTTAAAGGATAAGGAAGCAATTACTGCTCAAAAAGCCTGCGTTTTCTCTGTCTCTCCAAAACAACTAGAAGGACTAAATCTTCCAGACAATATAAAAATTTTTAGTCCAATACGCGAACTTCGCCGAGTTTCAATAGGAGATCATTGGGGGAATCGTTTTACCATACGCTTATGGTATGTCAGAGGATATATAGAAAATATTATCAACGACGTTATAGGGACGCCTATTCTGAATTTTTATGGGTATCAGAGATTCGGTTTATGGAAACCAATAAACCATATCGTAGGTAAAATGCTTCTTCAGGGCTTATACGAAGAAGCACTAATGATATTTCTCAAGGAAATAAACCCTCTGTTTCGTAATAGAAAAGTTTTCCTCGATTTGCTCGAAGATGGAAAGTATCTTGATGCTCTTAAGTTGCTTCCACGACACAAATTCTGGTTTGAGCGGTGGATATTAAAAGAATTTATACATAGACGAGGTGTTAGCAGAATTTTTAGTCGCATGCCATCTAGCTTACTTAGATTAATGATAGAGGCATACCAATCTTTCCTATTTAACCTTATTTTAAGCAATGTTGAGGACTACCCTCAGAAACTACCGTTGATAGGCTATAAGCTCGATTTAACGACAATTGATGAGTCCTCGAGGCATGTATTCAAAGAGATTTTAGATTCGGAGGAGATATCACTTGAGATTTTCAGAAAGCATAGTTTTAAGCTTAGAATTGCTAGGGGTGGGTTTAGAAGATGTACAATACAGATAAGGGATTTCTTATGCGAGAAAAAAGAAGACAACTACGTTATACGATTTTCGCTTCCTAAGGGTTCATTTGCAACAATTATTTTAAGGGAACTTACCAAAGAAAATATACTATGGTTGCTTCTTGGAAGAAAAAGAAGCCAATATGGAGACATTACTAAGTTATACCACGATATGAGAAATTATTATCGATCGCTTCTAAGCAAATATTATGTTAGTGAATATCTACGAAATTTTGCTACTTAGGACTCAACAGTCAAGGACTGGGTATACTCTCAAGAACCGATTCCAGTATGTCCTGCGGTTTCACACCACCAAGTTCAACTTCCGGCTTAAGGAATATACGATGTGGCAAGACATGGGGGGCAACAGCTTTGACGTCTTCAGGCGTAACATAAGCTCTTCCATTGATAAGTGCACGTGCTTTTGCAGTCATCATTATCGATATTGATGCTCTTGGAGAACACCCAAATAACACTCGAGAATCCCTTCTTATCGCCATGACGATATCCCTTATGTATCTGAGAATATCTTCGCTGACTTCGACTTTTGTTTGAAGGAAACGCTGCATCTCTATGACGGTTCTTGCGCTTGTTACTTGTGATGTGATAACCCTTTTTGTTGTTCTTAGTTTTAGTTTTAGTATATCTAGTTCCTCTTCATCGTTTGGATAGCCCACTTGGATGTATATCATAAAACGACTTAATTGTGCCTCAGGAAGAGGATACGTTCCCTCTAACTCAATAGGGTTTTGTGTTGCTATTACTAGGAATGGACGAGGAAGCGGATATGTTATGCCTTCAACTGTAACTGTTCTCTCCTCCATCGCCTCGAGCAAAGCTGCCTGTGTTTTTGGAGGAGCCCTATTTATTTCGTCAGCAAGTATAATATTTGCAAAAATCGGACCTCTACGAAACTTAAATGTTCCCTCTTTTTGATCGTAAATATATGAACCGATGATATCGGCTGGTAGCATATCCGGTGTCATTTGGATCCGCTTAAAAGTAGCACCTATAACATTAGCGAAGTTTTGAGCTATGAATGTCTTACCGACACCAGGCATTCCTTCAAGTAAGATGTGTCCACCAGCAAGAAGCCCTATGAACATAAGTTCTATAACTTCGTCCATACCGATTATGGCCTTTTTGAGTTCTCTGTAGATTCTATCATACGTTTGTTTTATGAATTTTTCGTCAATAAGAACCTCTTCAGTATACTCCTCAGACATACCAATCGCCTAGGGATATTAACTATCGAAGATTCTCAGATAATATGCTATAAAAATCATTCAAGTAAAACCTACTGAGAGGTTAAATATTAGAAAAAGGAAGTTATTCAAAAATCAACTATTGACTCTAATAGTAAAAGTGGAAAAGAAACTTTATTCAGCATCTGGAGGTAGAATATCCCTGACTATGCCCACAGCTATTAGTTGTCCCATATCTCTGATAGCGAACCGACCTAGCTGTGGGAACTCCGCTGCTTTTTCTAAGACACATTTTTTGATAGGTTCTAGAATAACATCGGCAGTATCGCCAGTTTTGATAAATGCTGGCTCGTCCTCTACCTTCTCTCCAGTAGGAGCATATTTTGCTTTAAGTTTGACAAATTTTGCTGCTATTTGTAGTGTATGCGCATGTAAAACAGGTGTGTAGCCTGCCGCTATCGAAGTTGGGTGCCACACAACTGAGACTCTAGCAAGAATTCTAGCCACCTCTGGGCCGACTACCGTTGGTGGATTTGTTTCATGTCCTATAACATCACCTCTCTTTATATCAGCCACAGCCACACCTTTTAGGTTTATGCCGATGTTATCGCCAGGGTACGCTACCTCAAGTTTTTGATGATGCATCTCTATCGACGCTGCTACGGTCTTTATCTGGGGTGGATTAATTATCACTTTGTCTCCAGCCTTGAGAACTCCAGTCGCAACTCTTCCAGTCGCAACCGTACCGACTCCTGTAATTTTAATAACTTTGCCTATTGGTATTCTAAGGGGCTTATCAACTGGTTGTGGAGGTGGCTCAATATATTTGTCTAGAGCCTCTTTTAGTGTAGGTCCATCATACCAGGGCATATTTTGAGATTTCTCAACTAAATTGTCGCCCTTAAGGCCGCTTACAGGTATAAATGGAACTTTTTCTAAGTTATAGCCTATTTGCCTTAGGAATTTACTGAGTTCTTCTTTTACATACTCATATGCTTCCTTCTTGTAGTCTACGGCGTCCATCTTATTTACACAGACAACTAAATTATTTATTCCTAGAATCTTTGCTAATATTGCATGCTCACGTGTCTGCCCGCCTCTGCTAAAACCAGCTTCAAATTCGTTTGGCTTAGCAGAAACAACAAGTATAGCAGCGTCAGCTTGGGATGTTCCAGAGATCATATTTTTGATGAAGTCTCTATGGCCTGGACAATCGATCAGCGTGAAATAGTATTTGCCTGTTTCGAACTTTGTGTATGTTGGGTCGATTGTTAGACCTCTTGCCCGCTCTTCTCGTAGAGTATCAAGTACCCATGCAAAAGCCCAGGATTCTCTTCCAATTTCCGCAGCTTCCTTACGATATTTTTCGATAGTTCTTTCGTCAATGCTTCCCATCAAATAAAGGAAGTGACCCATCATTGTTGATTTCCCATGATCTACGTGGCCTATAACTACTAGGTTTATATGAGGCTTCTTTGATTGTCTCGACATCCTTTATCCCCATATTTTCAATTATCGATTTGTATTCTGATAATACTACTCAATAAAGTTTTTTTAAACTATAACAAATTCCTACTCATTGATACTGATAACAAGACATGCTGATATTTCTCGATAATCTTAGAAATCTCAACCATTTTTAGTTGAATATTTCTGGAAATCTCCTCTGGATTATTCGTACCTATGCTTCTTATTACCTTTGCTATATCATTCAGCCTCGTAGATATGTAGCGAAAAATTTTTGCCAATACATCTTTTCGAATAGGAGAAAAAGAGATATCTTCCAATCTCATTTTCAGCATGCTAAGTATTAGATTGATTAATTCCTCAGTTTTCTCCCTAGTTTGCAATCTTAGGCTCAACATAGACATACCTTTTATTGTCAATATAGTTGACTCTTTGGTAATATTTCCTATATCCCCAGCAATAGTCGCCGTTGCGGATATAGATTGAAAGTCTGGGTAACGCAGAGATGCATTCATACTCGGTACATAAAGCGAATCTATAATTCTAATAATACGACCCCTAAAAGACTCACGCTTAACAAACACGATTAAGTCTATCAGTTTAAGCCAGGAGCACGGAAAATTGTATATGGAGAACCACCTCTCGAAGAGGCTGTTTATATTTCTAGCATGCGTTGTAGCAATTACTCTTAGGCCTGAAGCCATCGCATGAAACATTGCTTCTGCGTCTTCCTTATCATGAATTTCACTTATGAAACATAGATCAGGCGTTCTATGAAGCATCTCAAGTATAGCAATATCCTTCCTTAGTCCCTTTAATCCTGCTACCTTTTCTTCTAACGAGAGAACCTTCATCCTTATAGCATGTTTATCATGTACAACTTGAGGCGGTATCTCCGCGACATCCTCTATTAAGGCTATTCTCCAACTTGAAGGTATAGCATGTATTAAGAGGCTTGCTAAGGTCGTTTTTCCAGAACCTGTTTCGCCGAATATCACAATATTTGGTTTTAACACTAAAAGCGTTAGCATCAAAGAGAGATAAAGACGCGCTAAATCATCATATATGAATGTCAAATAGGGAGGAATCGACAATATCTTTCTAATATTAATCGCTGGGCCCTCCTCTGTTCTTTGGGGCATAACACTTATTCTGAGTTTCTGTCCATACAGATTGACATCAACTCTTATTGGACTCACAAGAAAATCCAAGAGTACATTCGCTCTGAGTTTTGTATATAAAAGAAAACGCTTCATCTGCTCGTTAGACAATCTAATCTGGGAGACAAGACGACCAAAAATAGCGTGGTCAAGATAAATAGGCTTAGATACACCATCTACAAAGATCTCATTTACGTATGGGTCAATAAGTATATGTAAAAAATCTTCTATTCCAAGCAACTTAAGTATTATATGAGACACAACATACCGCTTAATGTTGGTATAACCATTTATGTTGGCTGAAACGCTTCTTAAGAAGAAACTCTTAAACTTATCGTCTAAGACTTTGAGAATTCGACGAATTGCTTCTTCATCTATAAATAAATCGAAATCATTGGCAGTGATTCTGTCCAGCAGAACTGCATAGAAGAGTTTGAATTTACTGTAGTAATCTTTGGAGAAGAAACATTTATACCTTGTACCCTTGATTTCGTATTCAGAAAAGATGAAATTATATCGAAAGATATTCATTTACCTGCACGTTTTATATATCATTGAGACAGCAGATTCTACTTGGTGAACCGAAATCATTCACAAGTACATTTATCAGCTGCTTATATCTTCTAAGGATCGTAAATCTATTAACACCAGTTAGACGCTCTATGATGCTCGAGGATATTGCTGCCGATACCACATTACTACAAAGTCTAAGTATAGTATATAATATCACAGCAGCTAAAACCTTAGGAGAACCACTCACCATATTACTATCCGATAATCTTCTTAGAATCCTCTTGGCTATCAGGAGTATACCATCTTTAATCGCCAAGATATCAAAGCTACGGTGTTTAAGTTCATGATACTGGGGCAGTTCAAATAATTTGTCTACAACCAATCTAAAATACGTATATGCTCTCGTTTCGAAATCGATATTCTCATTGCGGGATCCCCTCAGAAAGGAAATAATCCTGAGTACTTTTCCATGAGTCACTTTATGCTTTAGTGTATTCTTAGCAATTTTTATCAGTTTTAAGATAGAAATTTCCATTATCCCATAGCTTATAAGGCGATCCCAGAAAACCGCAAGAGACAGGTCATATAATGAGACCCCCCAACGTATTTTATTGGGAATAAGTTCTAATATACTAGGTATAGAATCTCTTATTGCCTCATGTAATACAGTCTTAGGTACATCATTGATAAACCTTATTAGCTCAAATAAGAACTTTTTTATACGATGTACCCATAAACGCACACGTGGAGAACGCATTGAAGTAACTTCGCTTAGAGCATATGCGTATTTAAAATCATTACCCATGGCGTCTCCCTTTACTTTTCTCTAACTATTCGTTTTAAGAAAATATTTAAAGAATCATAAAATCATTCTATGTAACAGAAGATTGATCGCATCAATAATATTTATTCTTCTTGATAGAGACTGCTTCTCCAGAGACAAGAACATATTAGAAAGCCTTTAAAAACTCCATAGCATTAGATAACTAATTACTTAGTTAGATAGGATAGATACTTACTTGTCCACCAACTAACTGCCGGGGTTGCCGAGCTGGTACGGCGTCGGCCTGCTAGATTTATGTAGAAAGCCGATGGCGTTTGCGCCTCGCGGGTTCGAATCCCGCCCCCGGCATAATAAATGATGAGGGTTCAACCGACTGAAAAATGATGAGTGCATGTCTTGCTGAAAAGTGATGAGAAAACCCAAATAGGGCCGGTAGCTCAGCCCGGTAGAGCGTCCGGCTCTTAACCGGATGGTCGCGGGTTCAAATCCCGCCCGGCCCATTCAAAACCAGTTAGATTATGCGCCGGTGGTCTAGTGGCAGGATGCCGGCCTCCCAAGCCGGTGACGCGGGTTCGAATCCCGCCCGGCGCACCTCTGGAGCCAGCTATTTCAACTATAACGCTATCAGTTAAATAGACTATAAATAAGAAATATCTCACTATAGATATTGAATATTCAGATGCTTTGAAAAACGTTCACTCCCCGCATCGGGGCCGAAAGCTAAGCCGCGCCACGCCGACCCGAGTAGTGTGGGGGGGACCCCACGCGAAAGGGCGGTGCTGTCCGTTCCTTCGGGAACGGACGGTCATAGGGCGCGGGGAACGCCCGATCCCATTCCGAACTCGGAAACCCCGATGCGGTGTCTACTTTTGCGATCGTTATTATTCTATGCTGTTCTATCACGATGAATAGTATGAATAGTGTTTTTAGTAGTTACTCCTTGAGGCTTAAGTCACTGTTGGATAAAGGAGCTATTGGTGTTCTACTACTTAGAGATGGCTCTGAGGTTCTCTTTATGGGCAATGATAGCTACAAACCTCTTCTTCAGTCATTATCTTCGGTTATTACATGGGTAGAGAATAAAATTCGTGAAGAATATTTGAATAAGGCATCTGCGCAATATGGCACAGATTTGAACTTTGGGGGAATTAATGTTTTCTCGACATGTTTTTCTATGGTAGGCGCTAAGGTTGCTATCGCGACATATGGAAGCTTAGCTATTTGTTGCGCATTTTCTGGAAACGAATTTTCAGTTAACGATTTATTTGAGATTCTTAGGGACCTCGCAAATATTGAAGAAACAAGTGATATCAATCTGCCCAAAAACCTTCTTGGAAACATTAAGACCTTGATTTTAAGAGCGAGAAAGAATGTAAGCATGAGAGATAAAGAAGCACTACTTCAAGATCTCGCCGACATTCGTGAGCTTCTCGAGAGGCTTCAAGATTCGTCTTTCAGAGCTTACTCCGATTTTCTTAAAAAACTTACGATATCTTTAGAAAGAACTGAACTTACAGACGAATTGGAACTCAGGCTAAAGAGAACTCTATTATTACTACTAAAAAGTATATCCAAAAAACTGGAGATGACATAAATCATTGGTGCCAAACTTTGACTAAGAATACAGACCAAAACAAGATAACTATGGTAGTTTCCGTAGACGAGGAAAGATTAGGAGCGGTCATAGGGACAAAGGGGCGGGTAGAGAAATATTTGGAGAAAACATTAGGTGTCAAGATCAAGGTTGATGCTGGGCGAAGTAAAGTAATAATAACCGCTGATAGAAACAACGTTGAAGATGCCTTGAAAGCGAAAACTGTGATCGAGGCCATCGCACACGGCATCTCATTTGAAGATGCCAAAAAATTGGCGGAAGACCCAGATTATATTCTGGAAATAATCGACATTAGCGAATATGTTCGCAATCGGAGAGATTTAACGAGAATAAAAGCACGCCTAATTGGCCGTAAAGGAAAAATTAAAACCCTGATTGAGGACGAACTGAATGTAAAAATTGCAATTAGAGACAAGCATGTAACAATAGTAGGTAGATACCACGACGTTATGATTGCTAAGGAAGCCATACAAGCCATTTGTAGGGGAAGTAAATATGGCCGTGTCTTAAAAAAGATCGAAGATTATAAGATTATGCGCGACCTCTACCAATAATTACCCATCAGTAATGGCTTCTATTTCCATGAGAAATCCAATAGGAGGGAGATAAGAATCCAACTACTACGTCTTCTCCTCTTTAGGATAAGACGATCAAACCTAGCTCAATGTAGTTTCGTTGAAATCAACATAATGCTTGAATAATATTGGCGTCATACCAAAGTTTATTTATACTTCCATGCGACATTAGGATTAGGGAGCTAGATGCGAAACATTACAGCTATGGTGAACTTCCTTAACGAGGTTGAGAATCTTATAGCGGAATTGGATACTATTTTCAATGAACTTCTGAGACTCAGATGTCAAGGAATTTTCATACATAGACGCCTAGACAAAATCATTTTGAGGCTGTACGCAAAAACGGGTATGCTTCTCCAAAACATTTTTAGACTCCTAGTTAATCGGAAAATATCAGAGTACTCACCCATAAGTTCGTATATACATACGACTACTATCGAAACAACTCAGAAAGCTTCAGTAGATCTTCATATCAATTTGAGACGACTTTACGCAAGAGTAAAATCAATAAAGGATCGTATACACAAGTTGCGCAAAACCACAAACTTTTTGACGCAACTTAATATTTTGAGACGACTTGAACAAGAAGACATAGTACTGCGTGTGAAAGATTGCGGAAATCTTACTATAATGATAACAGCAAGGAAAATAATTGTATTTAACAAAAAAACACAGACCTTATTGTCAATACCCATCGACCATATTCGGAGAATTTCTTATCGGAAATCCTTGATGTTTAAGGGCTGTGAGATACATATTAGGGACGGAAATACCATACGTCTTCCAATAGATAACGACATCACATATGAGCTAAGAAAGATTATTGAGCGTCTAACTGAAAGAAAAAACCCTCCACGTGAGACATATATTAGGAATCTAAGAGAAAAACAGACAAAACTAAGGCCCCCCATACTTCCTATTAAGATAGATATTTTAAAACGATTGACCCTTAGCACAACATATTCATAACATTAGCCTATCCCTACGCAATTACATAATATTATTCTTATACATAGTATATTACCCCGCCTAGATGCTACGCAGACCTTAAATATAAAAATATTCATAAAGCTAAGTTATATTTCTTTTAGGGAAGTTCACGTATCATCGTTGCTAGAATTTCTATAAATTTTTCTCGGGCGTCAGGTCTTATCGCAATCAAGGGAAATGCAGGAACGCCCGTCGCCTCTTCAATGACGGATGGGGGCAGAGCCTCCGGCATGTCCTGCTTATTCGCTATAATCACAAATCTAGAATATGGTGTTATTTTCATAAGATATGGTATCGTTTCTCTTTGAAGCCTATTAACATCCTCGTTAGATGAGTCTGTTACAAGCATGACAAAGTCAGATCCTTCTGTTGTTAGCATCCATGTTCGCCAATATTGTGGCTGGCCAGCGACTGTGAACAGAGTAACTCTAAATGGCTCTATTCCCTTAATCTCAATTTCTTCGACATCGGCTAAAATCGTAGGTATGTGTTTTTTCACAATTTCACGTCTAGCTACAAGTTTAACTATGGTTGTTTTTCCTACACCACCATATCCCGTTAGTGTACATTTTATGGGAAGCATCTTAACAGCTTCGTATGTTTTTTCCTGGAATCTTTCTACCTTGTATTCATCTAATTTACTACTACAACCAAAAATTTCTTCTGCTGAATCTAGGAGGAAACGTAGAATCTTCTCAAGTTCCTCATCACTATTTACTCTGTCCGCAAGAACAAATATAGAGTAGTCAGAGGATATTAGAAGTGATATTCTGTACTGGCCTAATTCCACAGAGTCATACTCCTTTACAAAATGCTCCTTCATTCCCAATAATATTCTGACAAGTAGGGGAAAATTCGGAGTGAACGTCGCATAAGCCTCATAATACAATTCATTTCCGAACGCATCGAAAAGACTAATTGCTCTTATTACCATATCACAACCCTACTTAGATCTAATTTTCTTCAATTTTATGTTCCAAGAATATCTACTATGTATCTGTCGACATTTTACAGGATTTTTTGTTAAGTCAATAACTCTGTTAAAAAGATCAACATTAGTAGACTTTATCATCTGAAGAATTTCGCCAATCTCGATCTCCTCATAATTCTCCGATAACATTGAATTCACTATTGATGCTAACCTCTTGATTATTTCTTCATTACGTGTCAGTTGGGAAGGATGCATGGATTTGGCCCTACTGAGAACTCGCTCAACCTCACTTTTTATCTTAATGAATTTCATCTTCGCCACAACCAACACCGTGGAGAACCACATTTAATGTACCATAAAGCATCGATTCCAGAAGAAAAGAATAATTTTGGTATAAAAAGGGAGATTCTATAGCTCTTTAATTTCGCACTAAAGGCGTTTATGATGAAAAGTAAAAACGTGTCTCCAAACCTATATCCTCAAGAACTATTCCCAGTTCTCGAAGCCTCTTACGTATAGTATCAGATAAATCATAGATTTTTCTCTTGCGAAGTTCTTTTCGAACATCGATAACCAGCTGTATAAGTTTTCCAATAAGTTCTGATTCGTTAAGGATATAATTTGGTGGAATAAAACTACCGATGGGTTTTCCTCTCTTTCTTTTCTCTTCTATTCTTTCTTGCAATGACTCTTGTAGGATGCCTAGAATTCCACCAAGCTCCCTTAGAAGTCTAGCCAAGGAAATTAGATCTTCTCTAGATAAATGATTTACATTTTGGATAATGTATCTTGCGATGCTCTTTAATATGTTGATAGCTTCAACAAGATTCAGATCGTCAGCTAATGCTTCCAAAAATCTTCTTCTGAAGCTGGTAATACGCTCTTCTAGACCAACATCATGCCTGTCTAACTCTTCATAAGCAGACTTAAAGTTCTTAGCCCCTACTGCTTCCTTCGATCTGTATTCTGCCAAAAAAAGCGCCCTGTATAACTCGTCCAGAATATCCTCAGCTTGCTTCAACCTATCCCATGAAAACTCTAATTGTTTTCGATAATTCGCGCTTAGAAGAAATAAGCGGACTGATTCAGCATCATATTTTTGAAGCGCTTCCTTTATTGTTACAAAGTTTTTAAGACTCTTAGCCATTTTTTCGCCACGAACAATTAGTAACCCCACATGGAACCATATCTTAGCTAATGGTTTTCCTGTCAATGCTTCAGACTGGGCAATCTCGTTTTCATGATGAGGAAAAATTAGATCTTCTCCCCCACCATGAATATCTATCGTCTCCCCTAAATGCTTAAGAACCATAGCTGAGCATTCAATATGCCAACCGGGACGACCATCTCCCCAAGGACTAGGCCAAGAAGGCTCACCAGGTTTCGCTTTCTTCCAAAGAGCAAAATCAAGAGGATCCTCCTTATATGGGCTCGGCTCTACACGGGCTCCAGCCCTCATCTTATCTATGCTTCTCTTAGAAAGTTTTCCATATGCCTTGAACTTACGTACCCTAAAGTATACGCCATCAGGAGTCTCATACGCATATCCTTTCGCAAACAATCCTTCTATAAATTCTATTATTTCTGGAATATGACCCGTAGCTCTTGGTTCTAGATTAGGCGGAATCACTTTTAGAGCTTTCATAGCGTCATAAAATTCGCGGTAATACCGATCTGCGATCTCAAATGGAGACACACCCTCCGATTTTGCCTTATTTATTATCTTATCGTCAACATCTGTGACATTACGAACATAAATAACTTTATACCCAAGGTACTTAAGCAACCGCACAAGAACATCAAATACTACATATGCACGGGCGTGACCAAGGTGAGGCTCATCATAGACTGTGGGGCCACAGAAATATGCTCTTACAACATTAGGATCCAAAACAACCTTCTTCCTAGTCAAGGTATCATACAACCTAACCTTTAACGACATTCCAAACGAATCACCAATACCAAATACCAGAAGTAGATTAAAAATCATAATTGCTATAATATAATTTCGGTGTAATTATTCACTCTCTAATAAGCATAAAAAACAAAAGATGAGTAGAGAAGAATAGATGCCAAAAAAAGGGCCGGTGGCCTAGTGGCTATGGCGTCCCGCTTACGACGGGAAGGTCGGCGGTTCGAGTCCGCCCCGGCCCACTTTCGAAAACTTTTAATTTGTTCTTCCAAGCGTATCCTGAATATTCTCTTTACTGTTTTTATGAGCTATCTCAATTTTTATAGTTATGTTTTGGTTTAGCAACATGGAAGCTTATTGTTTTACTAGTTAAATTTTATTTGCCACTGTTATGTTAGTATTTCTGATTTCCTTCTCCGCTAAGAAATCTGGGGGCGAATAATAATGCAATGGAACTACGAGAGTTCTGTTCGCTAGAAAAAAGCATAGCTAAGATAATTTTTATCTCCTTCTCGGGGGCTGCCCTATTCTATAGCCCTTAATGAATCTTTTCCAATACAATTCTTTCTTAGCTACACGTGGTGGTGGCGTATGCCTTTCTTTGGGTGTTATTCCTAGCATGCGCATAGCTTCTATTGTTGCTCTCCTCACTTTTCCTGCTTTATCTAAAGAGCCGTGTGTCATTTTTCGGAGCACCTTTTGTTTTACTTGGATAATATGCTTTTCAAGTACAACTCTACTGGAGAAATATGATAATATAAAAGTTAAGTAAAAAGTTAGAGTTGCATATGTTAAACCTCTATGTTCGCTGGTATATAAATCTAGAAAATGTTTCGACTGTAGGCGGATTTTCATCGAGCTTTTTACGCTTTCTTATTTGTCTTATTAGTTCCTCCTGCATTGTTTCTGGGACTTTCCACCAAGTTTCGAATTGGTACCCAAAAAATGCTCTTCCACTAGTAATAGATCTTATTTTCTCAGCTAGGTCGAGCGTTTCGGCAACAGGAACATGCGCGATGATATGTGCATCGTTTCCTTCTATCGTTGATTCTATAATCCTGCCTCTTCTTTGAGATAGAAGCGTTATAAGTGGGCCCATATATTGCTGTGGTGCCTTGATGTCCACGCGTAGTACAGGTTCAAATAGAGCAGGATCACCAGTTAGGAATGAAACTGCTAACGCTGCGAAGGTCATTGGGAATATTTGACCCATCTGAGTATGTACTGGGTCTTCGTGGACTAATGCATCTGTAATAACAACTTTGAGGTTCTGTACTGGTTCCTTAGCAAGAGGACCTCCTCTACAGAAGTCCCGGAACGTTGCGATTATGTAGTCTCTGACTCTATCAAATCTCTGTACTCCGACTGTAGCATTTATTAAGATATTTGTTTCTTCGATCGCGATTATATTACGAGCTAGATGAGTTTCCCACCCGAATTTCTCTCTTAGTAATCGTGCTCGGGCTTTAGGATCCTGTTCTTCTTTGATAAGCCCTTTTCTGATTGCTTCTGCTACACTATTCTCTAGTGGTTCAACATAAAGCGTTATTCGGTTTAGTGCGTTTGGAGACTTTGTTGTTACCTCTATTCCTCGTTTCTGCACACGTTCTCTATAGACAATTATAGGCTCATCTACGGTTACTGGAACTTTCATGTTTATTCTTTTAATAAGTATCTCTAGTTGGAGGGGATCAACACCTGCAAGAATATACTGATTCGATTCTTTGTCTAAGTAGAACCTAGCTGTGGGATCTGCTGCTACCCACATCTCGGCTACTTTAGCTAGTGTATCAAGTTCATTTGGATCTTTTGGTCTTATTGCACGTGACACTACCGGCTCACTCGCATATGGTATTGGTTCAAAGCCAAATTCTCCGTTCTCTATCAAATCTTTATATTCATCATATACGTCCATACCTATGAAGCTTTCTCCTGCAGGAACCAGGAAGCCTGTCATTGCGAACAAGTTCCCAGCTGGTATTTCATCAACATCTAGTATGTCTGCTAGTTCCATTACTCCTAGTCTATGTGGTCTAGCGGTGCTTCCTTTACTCAGCAAGTATAGAACAGTATCCTTTGTGAGGGTTCCAGACCAGATACGGCCAATGAGTGCTGTTTGGAACGTTTTAGGATGGATAAAAATCTTTGTGACCATGCCTATTAGTGGCCCATTTTTGTCTACGTTTATTAGGGCCTCGTAAGCATCTATGTCTCTTCTGCCTCTCCAGATGGATTCTATTTTGAACTTCTGAGCTTCCTTTGGGCTGGGCAAATGTTTTATTACCATTTCTAGGATTGCTTCGTCAAGAGGCAGATTCTCTCTTAGCCATTTTATATCTCCTTTGGCATATCTTCTGAAAACTTCTAGGTATCCCTCCTTTGGATCAGCAAATTTCTTCTTAAGTATTTCGTATGTGAAGCCCCAACCATCTTTTGCTGAGCCTATTGCTACGCTACCTGTAGCGAAACTTACCTTCCATGCTTTCTTAAATTGAGGAGGAGCATACATCTCTATTAATTTGTTTACTTCACGAATTATACTATCAATCCTCGTTATAACTTCTTGGGGGCTTAGACGTAATTCAGATATTAGTCTATCGACCTTATTTATATAGAGAACAGGTTTACAGCCTTCTTGTAGTGCTAATCTGAGATTTGTGATTGTTTGTGTCATCACGCCTTCAACAGCATCTACTAGCAGTATTATCCCATCGCTAGCTCTTATCGCTCTTGAAACCTCTCCGGTAAAGGAAATATGTCCTGGGGTGTCATTAAGTTGAATTAGATATTCCTTTCCTTCGAATCTATACACGAGGTTTACAACCGTCGTGAATATCGTTATTATCCTTTTTTGTTCCTCTTCATCAAAATCTGTCATTCTTTTTTCTCCAGCTAGCTCACGTGACATTAGACCTGCTCTAGCCAGTAGATAGTCAGTCATTGTACTTTTTCCATGGTCTATATGGGCTGTTATGCTAAATATTCTTCTCTGTTCTAATGGTAGTTTCTTAATCATTTGCCTAATCTCCTCTGCGCCTCTTAGCTTGACCATTATATTCACCTAAAGTTTACTTCCACGCGATTAATTTCTACAGGTTCATATAAGAGGATTAAGAGGTTTTGTATTTAATATTGCTTTCGAAAAATTGGTAACCAAAGAAGCGGCAATTTTTTTAATCATACCTGTTCTTCCCATTGGTAGTTAGAAATATTGGTAATGCTTTATGAATGACTCCTTATTATTGTTGCGAAACTGATATTCTGCGGATTAAAATGGATACCAAGGACTACGAAGAAGCTCTGTCATCATTAGTTAAAATTGTAGAACATATCAGCAGAGGAGACGTACCAGAAAGAGCTATTATAAATGTGTTAGGACTAAATGAGACTTTGCTTTATTTTGATGAAAGAATATTCTGGAAACGGTTTCTAGAGAGGTATAGGGAAAACCTTATACTTCAGACAATAGCATTACTCATCAAAAATTATAGTCTTGACCCTACAAGACTAAAAAGTTTGATTGAAAGATTGTTGACTTTAACAGAGTTAGAGAAAATAATAGTCAAAAAGCAGCAGAAGATTGCAAATCGAGTAAAACGTCATACGGGGTTACTATCGGCCGTGTCAGCGTATAGTATTGGTGTCTTAGTAGGTCTTATGAATTTCAGCAATTTGCTTAAAGACTTCTTTAATATCGAAATTACTTTGCTTTCTGTGGGGTTTGTGGCTATTCAAATTATATCACTTCTTTTAGCTGAAGCGAAGATTTTGATGTATGTGTCATCAAATTGTTTATTAGCTTTAGAAAACATGCGAAAATTCCTAAGCAGGATATTGCTGATATCGCTTCTATCCCTATTTACTGGCTTTCTAATCTCGCTACTATTTTTGATTTGATGCTACCTGGTGTTCTTAAGGAGAGATATTAGTTCATCCCTCAGGTCTTTGTCCTCTCTACGCTTTTTAGAAACCATCCCAGTTTTTCTCTCTTTCATCCCTGATTCTGATTCTATTAAAACCTTAAGTTCAGAGAGCTTAGTTAACGCGAACTCCACTTTCATATCAAGATTACTAAGCTTTTTTTCAATAATTTCTATGCGCTCAACAACATTACTAATAACATCAAAAATGTTTGAAACAACACCATAGATTTGAGATAATACTTTATTTAGAACATCTATAAATTTTTTTAGACTTTCAACAGTTGGAACAAGACCACGCGGCGTTTCTATTGCTGAGACTTCAATCAGCAGCTTTTCTAGCTTTCTACGATTTTTAGAACCATTCTTTTTCTTAGCTCTTTCTGCGATCCTCATCACCTCCACAAAACTCACATCCTTTCCTTCTTCGCATATGATTGTAGACAACAATTTGTGGCTCTTCCTCTAAATTAACTAAAATCAAAGGAACAACCCCCTCCTTATCGAGTAAGACTTTTAGGCATTGGTCAACTTGCAAGGATGCTATCAATGCCATAGTTGTTGGCAGACTAACATTACATGTTATCTCACCAAGCTGACCCTCAGCCATGATACTCTCATCTGAGTAATAACAACCAAGACAGGGCCACTCAAAAGGTTTGACCACGGTAATGCGGCCACGCAATCCATTTGTAGATGCTCCACCATCTATCAAGACCTTTCTGTGCTTAATCGCATAAGAATTCACCTCCAAACGTGCATCTAGGTCATCTAGAGCTAACATTATACAGTCAGAATTTTTGACAACACCATCAAGCAACTCAAAGTCAAAGATATTCACAAAGTATGCATCGACTGCGAGTGGATATTGACTTCCTCTAAGCTCCGCTATACTTTCCAGCCTACGCTTAAGAACTTGCACTTTAGGTTTTCCGAGATCTTCAGAATAAAAACCTAATCTATTCATGTTTTCTTCCTCAACAAGATCTTTATCTATCAATATAAGCTTACCAATACCAACTCTCGCAAGCATTTCTGCTATTAAGGCACCTATCCCCCCCACTCCAAAAACCGCAACTGTTTTCATTTTTAAGCGTGCGGGATCTATCCCACTAAGAGTTATTCTTCTAAACATTCTTGGGAGTTCTCTTTGAGTCATATTTACCTCCCCTAGCATATCTATATAATATTCTAACGAACTGAAGAGGATGGCTTATAATTGAAATGCTATATTGGAAGCCCATACCTCTTATCATGCTCATTAGAAATTGAGCGCAGGCTTTTCTAGGTTCTCGTGAAATAACATATTTTTGGATTTTATCAAACGCAGATGCGGATATCTTTGGGTTGATAGCTCTCAGTTTTTCTTTGAGTTCTGAGAAGTTTAATTTAGCGAACGGACAAAAATATTTTGCAATAATTGTTTCACATTTAGGCGGCCTATAGTCTTTACGTGAGCCCTCCAGTCCGTATATATGCCGTATATAATAGCCACCTTTTTTCAGGAATTTCTCCCAAGACAAACCTACATTATCCACAGCATTATACCAAAACTTCAGTTGTTCCTCTAGGGGCATGCCCAAAGCTTTTAAGAATAAGCCAAGCTGAAGTCTCTCATTGTGAGATAGATAACCTGTGGCTATGAATTGATCGTAAAGGATACGACTACAGGGCGGAAAAAACTCTGTTTTTTCCCATAACTTCCCTCTAGTGGGAATCTTACTATGTTTTTCAGTATACCTTTGTATCGTTACTTTCTTACCTCGCCAATAATTGATTAGCTCCTCTCCAAAAGCCCTATAGGCCTCATAATTAGGACTTTTTTTCATTTTTTCCTGAAGAATTTGAATTCTTTTTCTTAGCATCTCCTGGTAATAGCTCTTAGAAAAATGAAAGAATTCACTTAAAGGCGCAATTACCCAGCCTCCAATAATGATTCCTCTATTGAATTTGATTAGTTTGTACGCTCTTATGAATCGTGCAGCTGTAAGTGATTTCATAAGCGCATCAAAAGTTATTGACGATCTATGCCTCCTTGTCAGAAATGAAAGAACTGCCTGAACCTCAGATATTAACTTCTCGATGCTTATTCCCATTTTCTGGGCAATGTTTTCAGCCCCAATTATCAATTCACCAAAAATCGCTTCTAGGATTGCTATTTTACTACCAAGATCTGAAGAGTTAAACAACGCTATGAATAGATCACCCTCGGTTTCCAATAGCCAATTCATAAAATAAGCATCGTTTGCTACAGCGGCTGCAACAATTAACGCCATTAGGCCAAGAGGATTCTCAAGCTTCTTATGAAAATCTATGTTCTCCTTTGTTATATTCGCAGAAGAGAAGGCCAGTAGAACATCTATTCTTTCTTTACCAAAAGCTAGGAGCATATCCAATGAATATTCACCAAATTTCTTTCCGAAGATAAACCAAACTGGTAAGCTCGGCTTAGCCGAAATCTTTAGCACCTTCCAATCAATCTAAAAGATCTATCAACATTAACTCAAGATCCTTCTTCTCAGGAAGGATAGCTAATGCTTTGGACGTAAGTTTTATAAGTTTTTTCTCTCGATCAATCCTAATGAGTTTATGCCTCTCAAGCCTTATTAGAGTTCTGCTAAGTATCTTTGCTGCCTTTTCCTCGTCCTCTAAAATCCGTTTTAGTGTTTCAAAGATACTTTCGATAGCTACTGATTGCCCTCCCGCCCTAACGTATATCATCGCTAATACAGCACTAGTAAGCCTATCTAGTGTCCCCGCCGATATTTTCAGCCTAGGATCGACCACAACAAATAATTCAGCCTCGCTATCAGAAGTCTGAGGATTCCTTTTAATGATTCTGAGTTTTAATCCTACAGCTTCAAATCTTTTGTCTAATTCATCTATAAGCTCCTCTATTGTAAGCCCTAATCTCTTAGCATAACTAGATATCTTCTTTAGTGTTATCTTCCTGTCACGCCATGTCCGCATGGCAATAAGAGCTGCTGCTGTCCTAATAAGCTCCTCTTTCAAGCCTTCATCCATATCTGACATTTAATGTCTACCCTCCGCCTTATATTCTATATAGGCCAAAAGCTTTAAAGTTAACTCTTTCTTGGACAACAGTCCTATGATCTCTAAAGCTTCTAGAGAATCCAAACCCTTCTCTAGTAGTGACTTAACTTTACTATATGAAGCTTCTAGCCCCGCTTTCTCCTTTTCTATAATCGCCTTAATTTTTAATAGCTGTATGAGATCCCGCCGAGTTCTTTTTTGAAGAACTTTAATTCTTTTACTAGTCTCCGCGATTTTCTTTAAGTACCTCAGCGAACTTTTGACATAGTCTAATGTCATTACTGGTATCTCCATAAGAACCATTGTGTTTATTTTACCGAGGGAGAACACATCAAACGCCATTTTTGACATTATTAGCGGTAAGGCATATTGGAGAAGAATTCCGTCTAGCTCCACATCTAATTTCGATAGATGTGTTGAAAGATATTTCCTAATCCTTTTGAACAATCTAGTACCTAGTATGGGCTCCTCGACAAGTTTTTCGGATACTTTTTTATACTCACTGAGCTTTTTAAGAGCTTCTGCTATTTCCTGAGAACTCAACAGAGCCACTCTTTTTGAAAGATAGAGCTCCAAATATCTTATAACCTCAAGGATATATTTCAGAGTTTCCTCTTCGATTTTCAATCGGTACACCTCATAAATATTAAAGAATACTTGCGGGAACACCTCTTCTGACAACCCCCTCTAGGATCTCCTTATCGATTTCTGATGCGTATGAAGTTTTTCTTTTGCTGTCATAGACTAATTGTATAATTTTGTCGGCAATTCTAATTAGAGCCAATCTATGAGTAGTCGTTAAGATACACTGCACGTATTTCATATCTGCTAATGTTCTCTTTAAGAGTCGAGCCGCTTCCCTCATTACTGCCTCATCAAGATAAACATCAAATTCGTCCAGCAGGAGAATCGGAGCAGGCGATGTCAAAAAAAGTGCCATTAGAAATGCAAATATAGCTAATGTTTTCTCACCAGATGAAAATGCCCCCCGACTTATCTCCACGGGTTGAGGCCGATGAAGATCTATCATTATTAATAGCTCCAGATTATCTATGTCCTTACCCTCAATCTTTATTTCGCCCTTAGCCCCTATCTTCGATAGCACATATTTATAGTTCTCATTAAGTAGTGAGACTTTGGTATGTAGCTTATCTATAAGCTTCTCAAGAGAGTTCTTTGCTAGTTTTCTCGAGGATTCTATCTCAGATTCGACATTCCGTAGCTCTTCCTGGTATTTATCTAGTTGTTTTAATGCGTCCTCTAACATACGAACTTTTTCTTCTCGCGACACTATATCGTAGCGCAGGTTTTCAATATCACGCTTACTGTATCTCGCGAGAACCTCTTCTAGCTGAGATATATCAAATCTGCTTATGATTTTCATAGCAGGATCCACTATCTCTTTTGCGAGAATAGAATCGAGATTCTCATTAGACTTTCCATATATCGAGGCCCAGATTACTGCTAATAAAGCCTTTATTTCCTTCTTAAGCCTCTCTATTTCACCAAGGATTTTTTCTTTTTTATCCTCCACAGCATCCATTCGTATACTTATCTCCGCCAATTTTTCCTTTAATTCTTCAATCTCTACTTCAAGCTTACTCCTCTCCCTAATGAGGGAATCTTTCTTTTGTTCAAGTTCAACAATACGAAAGTCTATACTTTGGAGTTCTTCTTCTAACTTTTGTTTCTCAGAAGTTATTATCCTTAGCCTTTCATCGAACTTCTCGAGCCGAATTTCAATTTCCTTAATCTGAACTGGGAGCTTTGCTCTTTCACTTCGCGCTTTGTTCAGAAATGCTATGTCCTCTTCTAACTTTACTATGTTTTCCTTGAGACGCATACGCTCTTCAAATAGACTTTTAAGACGCCGAGGTAAACTTAATTTGAGATTCTCCAATGATTTTTTGAGAAAGCCTATCTCCTCCCTAATTTTTTCTATCGCCTCAAGAAAGGCTCTGTCTTTTTCTCGGAAGTTTCTGATGTCAAATTGCACAAGCTTGTGTAAGATCATGCCTTCCTCGCTACGTAGAGGTGGTAGCATTCTATAAACCGCATATCCATCGCCACAAGGTATCTTCTCCACAAACTCCCCCTCCAATGTTATTATCCCGTCTAGATTCAACACACTTAGTAAGTATAATCCCTCCTCGAGACGACTCACAAGCGCTATTTTTCCAAGAAAAAGTTTTATGATGGCCAACACAGGCCTCGGTGCTGATATTATGTCAGGCACCAGAGCCAAAAATGCTCTCCTACGATAGTCGGGTAGCTCATTTAGCTTTTCTAGGATACTCTCCTTGAAGTCTTTATATTTTTTGTCTATCTCGTCTATAGATTTTCGGAGAAAGAAAGCATATTGTTCGGCTACAGGTATCATCGATTGTTCCGATCCAAAGAAGAACATTGGAGGTATATCAATTATATTCTCTTTCTTTACAAATTCGAGAGTTCTCTCGAGAGCTCTCCAACTAAGTGCAACAAAGCTCTTTGATATTTTTTCTCGGAGAATTCTTTCGAGGGCTTTCGAATATCCCCAGAGCTTATTCATGGGAATCGAAAAACTAATTTCTAGTACCATAGGACCAAAAATTTCGTCTGCGAGCTTCCTTCTTTGTATGAAGCGGTATATTCTAAGGACTGTACTAGCAGGGTCTAATTCCTTGAGGATTTCCTCAATTTTTGCGTTATATTCCTTTCTTAGAGCCTCCACTTCACGGATTTCTCTTTCTTTTTGATGAATAGTATTTTCTAATTCCTTCATCTTTCGTGTCTCATCAAAACGCTCTAGAGCCTCCTCAATATCTTTAAGCCTCGCTTTTTTATCACTAAGCAGAGATATTAAATCATCTGACGATTTTACACCCCAGCGATTAAGTATTTCTTGAATAGTTCTCATGACATCATTTCTTTTTGCATTTAAGTCAGAAAGTTTGCGTGTAAGAGCTTTAATTTTATCATTGATTGTTGATTCCTCTTTTTCTATCTCAAGAATTCTATTGCTTATCTCGATTTTCTTATCATGAAGTTTTTCTATCTCCAAATCTATTTTTTCAAGTCTCTCTGGGACGGTTTCGATGAATTCTATGTAATTCTTTATGGTATTTTCAATCCTATTTTTCTCTAGCTTTATCTTTTCCTCCTCTTCCTCTACTGCCTTAAGTTTTCTGAAAAGCAGAGCCAGTTTATATACATAGTAATTTCTTAGCGTTCTTAGAGAGATTTCCGTAGACTTAAGAAGTTGCCTATACTCTTCTATCTTTTTTCGTAGATCATCTATCTTTGCCTCTAATTCTTTCTTCCTGTTGAGGTAATTTTTTAAGTCTGCCCGCAATTTTTCTATAGCAACCTTTAGATCGTGAAGACCGAGACTAGCTAATAGCATGTCTAGGCGCTCCTTGGGTTTTAGATCTACTAGCTTTGTTATTTTTTCCTGAGGGATAAAATAGAATGCATTACGAGGTGAAATATTTATCTTCGATAGAATCTGTATAATTTTTTCCCGTGTTACTTTTTTTCCATTGAGCTTATAATAACTATTGTCATAGGTGATTATTCTTTCAATGACGATGTCAGCATTATGAGGTAAATTCGAATCTAATACCACAATTCCACGTCCAGGAAGCGAGATTGTATTAGCTATTCGGATACGAATAATCGCAACCTCCTTACCATGTTTTATAAAATTTCTAAGTAGGTCTTGCCTCTCTCTACCTAAACCACCAAAAGCTAGGCTTATTGCTTCTAGAACCGCCGATTTACCACTACCATTTCGCCCAAATAGCAGAGTAATTTTTTTAGGGATGAACTTTAGATACTCATGGCACATAAAGTTTATCAGTTCCACTTCTCTTAAGAACATAATCGTTACCCACTTCACAGTTTTTCCTAATTATTATGATTAGTTATTCAAGCCTCAGTTCAGGTTGAAACGATCCCACAATATTTTTTCAACTAATCAAAAACTGATAATTGATAGTTTAATATCATCAGTTCAACTTGTAATAAAATTTAGGTTCATGAAGAATTCTTGGGTATCGATAACATTGCTTGGAGAATATCCAGTAGAAAAATTAGCGGAATTAAATGTACCAGAAACGATAATAGAAGCTCTTAAGAGGGAGGGAATAGTATACCTAAGACCCTTCCAATATCGGGCTATTAAGAAGGGATTACAGAAGAAATCTCTCATTGTTGTTGCTCCAACTGGTAGCGGTAAGACTCTAGTAGGGGAAATCGTTGCAATTACAAGAATTCTAAGGGAAGGGATAAAAGTCCTTTATTTAACTCCGTATAGAGCACTAAGCGAAGAAATAGCAAAAACTTTTAGACACAGATATCGCGTCAAAGTGGGGGTAGCTACAGGCGACTATAGGGATCAACCTATCAGTTTACTTGGAACCTACGATCTGCTTGTTGTCACCTATGAGAAAGCCGATCACATCCTTCGGGAAGCGCCAAAATGGCTTGATAGTGTTGGATTGGTCATCGTAGATGAGATACATTCCCTAGGAGATAAATCCCGTGGATCTACACTCGATATGGTTTTAACGGTATTGAAGGAGAAAAATATTCAGATTATTGGACTTTCAGCAACAATAAGCAACCCAGAAGACATAAGTGATTGGCTTAATGCAGTATTAATTATCAGTAAACATCGCCCTGTTAAACTTCTCGAATGTATTTATTATTTGCCAACAAACGAAATAATAATTTATGACCCAAACCCCAGCATTATCGAAAAATATGTTGTGACTCCAGAAAAAGCTAGTGAATCCCGCTCAGCAAGAAAAACAACGTTGGAGGAGTATATCGATATTCGTCGGGAGGATCTTAAATCTTCCGAAACCACAGAGTCTATTCAAACTCTTCAAAAACTCCTCGGATGCGATATTGAAATAATATCCGTAGAGGAAGGATTCGGGCAGATTCTTGAGAGAAGATTTAGCAAAAACGAATTCTGCACATATCTTGAGGATAAATATTCAAAGCAACTCAAGGGCGGATCCTTCTTTGTAAGGAGGCCATACACAAAGAAGATCAAGCATAAACCTAAAAGTTTCATGGATTCTCTTTTGGTACTAATAGAAGACACCTTTAATGAGATGTCAGAATATGGTCAGAGATGGCAGGTTTTGATATTTAGAAGCTCTAGATTGCTTACTCAAAGAACTGCTCAGAGAGTAGCGATGTTCATGAGAACTCATCATTACTATGAGCTGTTTGATGGAAACCTTGTTGCCCAGGAACTAGAAAGAAAGGTTACTGAAAAAACAAATCTGACAGAATTACTCATAGAACTCTCGAAATGGGGCGTGGCATTCCACCATTCTGGACTGTCTAGAATTGAACGTGAGATCATCGAAAATTCGTTTAGGAGAGGTCTAATAGGAGTCTTAGTCGCGACACCAACATTGGCAGCGGGAGTCAATCTACCGGCGCGACGAGTTATCATCGAGGAAAAATACTATGACCCAGAAATAGGGTCTCGCGTGGAATTATCCACTGCTGATTATAAGCAGAGGGGAGGAAGGGCTGGGCGCCCGGGATATGACGTTGTGGGAGAAGTATTTCTAATAGCTAAAAACCGAGATACACTCGAAAGATTCGTTGAAAAATATGTTTTAGGTAAAGCAGAGGAAGCGAAACCTATTTCAGGATATGTTATTCCAGTTGTATATTCACAAGTATTGGCCTTAATAGTTTCTAAGAGCAAACTTAGTCAAAGGGATTTACTAGATTTTTTCGACAAGACTTTTTTTGCTCATTATGCCCGCATACATGGAGATTATTATGGTCTAAGCATACTTAAATCGAATATACTGGGTGCTATTGATTATCTGAAAAAAACAGATTTGATACAAGAAGTCCCATGTAATGATAGCAGTAAATGTTTTAGATCGACTGCACTAGGAAAAAAATTAACATATCTGTACCTCAAGCCCACATCAGCCAAGCCCATTTTAGATTTATTTAGATATTGGGAAGCATCTTCAAGTGCTGAAGCATCATTGAATGGGAGAAAAGAAATTGAGCTTCTCTTTGCCATATCCGCCGCGCCTGAGAGCCTAGTGGTTCTCAGACGTCTCTTAGGAAAACTAAACTCACTGATAGAGACTATATCATCCGAAACTCTGATAATCAATGAGTTAAATGCATTTATCCCAGCAGAGTTCTGGCAAATAATAGAATACAAGGGACGATTCTTAAGTGCCGAAGATGAGGAACTCTTGGCAATATTAGGAGGAACATATATCCTCCACAGATGGATACAAGGCGAACCTGTGGGGAATATTCTAAATCCTTTCTTACCAAACTTTGGACCAGGAGACCTAAATGAGCTCACCAGAGTTGCCAGCTGGTTAGCGTATTGTGCGGCAGAATTAGGAGCTACATTAGGACTGCCACTAACTTTAATTGAACAGATAAAGAAACTTGCACGAAGAATACATCATGGCGTACCAGAAGAATTACTCTTGTTTGTTGAAAATGTTGAGGGTATTGGTCGCACAAGGGCTCTCGCTCTTAAAAAGGCAGGTTTGGATACTCTAGAGAAAATTGCAACGGCTAGTCTCTCCGAATTAAAGAGGGTGGAGGGAATAGGAGATGTACTCGCAGA
Source organism: Candidatus Njordarchaeota archaeon (assembly GCA_029856685.1). Lineage (GTDB taxonomy): Archaea > Asgardarchaeota > Njordarchaeia > Njordarchaeales > Panguiarchaeaceae > Panguiarchaeum. Next base: position 40,946 of record JAHKKZ010000001.1, read on the forward strand.
GCGACTAAAGGCATTCGCAAAAACGTATCTATCTATGAGAAAATGAAGGATCCTTATCCAACGACGACTATCTGTCCATTCGCTGACTCTATCTTCTCTTTTGCCGTCTCAGTCACAACCGAGGATTTATGGATGATTAATTTAATTGGTTTTTCTATTCTGCCACGACCCAGTATTCTAAGCCAGTGCCTATTCGATAGATCGACAACTATAAGTTTACCTTCGACAGCATATGGTATTCTACCACCCAATATTCCCTCATAGATCTCTCCTACATTTATCTCGCACCATCTGGGTTTGGGTCCATGATAGGTAAACCCACGGCCTGCGCCGAATTCGTATCCCCTTTTCAGTAACATTAATTTATGGTGATCCTTTACTCCGACGTTCCCTTTCCCACCAGGATGACGACGATGTCTTCCAACTTGTCCGTATCCTCTATATTTTCTTCCGTACATCTTATGGGATTTCCTCTGTTTCTTCTTATAGCGTATTCTCATGGTAGGCTCACCTACTTCTTCACAGTATATCCGCATCTACCACATGATAGGCGATCCTTATGCTCGGCCAGAAAATATCCAGGACCACATATGGGACAGAACTTCCTCAACCTCACAATCTTGCCGCCCTCGATTTTGTAGTACTTATATACCTGTTTCTTCAGATCTTTCTTACTCTTTTTACCTTTCGCCATTCGAACCACCAGCATATTCTGAGGGATTATTATTCTTCACTCAAGATTCCATCCCGCTTTAAAATATATCTGGGTTCTATTTCTAGCATTTTCTTTTTATCTTCATATACATGAACTTCTGCGTATGTAAGATTCATACCAAATTCTGTTTTTAGCTTCCTTATAACTATTAGATCTTTAGAAACCCCTAGGAGCTTCGAAAGTTCTTCTCTTATTTGTATCCTCGAGGGAGTAGATTTTCCTTCGTGGATCACAGCGAATACGTATTCTTTGCGAAATAAAAGAGGGTTTTCGAATTCCTTGACTTTTCTTATAGTAAGCTCCATGTCAACTCTCCTTTACTTTAGTTAGTTTATCTAAAAGTTCGATGACCTGAAGCAATGATGTCCTAGCGAATAGAGGGATCTGAGGCTCATCTAAGACTCCCGTCAGTTTTTCTATAGCATTTGCTGCGCGCAGAGCAATGGTATATTCCTCCTTTTTAAGCTCCGAATACGCTTCACGAGCTACTCGTCGTATATTTCTGGGGATGTTAGGGTTATTAGCTATAGACTTAAGGATATTAAGAGCCTGCTCAAGAGTTTCCTGCGAGTCTTCCATAAGAATCACCACTATGAACATAAGGATTATAGACATAGAGTGTTATTTAACGCTTAATGATTAACAGTTAATATTGACGACCATATATCTCCTCATGGAGTGATTCTAAATCAATTATAGACCCCATGTAAAACCATGAATTTTTCGCTTTATGCTCAGAATTTCTTGGAAGACTTCTAGGACCTCAGGGGAAAGCATTTTTCGTAATTTGGGATCCCTATTTATTTTTCTTGCTACTTCTTCAGGTATGTCTACATACAAAAAGTCGCCCTCTAAGAAATCCCTCCCAACAACTGCATTTGTTATTGAGATAGCGACCTCCATGCCAGCAGAGGCTTCGTCTAGGGCTCTTCCTTCTGACTGTATAGACTTTATATGACCGAGAGATTTACCCCTGGCATTCATAAGTGGTAGGTTAGGTTTTATCAGACCCGCTAATACCTTTACACCTACAATCGCAGGTTTGGATCTCCTAAATATATATCCCGGCAAAACTTCGAGTTTTGCTGGTAGTATTAACTCTTTAAGTATTTTTTCACGTTGTTTTCTTTCATATTCCTCAACATAGGCATTGAATTTCTCAAATAGTCTGAATATGAGATTATCGGCCACCACAGCTATTTTTTCCTTTTCTATTAAGTACTGTGCTTCTTCAAGAATGGGAACATTAAAAGCTACTACCACTGCCCACTTAGGATCCATTTCTTTAACAGCTAATGCGTGCAGTACTCCCTCCTTATCAACAGGGCCCACATAGGTTCGTGAGATAGGAATACCATACTCTTTAAACTTCCCAATTATAGTTTCTAGGGTTCCTAGTGTATCAGCAAAAATCACTACGCCTACCCTATCGGTCTCAAAAAGTATCTTTGAGATATCCTCTTGAACTTCTTTCTCGAAGAATTTTATCTTTTCATTAAAATTTGGGTCGCTTTCTGAGACTACATAGAAAGGCGAGCCTGCTAAAGCATCATCAAGATTTGGAGCGACTATTCTTACTCCCGCCGCAGCTACTACTTTATCCACAACGTTAAATCTGTCTCGGGGATCGCGTATCTCATCGAGAGGCTTTGGAATGAATAGTGAGCGTATTTTTGTTTTGATAACTCCATTTCGCCCCCCAACTATCAGCCAATCACCTGGTCGAATTTTGCCGTCAACCAGTATAACATCAATCACTGTTCCCGCCCCCGGAATTTTTCTTACTTCTAGCACATTTCCACGAGGCTCACCTAAATGAAGTTTAAGCTTATGTCTAAGAAATTTACCAGCGAGGCCCGCTAATAGTAACAATAAGTCCGCAAGGCCTTCGCCATTAAGCGCACATGTTGGGACTATCGCTACAACTTTTCTAAAATCTCTCACCCGATCATAGCGATCGGCCAAGAAACCATGTTTGTACAAGTCCTCAATTATTCTATCAAGTGCGAATTCAAGGTTATTTAATGCCATTGGGGTTTGCTTCTTAAGGGATATCACGAAGGGTGTTTCTGGATTCGTTTTCCATCCAGGGAGTCTATCAATTTTGTTGGCGGCAACGACAAAGGGGACTCGATATCTTTTAAGTAATTCTAGGGATTCGAAGGTCTGAGCCTGAAATCCTGTCCTTATATCAACTACTAAAACAGCGAGATCCGCAAGAGATGCACCACGTGCTCTTAAATTGACGAAAGCTTCGTGACCTGGTGTGTCTATAAAAAGTAGACCCGGTATTCCTATCTCCTCCTTCCTAATTTTTATAACTCCTTTTTCTATGGCAGGTTGTGCAATTTCAAAAATTGTGTCAATAGGTATAAAGGACGCTCCTATGTGCTGGGTCTTCCCATGTACTTCCTTAGCTTGTACGCTCGTTTTGCGTACCCAGTCTAATAGCGTTGTTTTTCCGTGGTCTACATGACCAAGTACAACTACTATAGGCGATCTAAGTTTCATAACTATCACCGGAGTTAAATATTTGTTTTTTCTCTTTGCTTAATAGTGTGCATTTTGTTTTTCCATAGGACATATGGAGGTGAAGAAAGATGCCAGTAGATTGGAATACAATAGAATTTCTGCTAGAAATATTATCTGTATTAGCGGTACTATTTGTGCTCCTTAATCATTACCTCGAGGAGAAAAGAAAAGCTGAGGAGGAGTGACTCCCTCTAGAGAATTCAGGTTCAAGTATAAGAACCTCCCTGTTTTTTCTGGAAAGATGATACTCAATCTGCTTAACTCTTCCACTGGCTTCTTTAAGATTGATAGCTCTCTAGGCGCAAAACTTAGAGAGATTTCTGTGAGGATTCTTGGAGACAGTATTGTGTTTCAAACAGAAAACTTTGAGATAGACGTATCAAGAGAAAGCATTAGCCAGATAGTTAAAAACCCTAGACGCATCTATGGGCTGACAAAAAGTGGATTTCTACCATTAGTACTGATGGATCGTGATAATAAATACTATCAGCTTACATTATTTGAGGGGTGTTTAACCCCTACGATCGAAATTTCTGGGATACATATGCATAGAACTATTGTCGATCCGCTTTTTGTAGATGCTAAACAGAAGGTTCTTGCTCTTAAGCCAAAGCCTAAAAGCGAGGTTCTAGAAATATGCACAGGTCTAGGATACTCGACATATTGGCTAATAAGGAGAAAATGTCATGTAATAAGCATAGAAAAGAGCCGCGAAGTCCTTGAGTTAGCATCTTGGAATCCTTGGAGCCGGCATCTTAAGCATGTAGAAATCCTCTTAGGTGATGCTACAAAGGTACTTCAATACCTGCCTGATAAAAGGTTTAGCTATGTTTTTCATGACCCTCCTCGGATATCGATTGCACCAGAACTTTACTCATCAGAATTCTACTCAGAAATACATCGCGTTATGAGACCTAAAGGTATTCTGTTTCATTATGTAGGGGAACCAGGAAAGAAAAGAGGTAAACGATATCTTCGCGGAGTATTAAGACGTCTAGAAAGTGCTGGTTTCAGAATTCTACGCTACGATGCCCGCTCACGGGGAATAACTGCGGTCTGCATTAAAAGATAAATAGCACATGAAAATAAGCAACATTGGTACTTAATTAGATTGATTTTGATGAGGTGACTAGTATTGAAAAAATTCATTCCACCAGCACGTGCACAGGAGATACGATATGTTATTAGAGAGATCGTCCTAGAAGCAGAAAAATATGAGCAGAAAACCGGCAATAAGACCATCCGACTAAACATTGGCGATCCATGTAAATATGATTTCTCGCCTCCTCGGCACATTATCGATGCATACATAGAAGCTTTGGAATCAGGAAAGCATTACTATGGGGATTCTAGAGGAGAAAAAGAATTACGTGAAGCGATAGTTGAATATGAGAAAAGAAAAAATGAGGTCGATATAGACATCAGTGATGTCCTCGTAACACAAGGCGCTGCCGAAGCTGTTAACACAATATTAGCAGTTGCTTTTGAGAATGGTGACGAACTGCTAATACCATCTCCAACATATCCTCCCTATTTGACCGCTGCGCGTTTCTTTGGAGTAAAACCTCTCGAGTATAGATGTATAGAAGAGGAAGGTTGGGTACCAGATATCGATCATATAAGAAAGCTAGTTAGCCCAAAAACGAAGGCAATACTTATAATTAATCCTAACAACCCTACTGGCGCTGTTTATAGTGCAAAAAGGGTAAAAGAGATAATCGATTTGGCAGGTGAGTATGGCTTATATGTTATCAGCGATGAGATATATGATCTAATGGTCTATGATGGTTCAGGTAAAGCACCAAATACCGCTTCTTTAGCGAATGATGTGCCAGTAATAACGATATACTCTCTCTCAAAGGTTTACCTAGCTACTGGATGGCGGATTGGATACATGTATCGCCACGATCCTCAAGACCTCCTTGAGGATTTATGGAATGCGTTTACTCGATTTCTAATGATCAGACTATCAACAAATACTCCTGCCCAGTACGCAGCAATCGCGGCACTCCGAGGCCCTCAGACCCACATAAGAGGTATTATCGATAAGCTTAGAAAGCGTCGTGATCTAGTATATAGGAGAATCAATGAGATTTATGGGTTAAGCGCAGAAAAACCAGAAGGAACGTTTTATATTTTTCCAAGAATAAACCTAGGCATCAATGACAACGATTTCTGCAAAAAGTTGCTCTGGAGCACAGGTGTTGTTGTGCCTCCTGGCTATGGTTTTGGAAGTTTTGGAAAGCAACATTTTCGAATAGTATTCTTACCTCCAGAGGATATTCTTAATGACGCACTCGATCGCATAGAGAAATTTGTTAGACAATTACAGTAATTCCTGTCTTAGAGGCATAATACGATGGAAAACACAAATCTAACTGCTAATATCTTAGTCTCTCTGAGATTTTTTCTTTCCTTAACTTATTCTCTTTAGCTTAATTGATCTTCCTTCTACACCAAGTTTCCTAAGTGGGAGATTTTGTCATCTCCCATTGAATTTATATAATTGCTAAGCAGAGAGCGACCTATAGGGCTTCTGGGAGCCTCAAAATATACCGATGATATTACCACTTTATTATGCTTCATAACCCAACTCTTGACTATTGTTTTAGAATAGAAATCATTTCTCCAGATACAATCTAGGACTCCCTTCCACTATTTTTGTAGTCTTCGCCCAATGAGGCTTACGACGATTTGCGGTATCGTGATTTTTATTCCGTAGATCTTGTCGTATATTTCTAGTATGTTGTCTAGGATCATACAGTCTAAAAAATTTGTGAGACTACATTTTTTGTTTTCACTACCAATCCTTATGCTGCTGTTCTCGACGCTTTTCCTTGAGAGTGAAGAATAGTCACCTTTCTCGATATTATTGAAACTCTCTAAATGGATACCTTCTCGGTGCCCTATCCCTAAGCTTACAGATTCATACAAAAGCTTTATAAAATTCCAAGGATCAAGAAAATTTTTGCTCAACATGATAGGCAATCTAAATTCTTCTATAACATTAAGAACCACTTTTTTAAGCTGCTTTATCGGCAGGAATTCTATGCTTAAATATCTGAGGTTATATGATGCAAAAAGTATTCTACCAAGAATCTCCAATACTTCTTCTGGATTAATTTTCACAATTATACAGACCCCCCACTTTTTCCTATGAACGGGCATTATTATTAGAGCTTCCTCGGCGCTCTGACATAATTCTTTAAGATATTCCACCAACAGTATTGAGTCCCTAGTTTTGTTTATTTTTCTATTGCTTTTTCTATAACTTATCAAGAGTGGTAGTATATATTTTCCATTATCAGTTCTACCTAAGATTCTTTTTAGAGGAGCAGAAATTAACTTAAAGTTGTCATAAATTTCTTCTTTAAGAAACATATATACTTTCCTGATAACAGAAAAGTCACCAAAAGGCATAACTTTCTTATTATCACCATGCTGAGATTTCGAACATAGACATAAATATTTGAGACCATTCGATGATTCATAGGAAATCACCACCAAACATGGCAGACGATCCGAGCCTTCAACCAACAAAAACCGAAGAAAATTCACGTAGTCTGCCAAAGATACCATGGAGAACCCTCATCAGAAAAACAGTCCACCAATCCAAGAAAACGTTTCAGCAAAAACTTAAGTAACACAATGTCGGCAACAAAACGTGGATAAAAGGAAACAAATGCTAGGCACTACGCAGTGTATGGTAGGCCCGGCCGGATTCGAACCGGCGTCAGGGGCTATCCCCGTGGAGCTCCAAAGGCCCCCATGCTTGACCACTACACCACGGGCCTATAATGGTGGGGGGTGTGGGATTCGAACCCACGACCACTGGCGCCCCAGGCCAGCATCCTACCAGGCTAGACTAACCCCCCACTTTTAAGCCCGGGGCGGGGATCGAACCCGCGACCTCTCCCTTACCAGGGGAGCGCGCATACCGCTGCGCTACCCGGGCACTATTTGTTTTTTCCTAGAATTATTACTTTAAGACTATCTTTTGGTGTTTAAAAAGTTTTTCTAATCGTTTTCTAATCCTATTATTGGTGGTAGAGTTGCTTGTTCTAAATCCGTCATATATAGTATCCATGAATGAGAATATCGGAGTTATAAAGGATGGTTTTGTGGGAATAGAAAAAGGCATTATTACGTACCTCTCGAAGAAAAAGCCCCCACAGTATGAAGAACTTATACCACTTCCTGGAAGGGTACTTCTCCCTGGATTCATAAACACTCATACTCATGTAGCGATGACTTTGCTAAGGGGTCTGAAGGATGATGTAGATCTTCAGACATGGTTGATGAAGTATATATTACCTCTAGAGAAACTTCTTAAGCCAAAGGATGTCTACTATGGTGCTTTATACGGCATAGCAGAAATGATAAAAAATGGTATAACTATGTTTATGGACATGTACTACCATGAGATAGAAGTCGCTAGAGCCGTAGCTGATGCAAGAATACGTGCCGTTCTAACCTATGGCTCCGCAGACGTATTCTTCAACGTTTCTCCAGAAGAGGAATTTAAAAAAGCGGAAAAATTCAGAGAAGACCTACTATCATTTGTAGTCTCTAAGAATTTAAAGAATTTTATATTCTTCGCCTACGGTCCACATTCACCTTATGGGTGTACCAAGGAGCTGCTTCAAATAATAAGGGAAGCAGCCAGCAAGCATAGGGCCCGAATTCACATACATCTATCTGAAACGGAAAAAGAAGTCAAGGAATTCCTAAAAACATATAGGATGACTCCTATCGAATATCTGGAGACACTAAAATTCCTCAGGAACGATGTTATGGCAGCTCATGTGGTTTGGGCCACTGATAAGGATATCAAGATTCTTAGTCGGAGAGGGGTACATGTACTTCACAACCCAACATCAAATCTTAAGCTTGCCTCAGGTATAGCGCCTATACCTAAACTGCTCAGTAGCAAGGTAAATGTTGCGTTGGCTACTGATGGGCCAGCATCTAACAATAGACTTGATATGTGGAAGGAGATAACCTTGGCGGCGCTGATCCATAAAGGAGTCTTAAAAGACCCCGAGGTTATTCCAGCAAAGATAGCTTTAAAAATGGCGACGGCGAATGGAGCAAAAGCGCTTGGATTAGAAGATAGGCTTGGATCAATAGAGATTGGAAAATTCGCTGATTTTATTCTCATCGACATAAAGAAAGCATTGGAAAGTACACCATTTCATGATATACACTCTATGCTCGTTTACGCATTAGATTCCCGCTATATCGAGTCTGTTTGGATACATGGAAAACCCGTATATAGCCAGGAAGAAGGATTTCTGACGATTAATGTTGAAAGATTACGAGATAAAATAGAAGACATTCGAGCAAGGTTGCTTAGTGAAGCAAAATAAGAGATTTATGGGGATAAGTAGCATCCAATACTTGCTGGGTTTAAGTTTTTCAAATGTTTTCTAGCCATTGTCGGTAGCTACTTCTGAGAGCTTCCCAAGACGCTTTGCTAATATATCCTTTCTCGAAATTCCATTTCTGTAGGTTGTAGACTGGACGCAAAATCTCTGGGTCTTTCTCTAATAAGTTCCGAACGGGTTCTAAACGCCGAATAATCCATTCTGCAACAGCATTCTTAAGGTCTAATGGATGTATTTTTCTTTTGAGGAAATCCCTCTCTAACTTATCTAAATCGTTATATGTTACGGGCCCTCCGTATTTCTCGGGGCGATCAATTTTTAATGAGCTGGTGTGAGGAAATATAACAAATCTCAATATCGAGAATATTGGATTTTCTGAAGGATCCGTTGTTGTGGGTGGACAATAAGCTTTCTGTACCTTTCTAATGATTGTTTCAGGTTTATCATGTACAGCAATATGCGTGTCTGGCTTCGACGACGACATTTTCTCACCTTTTTTCAATCCAAGGACCATCGGTAAATGTATACAGACAGGAGTTCTCATTTCTCGCCTTAGTAAGGAACGTATCTCGCCGCCTATAATGTCACGTACAAGAGCATGGATTTTCCTTTGATCAGTACCTCCAAACGCTAGATTAACACCTAGGTAAATTATATCCAGTACCTGCATTATCGGATAGATAGATGCTGCAACTGAAATTGATTTTGTATTACGCAAGATTATCCTGACGGCTCTTATAGCCCTCTTAGTCGAAACAAATCGAGCCAATGTGAATAGGTCATGCACATAATCTGATGATAACTGAAACTCAGAACCAAGTACATACTCAGCATTAACACCCAGCGCCTTGAATATGGGTATCCAGTAATTTATAGCTAAATCCTGGATTAACTCAACGGGTCCTTTATCATTTAGGTATGCGTGATAATCTGCTAAGAGTATTTTTACCTTGCCCACCTTTAAAAGATCTATGGCCTTTTGAATCGTAGGGAAATACCCCAGGTGTATAGGGCCGCTGGGTTCATAGCCACAATAAGCAACAATTTTCTCTTTCTCAGAAATAAATTTCTCTAAATCATCCATGGTTATTACAAACTCCTCTAAGGGCTCTGCAACATTGTTAAGAATAAGCGATTTCACATCTATAGACATTATTAACACCAAAATACTATAGGAAGCAAAGAAATATTATGAAAAATATGGCAACAACAATAGCAGTAAAAATTGATGTCGCCTTTTTTAACAAATGTGTAAAAGAAAAACTATAGCCAGCGAAAATAGCCGCAGTAAATACAAATGGTATGTAGGCATATGCTGGGTACAGACCTCCCGAACCCGATGACATAGACACAACTATGAAAATCATGCTAAATACATGACCAATACTAATATATATCATTGAGTACCCAAGCACATTGAGAACATCGCTAAAAGTTCCCTTGCCACCCATAATTACAAGGGCTATGTGGAAAAGAACAGCAAAAGCTAACCAAAGAATAGACTGAAGAAATAACGAGTTTAGAAAGAGATAGAGAAACGCTATTTCTGATATGCCACCTACAAAGCCTAAGTAGACAACAAGATTTTTAAGAAACAGAAGCAGGGTTCCTATTATGAAAACAATAAAGGCACCTAGGAAATCCGGAGCACTCGCTATATGCTTCATCGCCACTAGAGGCGATCTAAGCAGATAATATATTCGATATAGCCGATCTTTCAGAGAAAGACCCATGATAAGTTTTTCTCGAATAATAAATCTTAGATCATATCCACAGAAGGGACAGAAAATATAGATAACTGGTACATCATTCTTACATCTAGGACATCTGAGATACTCCAAATCTAGACGCCTCACGTAAGCTCATAAAACTCCGTCCCACGGATCACATGAACCGTTTGCTTTCTCATAGTTTTTTCAAATTCGCTATAATAACTGATCAATTCTGGGCTTATTGACGGCCTAACCTTTGCCAATGCCTTCTCGAAATCCTCCATCCTCACTTTCGTGGGCTTAAGATTAGATCTTCTCAATGCTTCCATAGCAGCTTCACGACATACAGCTTCTATATCGGCCCCAGAATACCCCTTAGTTTTTCTAGCTAGCTCTTCTAGATCGACATCATTGGCCAAAGGCATCCTTCTCGTATGCACCTTGAATATCTCTAACCTAGCTTTAAGGTCGGGAGGAGGTACATAGAGAATCCTATCGATACGCCCAGGCCGCAGAATTGCAGGATCTAATAAATCAGGTCTATTTGTCGCGGCAATAATAAAAACCTCGCCCCTACCAATCAAACCATCCATCTCCGTCAAAAGCTGAGAAATTACACGCTCAGTGGCGCCAGAATCCCCAAAATACAGGCCCCTACGTGGTGCTATAGAGTCTATCTCATCAAAGAAGATTATCGCTGGAGCTACCTGACGAGCCTTAGAAAACACTTCTCGGATTCTCTTCTCGCTCTCCCCATACCATTTTGATAATAATTCTGGTCCCTTGATCCCAATGAAGTTTGCTTTGCTTTCAGTTGCAACGGCACGTGCTAGAAGCGTTTTTCCACATCCTGGTGGTCCATATAGAAGTATACCTTTTGGTGGTTCTATTCCCATTCTTTCAAACGCATCAGGATATTTTAGGGGCCATTCTACCATTTCTCTTAGTGCCGCTTTCACATTTTCGAGGCCGCCAATGTCTTTCCATCTAACATTTGGAACCTCTATCAGTATCTCCCTTAAAGCTGAGGGTCTAACTTCTTTCATCGCATTTCTAAAGTCCTCCATAGTTATTTCTAGCTTCTTGAGAAGTTCCTGCGGAACTGGTTCTGGGGATTTTATATCTATATTATGTTTCGCGATGAATCTTCGTAAAGCATGCATAGCAGCTTCTCTGACTAGGGCTGCTAGGTCGGCTCCTACAAATCCATATGTTTCACGAGCTATTTTTTTGAGGTCAACATCCTCGGCTAGTGGTGTTCCCCGGGTATGTATCTTCAATATTTCATATCTGCCCTTCTCATCTGGTACTCTGAACTCTATTTCTCTATCAAAGCGTCCTGGTCTTCTAAGTGCTGGGTCGATGGCATCTATACGGTTGGTGGCTGCTATTACTATCACATTTTCTCTAGGCTGCAGCCCATCCATAAGCGAGAGTAATTGTGAGACTATTCGCTTCTCAACTTCACCTATTACCTCACTCCTTTTTGGAGCTATAGCATCTATCTCATCAATAAATATTATCGAGGGAGCGTTTTTCCTTGCTTCATCAAAAATTCTTCTAAGCCTTTCTTCGCTTTCACCATAAAATTTAGAAACTATTGCAGGACCTGAGACTGATATAAAGTAGGCATCAGTCTCATTAGCTACCGCACGTGCCAGGAGAGTTTTACCGGTACCGGGAGGCCCATAAAATAGTATTCCTTTGGGGGGATCCAAGTTTAAACGCTCAAATAGTTCTGGATGCTTCAGGGGTAATTCTACTAGTTCCCTTACTTTTTCTATAGCATAGTCAAGCCCCCCTACGTCCTCGTATCTAACTAGTCTTAGCTTCATCTGCGATGATGCCTCTCTGATAATTTCAATATTAGTATTCTCTGTAACTATGACAACACCTTTTGGTTCTGTTTTTACAACAACAAAAGGCATTTTCTTGCCAAGGATTTCAAGATATACTATATTTCCCTCCATTAGAGGAGCATCATTTAAGATCATCTTTATTTCATCAATGTTAATACCAACATATTTAAGTAGAGCGGCGGAAGTCTTCGGAACAAGTTCGATTCTCATGGCACTAGGAGGAGGATAACTAGTAATCTTCGATACAAGTACATATCCTCCTATTCTAGCACCAACGTTTTCCCTTAAGTATTGATCCATCTTGATATAGTAGGGGTTGCCACCAGCAGGTTCTCTGTCTGGCCATATATACGCTGCGACTACTCCCCGAGACCCTTTTATAAGAATTACCTCACCCGTAGATACACCAAGTTCGTTCATGACAATTTTTGATGTCCTTACACGAAACCTAGCAACATCTCTTGCTAGTGAGTCTAGAACCAAAAGCTTGACCTGTTTTCTCTTCATCATCCCACTCACTAATATTATTAAACTCCTAGAGTTAATAAGACGAGATTATTGATAGATTTTTAAGAAACAGTTAACACTAGTGAGCATAAATGCGGGCCTGGGGAGCACATAGAATAAAACCATTAGCTATCGGCTTGATTCTACTGCTAGCCTCTATAAGTAGCCAAATGAATAGCAGTGCTGGAGTCAATAATCCGCTGTTGCGATCACTAGGCGAATATCCTCTCCACGAGCCAATTTCATCATCAGCACACAAAAACAATGAACAGACAAAAATCCTCAACTTCGCATTATTGAGGGATTTCATTAAAAACAGACTAATCACGGAATATGGTGCTTTTCCTCTGAAGCAGAAAGGCGATGAATTTATAAATTCAACATATTACGGCTATGTGACACTCTATTTACTTGGAGAATACAAATTTGTTAAGGAGAAGGCAGAAGAAGCACTTGATTATTTCTATGATGAAAAAACAGGAGGGTTTCGTGAATGGTTTGGTGGTAATGCGACTCTCAAGGGCACTCTTTGGGGAATATTGCTTGTTGATTTTCTAAACATAAGTCCAAGTGAATACGACATTCTGATGCCTCTAAGGTTTATAAACGAAACTCTAATTAACGAAACCATCAAAAATATAGATCTTATAGAAGCCGCTTTGCTCATAAAGGTTATCTTGAGATACCAAGATATTATAGTTAGAGAGAACCTAACAGTCATAGAAAACCTAGTTGGTGAGCTCATAAATTACATATTAGACCTATATAACCCCATGGACGGTCTATTCAGGGACAGTAGAGTTTCATTAAGCCCAATAATCCAAACATGCTTTGCACTAGATGCGCTTATTCGGTACAATTCGTCTCTGATAAACTCAACATTATCTGAAAACATACTTAGTGGTATACTCGCTTATCAATATATATCAGCAAACTCCAAAGAGAAACTTAATGGCGGTTTTGGATATGAAGTGCCGACAGTCTTCGAAACTGGTGTTGTTGTCGACATGATATGTAGCCTCTCAAAGAAAATTCCCTCCAATACTACTTTAGGAAACCTAATTAGAAATAATACTTTTTGGCATAACATTACAAAGTTCATTAATAGTAGCCAACTTGAATCGGGAGGCATATCTAGAAATCCCCTATCTGAAGATGTAGACATATTTCAATCATTCGGGGCTCTAATAGCTTTTCTAGCACTAGGTAAACTTAGGCAACATATTAAAGTGACTGTTAAAGTTGAGCCTTCAACACAGATTGCGATAGACTATAATAAATCCATCCAAGCCGAGATCAGTGTTAAATACTTCAACAAACCTTTGCGACTACTTCGAGGCTATATTCGGATCCAAAATATGATTACGGGTGAGATTAATACCAGTACTGTGATACGTGAGAAAGAAGATGGGTACATAGTTGATATCACAAGGATCGTATCTTATCAATTCGGTAATTATCTTGCTTCAGTACTATTATGGAAAAACATAAGTCTCTCTCCGCTTATGGCGAATGTTTCATTTTACTTCAGAATAGGCTATAATATAAGTCTCAGTCTCTCTTCAGATTATGTGCACCCTGGTGATCGAGTAAACATAACCTTAAGCATCCAATTTTATAACGGTACACCTGTTAGTAATAGTTCATTGATTCTAAGACTTTACAGAAAGTGCAATAACATAACATACTTTTATAAAAGCACGGTGTTAAACGGCTCAAAAAGCATAACTCTAACCTATGAGTTCCCTCCTAATATAAGTCTTGGGGAATACGTAATCTCTGCAGTTATAAATGACACTCATGGCTACAATCACACATTCGCTTTTAGGTATATTCAAGTAGATGACATAATACTCTACGGAGAAATCTCAGAAAAGCATGATAAATATTACATCGGAGACAATGTCTTATTGCTCATTGAAAATCTTACATATAATTCGACGGGAGAACCTATATCTACTGACGCTAATATTTCAGTTGAGATTCGTTACCAGAAACTCAATACAAAATATGGTGACCTCAATGGTGTTTTACTAAGGAATGGTAGTCAGACAGTAGCTACTGTGAATACCTCCCTACCCTACACCTTACCTAAGGAGCTTAATATAACGTTTTACCTGGTACTTACTTGGGATAACACTTCGGCAGGAACAAAAATGGTGAGGCTTTTCAACGCAACACTAACTATTGGAGAACTTGATATTGATAACATAAGTATACTTCTCAATAGCTCGGTGAAGCCTATCAACGAAACAACATTATATATAGGTGAGACATACAACATATCTATGAAACTCATACACAAATTTAATTCATCAATTCTAGGTGTTAGAAAGAAGATTCCTATAGAGAATGCAACCCTAAGAATGTATTTCGAGTACATAAATAGGAGCTGGAGTAAAACCGATGTTAAATACAACTCAAGCCTCAAAGAGTATATCTGCACATTATATATAGATCCAAACCTACCAGCTACTCTTCATAACTTAACCATACAGGTATTCTTAGACTTCAACTCGTCATATGTGAATATAACCAAGCAAATACTCATAGGTGGAATACCAAAAGTGATATCTTGGTACGCTCCTAGTAGGATACATGTGGGAGAACCTTTTGTCGCTACATTTAAGCTTATATGCAACCACACGAATAAATATTTGATGAATGTAAGCCTATTAGCTAATGTTTCATTGCCAAATGACGATGAAAATAAAACAATTTTAGTTCCAGTCGCGTACATTAACGATACCTACTATGTGTCGCTAAGCATCGATTTCGAAACAAAGATCACGGGAACTATCTTTCGAACTTCCGATAACTTGACAGTATACAATTTCTCTGCAGAATTTGTTGCTGAGAAAAGACCTTTTAGCATAGACCCCTGGATTATACCGACAGTAACTATAGCTGTTAGCTACATCAGCTACATCTTACTAAGAAATCGATACTTGTCTCGAGTTTCTAGACGATTCCTTATTGAGAGAAGATCCCGGAGAGATTAGTTATTTTTTTATATTGCTAAAGAGAAAGGCTTTTGACTTAAGTGAAAAGAATAATTTGAGGAATAACTAGGTGGTACTCTTGGGCCGAATAAAACCTAAATTCATAAAGAACGTTGCTCGATATCTTGTAGCGAATTACTTTGACTTATTGAAGGATATATGGGATAAAGCTGAAGAAATAAAGCAATTAACAGGAAATGCTGAGCTTGCTGGAGAGTTTAGATTCAACTCATATAAAAGAGTAGTAGACAGATTGACGAATATAAGATCAAAAAAAGTCAGAAATAAAGTTGCTGGTGCTATTATACGCTTGATGCATCAGATACTAATATTAGAAAGAGTAACATTGGAAGAGCTTAGAGCAAAGTACTATCTTCGTCTACCTGAGACCACAGAAACTTCGGAATCCAAAGAAATCTCCGCTTAATAATTTATTATTTTATAATATTTTGGTGCGCATCCACTATAATCAACATAGCATATTACTTCTCATGTACTAACTCGAAAATGTTTGGAGGGCTATGTTCGATGAAAAAAATTGCTATTATCGGTGGGAATATCTCTGGATTGACGACGATATTCTCATTGCAGGACGAGTTAGAGCCGTCGGAAGTCGTTTTGATAGAGAAAAATCACTATGATCTTAAAACAACACCACTATACGGGGTAACTTTAGCCTCAATATTTGAGAAAATTTTAAACCGCTTTGACATTAGTTTCACTACAGAGCCGCTCATATATGATCTAACACAAATTCATGATTCTGATGGAAAAATTGTTATGGAATTCCAAACACCAATATCTGTTGTTGATTTACCCCTTTTCCAGCTAAAGTTTTCAAAAAGCATAGGGCAAGAATATGTACTCGATTGCACCAAAGCAATGAAGTTTCAAAGTCTACATGGAAAAAACATTCTGCGAATCTCAACAACAGGTAGACACTCAGGGATCATAGAAGCAACTACAACTATAGACTCTTCGGGTTTTGATTGGTTTCTTGCGAGAGAATCGATGAAAAGAGAAGAGTATAACCTCTTCAAGCATAACTATTTCACATTTTATCAAGTAATTCTAGAAACGACAAGAACATCTATCGAGAAAGAAGCATTGCATATAATTTTTAATGAATATGCTGTTCCGGGAGGCTTTGCAGTTCTATTTAGCCCAGCATCTGATAAAACCTGGATTTTAGGTTTTTATAACGCTTTCTTGACACACAGAACGCCTCTAGACAGCATAAATACTGTAAAAAATTCACTTGGTATTATTGGACGTGTCACACATCTTTTCTCAAAGGAGATTTTTCTAGGACGACCATTACTTACAATTTCTCCATTCAACTCCATTTTTCTGTTTGGGGCTTCGAATTTAGGGGTATATCCAACGCTCTTCTCTGGAATTGTGTATAATATCACCGCTACGCAGAAGCTAGCAGGATTCCTATTGCGTCTTTTGGATTCTTACATGTCTCCTGAAGAGATTTCGCTAAGGATAAATAACCATTATGCGAAAATACTGTTTCCCATATCAGAGATTTTCGATGTCATTAGGATATTGCTACTGTCTATAAGGAGTAATATTTTAGAAGACCTTATCACCTGGAGCCTAGAACTATTAAAGATGATATTCTTCGGACAATCTAGTGATATCAGTGATAGACTCCTGCAAATACTTATCGGATTTCTAAGTAGCCCTCAAATCTCTAAAAAAGCCATGATTATACTCAAGTCTATTCATGAGCTTTTAGAAGTATTCAAGGACATGCCAAGCGACTCCATGAGTTCATGGATAGAATTCGCTCAGTCATTTAGCAGGGAGTATTCAAAACGTGTTACTCAATTAGTACCAAAAAATTTAGCGGAGAGCATAGCCAAAAAATAAAAAGGCAGAACTACTCATTTTTCAGATTCCTTTTTGTGCCTCGAATAACTCCGTAAAACACTTTGACCATACCCGTCCCTACTGGTATCGCCTGACCAGTTACAACACTCTCAGCTATTCCAGCAATTCTGTCTACCTCCCCACTAATTGCAGCTGCAACTATATGTTTTTTAACCTCCTCAAATGCCGCTCTTGCTAATACTGAGGGCTTCGCTCGTATTAGACCATAACGACCAATGGCCATCACTCTGCCATTCCACATCTGAGCGTCAACCGCAAGCGCTATGTGGCGTGGATCTACATCCAATCCATAATAGTCTAGTACCTCTAACGTTTCTTTTATAGCCAATAATCTAGCAGCCTCAATACCATATATCTTCGCGAATTCGCGTATATTGTTACTCTCCAGTCTTGAGAGATCTATACCCTCTTGGTAGAGAATATTCGACATGTTCTGTGCTGCAATAACTATATAGTATTCCTCAACACCCTCCCTTTTAGTTAATTTAGCATCAACATATTCAGCTATGCCTTTAATGATAAATGATGTTCTTAATTTGGTGTGAAGCTCTCCGAGAGAAAGTCCTCTGCCCTTCTGTGCTTTTTCTGGGGCTATCTCAACAACTATCTGATTGTTTTCCTTATCAGCAATAACTTTCAGCTTTTTGCTTGTCTGTATTTTCTTCTCAATATCCTCAATACTAATTCCATATCTGCTTAACTTCTTCGAATCTAAGTCGATTATTATTTTTCTGCCTTCCGCATCTAAGATTATATCCGTAGCTACATCCATTAGACTTATCCCTTTAATCCGATTCAGAATAGAATATGCTTTTTTCTTGTTGTGGCAAATGTTTTCCTCGAGATATGCTCTGATTATGGGTCTTCTAATATTCCTAACAGCATCGAAGATTTCTTTGATTCGTGGCAACCCTCTTGTAATCGCTACAGCACCCGCCCAGTGAAAAGTTCTTAAGGTTAATTGGGTAGCCGGTTCACTTAAGCTTTGACTTGCAACAACACCAATTGCCTCACCAGGATCTATTATCGCTTTCACATATCTATCCAGTATTTTTCTAACGATAATGTTTATTTCCTCTTCCGAAAAGATTATACCTTTCTCAAAGAATGCTTGGAGAGCTTCTTTGAGGTCGTCAGCAGTGGCTTTGGAAACCTCCTTATAAACTCTGTCTACTGCTTCATCATAATACTTTGGCCACGTTTTCTTTGTAACTTCAACACTTTTACCTCCTCTCTCTCGCTCCAGAAGAATCTCATCTAATAGCGTTTCGATGTCGGTCAATCTTCCATGATAGGATTTTGCCACATGAATTCCATCGCCACCATATTTAAACTGAATTATTTTTCCGTCTATAGTTCTTGCACTAAGATCATATTCAATTCTAATGTCTTGTAGAGCATTCACAAGTCTTCTATAGAAATATCCAGAATCTGCAGTTCTTATCGCTGTATCCACCAGCGAATCTCTACCCGCTGCGTTATGGAAGAAAAATCCTATCGGATCTAGACCCTCCACGAAACTTCTTAGAACGATACCTCCCGCTAGGGGACCAATGTCCCCTTTCTTGAAATGCGAGAGTGTCCTATTTATATATCCTCTCTCAGGTCTCTTTCCCCTAACTAACATTGGGCCTAATGTCGCAAGAACTTGTTGGATATTTACGTCTCCTCCACGTGCTCCAGTTAGGGTCATAATCATAAATTGGCTTTCTGGCGGCATATAGTCCACTATGATACTACCAGCTTCGCCTCTTGCCTTCTCAAATAGATTTATTATTCTCTCTTCCAATGTTTCCCTTTCACTAAGACCTGGTTCTGGCTCGAGCTCTCCTCTTAAAAATTTATTCACAAACTCATTAGCTTTTTTCATATAGTCGTTAATCATGTTCTTAATCTTCTTTCTCGCAGCTGGTGGAACATAGATATCCCAAATTGTAATGCTGAATCCACGGTCTGTTATATACCTCAATAACAATGCCGAGAGGCTATTTAGGAATTTTTTAGCTTTTTCATACCCATACTTTTCAACGATTTTTTGGATTAAATTTTCGGGTTTTTCAGCGCCTATAGAATTTTTATCTATAAATCCTTCTACGATTTTCCCGTCTTTTATCTCTATCAATAGATCTTTTTTGAAGCCTAGAGGTCGTCCCTTGACCTTACCCCTATAGAAGATCCCTGGTGGGATTATAGCTGAGAAAATATCCCGTCCAGCCCACAATTCCTTTGAACCATCTATTTTAGATGGCGGTATAGGCTTCGTTATTCCTGCTGAGTAGAGAAGTTGAAACACCTCATCCTTATCAAGATATGTATCGGGTTTTGTTAGAAGAAAAGCGCTAGTTATGTAATCATGTTTCGGACCAATAATAGGTCCTCCATACCTAGGCGAGATTATTTGTTTCTTCACCTCCATTAGAATGGATACTTCAGCCCTAGTCTCATAGGACCTAGCTAGATGTAGATTCATCTCATCTCCATCAAAATCGGCATTATATGGTGTGCAGGTTTGTATATTTATCCTGAATGTATTGTATGGCAAAACCTTAGCATAATGCCCCATCATCGATATTCTATGCAAGGTTGGTTGCCTATTGAAGACAACAATATCACCATCAATAAGGTGTCTTTCAACGACATCTCCTATGCTGAGTTCCTCTGCGTGGCGATTGATTACTTCTTGGCTTATATTTTCGAGGCTTATCTTCGTGTAAGTTCCATCAGACTCCTTCTTGTAGATATAAACCGCTCCTGGGTAGCGCCAAGGACCACGTCTCACAAATTCCCTTAATTTTTCAATATTATGCTTATTCGCTACTTCCGCAACTAGAAATCTCATAGCAACTTTTTGTGGTACACCTACCTCGTCTATCGATATATATGTGTCTGGGGATATAACTGCACGTGCACTAAAATCAACACGTTTACCGCTAAGATACCTCCTGAATATTCCCTCCTTGCCATGCAATCTATGAAATATTCCTTTAGGCTCTTTAAGTGATTTCACACGTTTTCTCAAACCAAATAAGATCTCAATTAGATGTTGTAGTCTTATAAAGTATTGCTCCAAAACTTTTCTGGGTCCACCTTCCAATTTGTCTTTTATTCTATTGTTTTCACGAATAATATCTCGTAGGATTAGAGTCAACTTATCTTCCTGTCGCTCTCCAGAGGCTGGGATTGCAGGTGGTCTTATAGTTATTGGAGGAACCGGAAGGACAGTCAAGATTGTCCATTCAGGTCTACTTCTTTCAGGATGGAATCCCATGAGAATTAGATCTTTCCAACGTTCTTTTACATCTGGCGTGTCAAGATGCTCATATTGGCTATAAATAGATGCCAAAATACGTCTTATCTCCTCAGGCTCATATCTCCTCTCATAGTAGTAGTGAACTTTTCCTCCCTTTGTCTTCTTTATGATTTTTGCGTTCTTCGATTCCAGCGCTTTAGCTTCCTCCTCCGAGACCTCAACAATCTTAACGAATGTCATAATCTGCCTATCGAATTTAAATGTGGCGTTTTTGGGGTGTCCGCAATATGGGCAAGATTTGACCTCCGCAGCTTTAGCCAAAACCTTCTTTGCCAATTCAATTCTGGGATACCCATACAAATCTAAAAATCTCTTCATACGCTTCCAGAAACGCTCACGAGTCTCACTAGGTAGAGTCAGACGCCCACACTTCTCGCAGATACCATTCAGAACCTTCTGGATCCACTTAACAAATGCAAGATGGTATACAGGTATCGCTAAGTCTATGTATCCGAAATGGCCAACACATCCAAAAGCGCCGTCCCTACGCTTCAAACCGCATGTTTCGCATGATTCATTAGTTGCTGGGCCTAGTCTGGGGTCTAAAGGTCCGCCCCGCATAGGTTTACCGTCTGAGCTGTATAGCTCAGCTGTGTTTATTGAGGCAACAGCCATCGTTATTATTTCGTCGGGAGATAAAATCCCGAATATTATCTCCGACAGTCTTTTAGGTATCAAAAATTCTCACCACTATCATAAAACATGCAGAAGACTTATAATCCTATTGGAGACAATGTCATTGATAACTTAATAAATTATCAATTTTTAAGCTCACTATCGACAAATCAGAATGTAGGCTGAGAAAACTGGTGATAATCAATGCCAAAAAGAAAAGCAGTAAAAATGCCAAAAATAAAAGTATCCGCGGGAATTGTTACAGGTACTGTACTAGATATTACTGATAATAGTGGTGCAAGAAAAGCTCAAGTCATAGCGGTTCTTGGGTATAAAGGCCGAAAAAGAAGATTACCCAGAGCAGGAGTAGGTGATGTTGTTGTTGTAGTCGTAAAAGCTGGGGCTGAAAACGTGAGACATCAGATTTTTCGAGCGGTTATCGTGAGACAAAGGAAGCCTTATAGAAGAAAAGATGGAACATGGATATCATTTGAGGACAATGCCGCCGTAATTATTGATGAGGAGGGAAACCCTAAGGGTTCAATAATAAAAGGTCCTATAGCTAAGGAGGCAGCAAAGAGATTTCCCAATGTTGCGAAAATAGCTACGCAGATTGTCTGATCCTTACTAATTTCACAATGCTTCCTATATACTACTCTTCTTAAGAATTCTTAGCTAGGAAGTGTACATAATTAATCCTCAAGGAAAACAAATTTTTAAGTTCTAGATTAAATTAAGAAATTATTTTAGAAAGCTAACAGTTAAGGATGTATTGCAGATGATAATACTCTAAATGGAAAGTAAATTTGGCGATAGTAATGAATCCCAGAACATCTTCAAGAAGAAGATCAAAGGGGACATCTCAAAATCTAAGTAATGGATCTTCTAAAAAGCAAGAAGAAACAAATGCACTAAAGCTTTTAACTTCTTTAGGGGGGGTAGGAAAAGCCACAGCACAGAAACTTATTAATCATGGATACATAAACCTCGAAATAATCGCAGTTACCCCACCTAAGATGCTTGAGGAGGAAGTAGGCATATCATCAACGTTGGCCATGAAGATAGTCGAGGAAGCAAGAAAGAAGCTTGGTTTGGGATTTCTAAGCGCTCGAGATCTGCTTCAAGCAAGAAAAAATGTTAAAAGACTCACAACCGGCTCGAGGGCACTTGATGAGCTACTAGGAGGCGGCATAGAGACTCAAGCTATCACCGAATTTTACGGCGAGTATAGAGTTGGAAAAACACAGATCTGTTTCACATTAGCTATAACTGTACAGTTGCCTGAGGAGAAAGGAGGGCTTGAGGGTAAATGTCTGTTTATTGATACTGAAGGCACTTTTAGGCCTGAGAGACTAATACCTATTGCTCAAAGATTCGGTTTGGACCCAGATGAGGCCTTGAGCAATGTCATTGTTGCTCGCGTTTTTTCTACTGACCAGCAACTAGAGGTCGTTAGGCAAGCACGTAAGCTTATAAAGAAAGAGAACATAAAGCTTATTGTTGAGGATAGTTTAACAGCATTATTTAGATCTGAATATGTTGGTATAGATCAGTTGGCAACCCGCCAGCAGAAACTCAATGTCCATTTACATGATTTATCCCGGCTATCTTGGGCCTTTAACATAGCCGTTGTCGTAACTAATCAAGTAGTAGCAAATCCTGGCACCTTCTTTGGCCCACAAATATCGGCCATTGGTGGGCATATAGTTGCTCACCATGTCACCCATAGATTGTACCTACGTAAAGCTAAGGGAGATAAAAGAATAGCAAGAATAGAGGATTCACCCTATCTGCCAGAGGGCGAAATTGTGTTTAGGATTTCATATGATGGTATCCGGGATGTTGAGGAGGAAAGCCTAGTTGAATAGTTTTAGAAATATTCATAAGTCTATCACATAAACTCTTTTAAGAATCTCTACATTCCCTATACCCACTTCCATAGGCTCCCAGCCGTATATATGGCTTATCCAGAAGCTCCTAAACGCGAGTGAGATTCTATCAGCAACATCCTCGCTAATAGCTGGTCTAAGAAATCTGAAATTTACATATATGTTCCTGTTTCTATGGATATAAAGCATCGCTGCGAAGATTTCTCTGTATGCTTTGAGAAAACGCATTAAATCATCAAGTGAAACAGGTGGTATTATCATCATGTCGCGAAGCCTATATATAACCCCGAGAGCAAAACCGCCTTCTGGCTCATTCCATCCAGGTTCACCTTTTAGAGCAAGATACATAATATACTCACAGAAAGCTTCCTCTTCACGTGAATCTCTGACTATAGAGTAGTTGTCTATATTATTTAGCTCAAGTAGTGTTGATACGTCTTCTAGGACATGATGCGCCAGTGCATGATAATACAAAGCTTCTATATATAGGGCAATAAGAATGCTCAGCGAAATTCCTGGGTGTCTTAGTAGGGCACGTATATCGCTTCGATCGATTTCAGAAATTCGAAGTCGTTCATAAAACCTCTCATTTCTTAGAAGACTCCAAGCTAATCCAAGAAATTTTTCAATATCCTCAAGAATCTCTTTTTCTCTAAAATATATCCCATACAGCTCTGAAACATGGTAGTGATAAGGAATATATAGTGTTTGAGGATCAACCACATATATAAATTTTGTGTAGCGATGACCCATAGGTATATTCAACTCTATGTCCTTTTTGGCAGACACCTTAGGATACAGATCATATATTGCTTGTAGCAGATCTCTAGATAGTCTCACAATATTCTCTTCTAACTCGCCCTCCACATCAACAAAACGCATCAAAATGTCACGAGGTACAACATTATATTCACCGATTGCTAAGCGATTCTTCTCACGGATAGTCTCAATAATAGATTTTTTCTCCCTCACACCAGTATGACCCATAGCGATCACCAAACAGCGGAAACCATCAGAATCGACTTTAGATTAAGAAGGAAAAGCCAAAAATAAAAGGAAGAGAGACATTACTCAAATAAGCCTTCCAATTCAGCTTCATCAATTATAGGTTTCCATCTATCCTTATATTGAGGTAAAGATTTTCCAACTTCATCCATCAACAAAAGTAGTGCTCGTCGAGTATCTACCTCCGAAATCCATGCTGTTTTGTCGTCAAAAATAACTGAGACATTTACCCACTTACCCGGTTCTTTTTCATAGATAGCGTATAAATAGTCAGGAGTCTTTATCACTAGCCCAGTCTTAAGCAGAGCCTCGTGAATATGTCTTTGGGCCTCTTCTAATGATATTTCCTTTTCTTCCACCAATTTACTCTTCCTCTTTCCATCCTACAATTTTCCTCAGCCAATCCCCAAAATCGCCTAAGGTACCTGTGTACTTAACTACTATTTTCTCCCCTTCGTAGGCTTCAGCAATCCAGTTTTTACCTCTTATGACCCATTTGTTATCTTCCTTTTCGACTTCTTCGCTTTCAGCTTTTAAAGCTTTGAAGACATTTTCATCCCACTCAAGTTCTCTCACATTTTCAATAACGTCTTCTAGACCGTGCTCAGGGGGAGGCAAATTCTCAAGAACTGTATGTTTCTTGTAGTGCTCTATTGTTAGTGAGTCCCAGTCAACATTGATCTTACCGTTCTCCACAATGTATCTGAATCTTACTCGAACAACATCTTGTTTCTCGATGCCCTTCTCCCGGAATATGTTAAACAGATGTTGGTTTATCAGAGCTGAGACCCTAACAGCCTCTTTTGGATCCACACCTAAAGGTCTTGTCTGAGCCAATAATGTTCTCCTAATTTTATTTGCATAGCCCGCAGCTATAACTAACCCACTAGAAAATTGTTTTTCCTCTGCCATATAGCGTCACCTCCTCGGCTAAAATTACCCTAATTAGGTCGGGGCTCAGTGTATTTTACCATACAAATCATAATATACTATATAACCATTCCAATAATATATTTATAATCATCATCATGCTATTAGCAAATGTTAAACAACATTATTCTAGAAAAACACAGCGACAATCGAAGTAATTAGGTATCACTAGGAATATTCTTTTGTATCCGTTGCCGAACCTCTGAGGACGAACAAATACCAGCATCAAACTTAGGTAATCTGACAATCCTAAACTTTAGGCCATGCCGATTCGCCCATGAGATAAGATCTTCTTCCGAGACTTTCTGATCGTATCCTAGTGCTACAATATCTGGGCGAATCTCTCTAAGAACTTCAAATATATTTTCTGAGTCAGACCCTAAGATCGCCTTATCAACAGGCTTTAAGGCACTAACTATCTCAAGCCTCTCTAACTCGCTGAATATAGGTTTGTGGCCCTTTAAACGTTCAACAGTTTTATCGCGAGCAACAACCACTATTAGCTCGGAATTCTCCGCAAGTCCCTTGGCCGCATATAGGAAACGTATGTGACCAACATGGATAATATCGAATGTCCCCGCCGCAAAGATCTTTACTTTCCTAGCAGACTCATCCATCTGGATTCCCAATCAGCAATCTATCGGCACACTTAGAAAGTACTTCAACAATACTAGGAGTAGATCTTAACTCTAATGAACATTTATACACCGAGTCGGACCTCCCAAAAATGCTACTTAAAAAACTTTCAAGACATATAAACACCGCAATTATATGAGCACAAAAACGTCTACCAGAACGCCTCCCAACATTAAAGATAAAATCTGGACATGAACAGTAGGCAGACACAAAACCTCTAGACTTATCAAAAGATACTAAGACCACATGCCGATAATCCCCAATAATTATCAGAAGAAGCACAAAATTCTCCCTCACTTCAGAAAATATAAGGCTTACTTTCCCAGTGACAACATATCTAACAGCTTTTGCATATATCTGGTGAAAATAGGCACGGAACCTCCTAAGAACCCGCATAACATAACTATACATTCTCTCAGCAAAACCACGACTAATAGCACCACCCAGAAACAAAACCACAAAACTCACTTTCCCTAACAAAATGATAAAATAAAAACGAACTACTTCTTCTTCCTTCTACTAGCCAGAGCCTGCTTAAGTTGAAGAATCAACTGGGCACGCGGAGGCAACGCTGAGGAAACAGGACTCGGCGCAGAGACTTGAGACTGCATCGATGCTTGTTGCTGAGGCTGTACAGGTGTTTGTGGGATGACTTGGGGCTGCTGGGAAACAGCCTCCTGCGGGGTAGGCAAAGTCGAAGATTCTAATTGTTGAGGCAAACTCTGTGTGGAAGGAGACACCAATTTCGCCTGCGAAATTTGAGTAGTTTGCTGAGTTATATGTTGCGTAGGGGGCACAGAAGGCTGGGGAGGAGGAGTCGAAGGAGGCTTAGGTCCCGCTTCTGGTACTTTTTCCAGAACCTCCAATGGAGGTTTTTCCTCTTTTGGCACTTCCTCCTTCTTTCTTCTCAGAACATCGATAGGCTCCTCCCCCATTAGGATAGCTTCTATAATATCAGCCCGCTTCTCAAGCTCATCTATAGTCGCGTGGAGATTATTTATAATATCAATCATCACCATAACAGCTTCCCGCATAAAAATATCCAGATCATTCACCTTCTGAGCAATATCATCAAACTTCTTCTTAAGCTCCACAGCCTCCTTAGCCAACTTAGCAATACTAACCTCCGACATCATACTCACAAACACACCAAGACTATACCATACAAAAACAACAATTAAATAATATTAAGCAAAAACAACACCAACAACAGACAAATCCACCGATTATAATAAAGATCCAATATGTTCCAACACACTTAAAACATTAGCTAATCAGATAAGCATCCCCCAGAAAACACTTCAAAACCTCCAACACCAGCTCCACATATCCAGATAATAATCTCAGACGCAAGCATAAAAAACTTCTGAATCCAAATTTTGCATCACACCTCAACTTAAAAATATAGGATGCACAAAGTACAAGAGAAACAGAAAAAGACAAAACAAGATGGTCGGCCCGGGGGGATTTGAACCCCCGACCTACCGGTATCTGCCTATAAACGCCCTTATCTACATGTAAGAGCGGCGTCTGAGGCCGCTCCCGAGATTGTCCTCGGGAGCTACAGCCGGCCGCTCTAAACCGCTGAGCTACGGGCCGTCATACATTTCTATCTCTTTTACTTTTTATCCTCTTTCAGATTTTTAAATGTTTAGAAATTTGAGATTATCTACTCATTTAATGGTATTAAGAATCTATCAGATAGTTCTAGACGCTATTCTGTTATTTTTTCTTTATGCTACGTTGTTGTTATCTCTATGTTTCCTCCTATATATTTTAGAACATATCTTTTATTCTTACATTTCTCGATGA
>JAHKKZ010000010.1 GCA_029856685.1 Candidatus Njordarchaeota archaeon
AAACTCTAGTAAGGTCTTTTTAGATTTTTCTACAAGTTCATCAAGCTTTTTTAGGATAGGCCTAAACAGATTGTTGACTCTTGCCCGAATTTCATGCTCCTCAAATTTCATCATAAAGCCCCCCAGTGACACCATAGTAATAACGTTTGCGGTTACCACGAGAGAAAAGCTAACAAATTTTCGCCAAGGACCATCCTATACACTTATGGACTAATCGATCTTCTTAAAACATAGATTAATTGTGATTGCAAAGCTATAAGTAATCACAAAGACAAATGAAACATATTTAAATGAAAGATGTATTGATTCCTATATTTGGTTATACCTTATTCAAGTGCTACCCAAATATAACCATAACATATCTATATGCCCAAGCAAGCCCTTGGAGAAACCTCCCAGCCACGGCTACTCGACCCAATGAAGACCAGTTCCCAGGGGCCATGGGTTACGGTCGGTCTCCCGTCGAAGGACGGTGAGGCCGCCGTCACCCAGTCCTGGGTGCGCGAACGTGCTTCGGCCCGGAAGGGAGCAGCACTAAGCGAGCCCATGGCGCTCTGGGGGAGACTGGTTGGAGGGGAGAGTAGCTAGTGGCTGGGGGGCTCTATGATTATCAAAAGAATACTATGATTAATCTTCTCCCTCTTGAAATTTTGGAAGCTAGATTTATTAATCGCGATGATACTTACAATATTTTTTTCAGTGCTATGTGGTGATCATTTTTGAAGCTTATATTTATTACTGGTTCTTTGTCTGGTATAGGCAAGGGAACGATAGCCGCTAGCATAGCTACAATACTTAAATTTTATGGCTTAGACGTCACGATTGCTAAGGTGGATCCCTACATCAATGTTGATGCTGGACTGATGAATCCCCATGAACATGGGGAAGTTTATGTACTCGATCAGATCTGGGAGTTTAGACCTACTGATACAGGTCCCGTGTACAGGATTTGTGAGGTTGACCAAGACTTTGGAACCTATGAGCGGTTTCTACATCAAAATCTACATCCATCACATAACATTACAAGCGGACAGATATATTTAACAGTAATACTAAATGAGCGGGCTGGGAAATACTTAGGAAAAACGGTTCAACTAATTCCACATATAACGAATGAAATTAAGAGACGTATACTTGAGATCGCGAAGAAACATGAAATAACAATCGTAGAAATTGGCGGTACTGTGGGTGATTATGAGGCGAGTATATATCTAGAGGCCATCAGACAACTAAAATATGAGCTTCCTCCAAAAACCGTAATGATTATTCACGTCGTCTGGGTACCCTTTCTTAAAACCATTGGTGAATTTAAAACAAAACCAGCTCAACAAAGCTTTAGGCTCCTCCTCGAGTCTGGACTTACCTGCGATGCTATAATTGCGCGAATAGAGAAACGTAGCCTATCCAGCGAAGCACGAAGAAAACTTTCACTATATTCGAGCGTACCTCTAAATGGCGTCTTTGTGGCTCCGAATATTGATATTATCTACGAGCTTATATTTGTATTGATGAGTCAGGGAATCCACAGATATATCTTCGAGACTCTAAATTTACGCGCGGGCCCCCCCAACAAAGTTCTTATGAAGCAATGGTCACTGTATATCAATGCCCTTAAAAATGCTGGAGATATCGTATCCGTAGCCCTCGTCGGCAAATATACATTGATAAAGGACACTTACATATCGATAATAGAAGCATTGAAACATGCAGGAGCCTATTGTAAAATCAAACCAGAAATATCGATAGTTGACTCAGAAAAAATAGAAAAAGTTGGAACAAAAATCCTTTCGAGTTACGATGCTATTATCCTAACACCTGGATTTGGAAAAAGAGGAACTAATGGTATGATTAAGACTGCATACTATGCGCTCTCCAAAAATATACCATTTCTCGGCATATGTTTTGGCGCACAACTCGCAACCATAGCATTCGCACGATTTGTTGCAGGATTAGAAAATGCAAATTCTACCGAAATAGACCCCCAGACTCCATACCCAGTAGTAGATCTGCTTCCCGAACAGAGATCTGTATCAAATCTGGGGGGGACAATGAGACTTGGAGGTATGGATATCCAAATATTTGAGAATACGACACTCTATGAACTTTATAAAGCTAAAAAAGTCAGAGAGAGATTCAGACATCGCTACCATATAATATGGAAGTTTGCTAGGGAGATGACCAGGTACGGCTATATAGTAAGTGCTACTGATAAGCAAGGAAGAATCGCAGCTTTTGAAATTAAAAACCATGTATTCTACATAGGGGTTCAATACCACCCAGAATATAGTTCAAGACCTCTTAGTCCACACCCTCTTTTCATTGGACTACTTAGGAAGGCACTAAATAGAAAAAATTAACCTATAATCGTTGCTCTGAGTAAAATAAGCTCCGAGGTAAGATACAAAGAGCCTATTTTTGCCATAATTATATGTCTACCATAAGTAGCACTTTTCCCTAATTCATTATACACACCACTATACTTAAAACCAAATGTGCATTGATATAAATCGTTGTCTATCTGTTCGATCCTAGCGATCCCTATTAGGGCAGATTCATTAAGATCATAGATCTCCACATAGGCACCTTCCAGAGGTTCAAAAGCACCTCTGAGATTAATATTTATTGTAACTGTATCCTCGAGACGAGCAGCAGGAAATCCTGCTATTTCTCGTGGTGTGGATATTTCCATAGCGATAGGTGAAAGAGAATTGTAGATCTTAGTAACAAATGGGTATGCCCATAACGGTATCCATCCAATGTTTTTATCCCATATCTCTACCCATGCCACAAAATCATCAAAGGTGTATCTAGTAATGCCAAAAGATTCATAGTATCTCCCACCAAAGAAACCAATAATGACACGAGTAGGTATTCCAAGGGCTCTCAATATGAATGCTGTTACATTCACAAATCCTGTCGGGCTCCCCCCTCCATTTTTAATAAAGTTTGCTACTGGGTCGTGAACCACCAGTATATCTTCTTTTACGTCATAATTTGAAAATAAATACGCTAAGGCGTACGTCGCTTGGCTATAAACAGAGACATCAGAAGGAAGCGTTATATTCCTGATAAAATCGTAGACCTCTGGATACCTAACAAAGTAGTCTTGAGGAATACTTAGATAATATCTAAGGGTGGTGTCCTCCCACGCTGTGGTATTTGTTTCCAGTACTGAGGAGAAACTATTTGTGATACCGACCATATCTATAGGGACATAATAGGTAGCATATTCAAAGCCTATCATACCTTGTTCGTCGCTTGATACATTTAAGACGAGGATATCGTCTGGTCTGCATATGCTGGTCATATATTCAAATCGGCTGACCGTTGATACGTAAGGAGCCAAAGCCGATATAATTACACCTTGCTGAGAGACATCCCATAGTGCGATTAAAGGGAACCCCCTAAGAACATCTATTGGTAAGGGAACGATTTTGATTAGAAAGGACGTGTTTCCAGAGGCATTCACAGAGTAGCTCTCCACATTAAGATCTCCTATAACCCAGCCATACCCTTCAACATATCTACTAAGAACAAAAAATCTCCATGCATATCCTCGAGAATCTCCTCTAACCTCAAATAAGTACTCAGGTGTATAGTTTATGGAAGGTAAAGTCCAATTAAAAAAGGGAAATTTGGGCTTCATAGCATTAGAGTTCTCTAGAAACCATTCTGCCGAGTAATATTCGGCAGTTTTAACATCACCAGCATGAAATATAAATGCTGTTGAGACAAAATGTATCAGAGACAGAACAAGAAATATCAGGAAGAGTGATACGCCTCTCCGTTTTTTCGACTCGGCTTCCAAGACGATCCCCTTGTATATGTTACTCCTCAAACATATTTTTTAGTTATTTCTGAGAAAAGAAAGTTTACAATAGGAATACCATCCAGTAATTTTGTGTGAAGTGTCTCCTATGACCTATAAGGGAAAAGCGAAGAAATTTTTAGCAGAAAGAGGATTGGATATTTGGGACAAAGTAGTGGTCTCCACAGAAACCTCAACCTTTGAGGCATTAATTTTGCCTGGTCCTCCAGCAGAAGATATCATATACCTCAAGCTCCCGAATGGTTACAACCTCGCCTTGAAGATAGATAGAATAAAGTCCCTAAGGAAAATAGGGTCAATCTCGCCAAGCTATACACTCCCACAAATGCATGTTTCGATTCGAGAAGACTTACCCGAAGTATCAATAATACACTGTGGAGGAACAATAGCATCCAGAATAGAGTATAGCACAGGAGCTGTAGCACCAGCATTTTCTTTAGAGGAGCTCTCATACGCTGTACCAGAAATCTTCGATTTGATAAAACCCAAACTAACAATGCTTTTTAATATCCTCAGCGAGCATATGACACCAACCCACTGGACGACAATAGCAAAAACTGCTTACAAAGAGTTCATTTCTGGTGCTAGGGCTATTATCATAACTCATGGAACAGACACAATGCATTTTTCAGCGACAGCCCTTGCATTTATGCTTAGTGAGCTTCCTGGACCAATAATATTTACTGGTGCTATGCGGAGCTCCGATAGGCCCTCCTCTGATGCTGCTACTAATCTTATAGCCAGTGCGATCATTGCAGGCAAATCTGATATAGGAGAATCACTCATCGTTATGCATGCAGGTCTAAATGATACTAATTTCTTTGCCCATAGAGGAGTACGTAGTTTAAAACTTCATAGTACACGGAGAGATGCTTTTCGAAGTATAGGGATACCACCTATAGCTGAGATATCAATCGAAAAACAAAGAATTGACATATTGTACCCTCACTATAAAAAAATCTCAAACAGAACACCTAAGCTCAGTGCCGCATTCGAACCGAAGACAGCACTTGTTCTCGTATACCCTGGGATGCCCTCCGAAATCATTGAAACACTGATTGATAAAAGGTATAGAGGGATAGTTCTTGCAGGAACAGGGCTTGGACACGTACCAAACTATATGTTTAAGTCGATACAACGTGCTATTGAAGAAAAAGTCATTGTTGTCATGACCACACAGTGCCTGTGGGGTGGTGTGTATATGGATGTATATGAAACTGGACGAAAATTGAAGAAAATGGGGGTTATTCCTGGTAAAAATATGTTACCTCACGTAGCCTACATAAAATTAGGTTGGCTATTAGGACTAGATCTTCCCGATAAACAAGTTAAAGCGCTATTAGAAAGAAATTTATTGGGAGAGATAATTAATCAAGAATCCCCTCTATGCTTTTAGCTTAATCACTAAACTAACGCTATGGTATCCCCATTTCGTGGTGTGTATACTTCAAGTCTCAAAGCTGAGAGTCTTTTTGCGAGATCATATATCTTCGAGGGGTCACCATGTATTAAAATTGCGTTCTTTGGCCGTGCTGGTTGCATCTCACTCACAAATTTGATAAGTTCTTGCTGGTCGCTATGACCAGAGAAGCCCTTTATGCTACGTACCGCCATCTTTATATGAAGTTCCTTCATGCTCTCACCAGAGACAAAACGTATTATTCTCGCTCCTCTCTGAATTTGTCGTCCTAGCGTTCCGGGAGCCTGATAGCTGACAAAAACTAAGACATTATTAGGATTCTCAGCCAAATATCTCAAAAATTCTAGTATTGGCCCTCCTTGCAACATTCCATTCGTTGAGAGTATTATAGCTGGTTTAGGCATATTAGCTATTTCTGGAATCATATCTGGCGAGTCTACCGGAATGAAAAATTCTGATAGAAATGGATTAGTATCCTTAGATAGAATTAAATGCTGAATTCTGCGGGATAAAAATGATGGACAGGCCATATGTATGCTTGTGGCTTCTCGTATCATACCCGCTATGTATACATCTATTGGTTGCACAAGTTTAAGCTCACTAAAAATATACCATAGAGTAATCATCAACTCTTGAGCGCGCCCCACAGCAAAAACGGGAATCAAAATCTTACTCCTATTCTTTATAGCATGCTTTATTAGATTCACCAATTGCCCCTCAGCTACACGTCTAGGTGGATGAATGTCCTTATCGCTGCCATATGTTGCTTCCATAAAGACTGTTTCAATTCTAGGAAAAACGTTGACTGCAGCGTCTAGAAGCCGTGTATTAGAAAACCTGAAATCCGAAGCGAAGATAATGTTATGAACTCCTTCAGCAATATGTATATGAACTAGAGAACTACCTATTATATGGCCAGCGTTATATAGAGTTAGCCTTATATCAGGTGCAATGTCATAGACTTTATCATAATCAAGCGTAACGCAATGCTTAATGAACTCATCAATATCTGACATACTATATGGCGCCAAAAAACCTTGATTGACCGACGTCTTGATGTAATCCCTAAGAATTAGTACTGCAAGGTATCTAGTAGGCTCAGTACAATAAACTGGGCCGCGATATCCATACTTATACAGGTATGGAACAAGACCCACATGATCGAGATGAGCATGCGTCACAACTATCGCGTCAAGATCACCAATTAGTGTATGATCAAAGAAATCAAAGTAGGGAAAGAACTCATCACCTGCGAACCTCATACCAGCATCTATTAGAACCTTACTCTCCTTAGTCTCAATAAGAAATGCATTTCCGCCCACTTCTAGCCCAGATCCAAGCACTGTGATCCTAACCTTATTTTTTCTTAGAACATACGTTCTATAAATCCTCTCCCCGACTTTTCGAAGAAATTCTGAAACCTCCTCATAATAGATCTTATCAAGCTTTCGGACATAGTCGACGATACTAGAGTACATTGGCGGGTGCCTCTTAATTATTGGCTCCCAGCCAGTCTTTAGAATTATTTGTTCCCTTAACGCGCCATTTTTACCAATGACTAAACCAGGCTTCTTTGCTTCGATGTAGACCTGGCCGGTAAGTGGATTAAAGAATATATTCTTGACTTCTGCTTCTGGCGGTACAATATTATATATTATCTTGGTTGCTTCCTCTGGCGTCTTCCTTACAGTTTCGTCTGTTCTTATGACAACCCTTAATTTGTACTTTTTAGCAATTCTCTTCACAATTTCTTTGTTATATAGAAGAATTTCAGGATTCCTGCAATACACCACTATGAAAGGCCCTTCAAACTCTAGTCTTGATATCTGCACAGCAGGAGGTAATTCGGATTTTATAGCATCTAACAATTTTTCACTATATCCTATGACATCACTTATGACAAGAGACGCTGCCTTTTGCATCTTTGTATCCTTTTCTAAGTTTTGTTAGAAGAAACAGATTTTGAAATATCTAGAGTCACTGAGTAGGGTCTAAGCAAAGGCTATAATCTATAATTTGCTATTTAAAAAGATAGATGAAAATCTTTAACTCGCTTATGACGCCATAATATCGACATAATTTCTCCACGAAAACCTTTAATCGGCGAATTCTTTTCTCGACGGACTACCCTCTGACCTATATTTTGGATGATACTTATAAATGATACGCGGAGGTATTCTCCGAAGTTCCTTCTCGGGTAATATTGCCAATAAATCCCATGCAAGCTGAAGAGTATATTCTATTGAGCGATTCTCTAGATAACTTTGATTAATAAATTTCTGCTCAAATGCATCTGCAAATTCTAAGTATTTCTTTTCTTTTTCAGATAATGCTCTTTCACCAATGATTTTAGCCAAGTCCCGAGCTTCGACACCCGCCGCATATGACGCATATAATTGCTCCGCAACATATTTGTGATCCTCTCGGGTCTTTCCTTTGCCGATACCATCTTTGGCGAGCCTAGATAAACTGCTAAGCAAATCTACTGGCGGGTATATTCCTCTCATATTAAGGTCGTACGATAGTATTATCTGTCCCTCCGTGATATAACCACTCAAATCAACGACTGGATGCGTCATGTCTCCTCCTGGCATTGTAAGATATGGCATTAGTGTTATGCTTCCCTTCTTGCCCTTAATCTTGCCACAGCGCTCGTATATCGTGGCTAGGTCAGTATATAAATAGCCCGGATAGCCTTTTCTTGTAGGGATCTCTTTACGCGCTGTTGACAATATTCTCAGAACCTCAGCGTAGGATAGCATATCACCTAATATCACCAGAACATGATAGTCAAGATCAAAAGCTAGGTACTCGGCTATTGTCAAAGCAATCCTTGGAGCGATGATACGCTCTATTTCTGGGTCATCCGCAAGATTAAGGATCATTACCGAACGATGCAATGCACCGGTTTCTTCAAATGTACGTCGGAAGAATTCATATTCCTCGTATCTCAAGCCCATGGCGCAGAAAACAACTGCGAAATCCTCCCTAACTTCTGCTCCCTTCTTTATGATAGTTGCTTGTCGTGCTATTTGAGCTAGAAGCATATTGTGAGGCAACCCAGATATCGTAAATATTGGTAATTTTTGGCCACGAACTAAAGCCAAGCTTGCGTCGATAATAGAAACTCCTGTTTGTATAAATTCGCTTGGGGGCTCACGCGCGGCGGGGTTTATTACTGAGTAGAATATCTCTCTTTTTTCGTCGCCAATTATGGGGGGTAAGTGGTCGCGTGGTTTGAAAGATCCCGTGAAAACCCGACCCAAAACATCTTCGGAAAGAGGGATTGATATTGTTTCTCCAGTAAATCTTACCTTAACACCTCTTTCTAGACCCTCCTTCCTTCCGAATACCTGTATAAGGACATAGTTCATCGACGTATCTATTACACTTCCCTGATACGATGTTCCATTTGGGAGCACTACTTCTACCAGTTCGTTATACCCTACCGGCTTCGTTTTCTCCAAAACTATTAATGATCCCTCTATACCTCTCGTTGTTCTATACTCAAGACCATATCTTGCCTCCATACTCATTACCCAAAAAACCAAATCTTATTAATCGCCTTAAAATAGTTTAAGCTTATATCCAATCCAATGGGTCTAATGGTGGCTGAAATGTCGGGTCTATTTCCGCAACCAGAAAAGACTTGCGATGATAAGCTATGTCCGTTTCACGGCTCATTACGAGTTAGAGGTAGAATTCTGAAGGGCGTTGTTATAAGTGATAAGATGCAAAGAACCGTTACAGTGCGTATAGATTATGTGAGATTTGACCGAAAGTATAAGAGGTATGAAAAAAGATTCAGCAAAATTAAGGCCCATAATCCTC
This sequence comes from Candidatus Njordarchaeota archaeon, assembly GCA_029856685.1. Lineage (GTDB taxonomy): Archaea > Asgardarchaeota > Njordarchaeia > Njordarchaeales > Panguiarchaeaceae > Panguiarchaeum. The sequence continues at coordinate 9,081 of JAHKKZ010000010.1, forward strand.
CTTGCATAAATGCAAAGGTAGGGGACATTGTCTACATCGGAGAGACCCGACCTATAGCAAAGACTGTTCATTTTGTTGTATGTTATGTCGAAAAGAGAAATCAATAGTACCATGGCGATTGCATTGAGCTCCTCACAGACAAGTGAAAAAAGACAGATAAATAAGATGAGAAGAGCCTTACTAACACTAGCTCAACTTAGGGCCGGCAAGTTTGGAAAAGCAATAGCATCAATTTTGCTTTCTAGGGGGACTCTCTCAGAGAGTACAGCAGCGATTTATACAGGACTCCCAGTTTTGAATAGCCGTGCAGTAATTTCCGCACTCCTTAGTAGCGGATTATTATATGTTGTCGGCGAGAGACAACTACAAATGCGAAACCGTCGACGGTATGTCGAGATAATTTTTGGTGCCGAATCTGTCTCGATAAATCGTGCGATAAATGATATTCTTTCAAACGCAATAACCTTGATGTATAATCTTGCTAAAACACTTGAGATAGAACAGATAGTCTATTACTGTAAATACGATAAAATCCTTTTTCTTGAAAGAGAAATTGAGGAATACAACTATAATTGTCCAATATGCGGTGAGCCCTTGACCCCCATAATAGTTGATATAGACTTACTAGAAAAATATTTGGAGGAAGTTAAAAAAAGATTTAGCAGGCTTACTTTCTAGAAACTTGATTGAATGCAAAGATTGCTGACTTCTAATTTATAAGTAGATTAACTATCTATATTATGGCTTAGTTAGAGTAGTGCTGGGTGTGTTCTATGTCAACAGAGGAAGGACTCTTTATAGAATTTATTGAAGAACAGGAAGTTAAAGCCGACTACGGACTTAAGAACCCGGAAATCATAGCGAGAGGAAAAGTAATTATCAGGAATAGGACCGGAGGCGCGCTTTCAGACTTAGAACTTGAACTTGAGAACACCGAGAATGTTAATTTAGAGAAAAAAATTTTTATTGGAGTCGTCAAGGATGGTGAAGATAAGGTTATTGAATATACAATTACAGGCGAGGGGATAATAGGCTTACGCGTATTGGAGGATTTAAAATTCCCACCCGAGATACCCACACCCTTCGCACTAAAATGTGAATCAATAAAGATTCAATCAGCTTTAGAAGCAACAAATGAGCTTGACGTACCTATAACTCTTACTGTCGAGAAGGAGTTACCAAAACCATTTAAAGCTCCAACAGAAGTCTCACCACCTTGTGGCGAATATACAACAACCGGCGACAAAATAATCTGGAAGAATGCAAAGATTGAGGCTGGACAGAGCATCGAATTCCCCATAGATATAGATATGCATCCAGAAGATGCTGAGGAGTTTCGTACAGGAAAAGTTATCTATGAGTGGACATGCGAAGGTACAACTCTAAGTGGACTCAGATTCAGTAGAATAACCGGACTTCCCAAAACATCTGAGAAGGTTTCAGCGGCAGAAAGAAAGGAAACACCAGGAATATGGGACATAACAATAACCGTTAAGAATAACTCTAACGCTACAATCAGCGTTGGTGCAATTATTGAAATTCGCGAAGGCGATCTACTTACAGAAGCAGAGGGGGGCCACAAAATAAAAGGAGCCATTGAACGCCGTGCCCCAGGCATAAGAACATTCGATGTTGTTAAGCTAGACCCAATAAAGTTGGGCCCTGGTGAGACAGGAGTTCTTGGTCCAATAACCATAAGGAACACAGCTAAACCAAAAATAGCTCAGGAGATATATTATGAGATCCATCCAACAGTCACTTATAAGGTGAAATCTAAAGGAGAGATCGGGGATATAACAATACCTGTTGTCTGGGGCAAAATAACTAGAAAAGTCTCTGTTCAACATGAAGCTTTCTATGCGGGACTTTCTAATGACCAGATCGCGGCCCATGCTGAAGAGAGGGTTTCTAGCGAGACCATAATTGAAAATCTTGGATCTGCTGGGCTTGATGAGATCATTATTAGTGATATAATCCCAGAAGATATAGCGCCACCGACTCCTGGCAGTGTTGAGGTGTGGATTTCAAAGCGAGGGGAAACAAAGATACCAGAAGAATTATTGGAGATAAGGATAGAACCCGAGGGAAGTATACCTGAGGAACAAAACGTTTTAGTGGTTAAGATTAGTAATATCAGCTATTACTTTGATGAGCCGTTAAACCCTGGCGAGAGAATCTGGATCCGTTATTCGATGACATCAATAGACCCGAAGGATGATAAGACCTACGAATTCGGTTCATCCGCAGAACTTACTATGGTACCAGGAGCAAAAACGAGGTCAATAACCGTTGAGGAGGTTCCAAAGATAACTGGGATCCTGGCCAAGCGTCTGATTAGTGTAGAAAAAGATGTTGAACCATTGGAGGAGAACATCTTCAGAGTTCAAATCTCCATCATGAACGATTCCCAGATAAGTGTCCCCAGCCATGTATTTACCGATCGGATACCACCAACATTCGAGCTCGATGAGAGGTCAGTAAAGCCTGAACCTGCGTCTATAGAGGTCCTACCCGAGGGTGGAGTCCTCCTTAAGTGGGAACTCAGTCTCGCACCAGGGGAAACAAAAACAATAACATACGAAGTGAAGGCTCGGTCGCCTGAGGCTCGAGTACGCGACTTACGCATGGTGTATGAGGAATAAATTATTTAAGATCTTTTTTCTTTTGCTAGAAATCGTATGCATCATTGTATTTCTTTGCAGGAATCATTATATTCTAACATACTTCTACCATCTAAATTGAAACATTTGTAGAATCAAAATAAGCATATGAAAATCTTACCATACCATTCTACCGGTGTGGATTTGTGTCGACTCGTCCGAGACGAATAAGAATTATAAAAACTCCACCTCCTAAGGACAATGAGGTTTACGCGTTATTAAGGCCATACACTAGAGAATGGTTCAAGAGAACGTTTAAACGATTCCTAGAGCCTCAGAGATACGCTATTCCTCGTATTAAGGCTCGACGAAATGTCCTTATATTCTCCCCTACGGGTTCCGGTAAAACATTAGCTGCGTTTCTTGGGATTTTAGATGAACTCTTTAACTTAGCTGAGAGAAACAAGCTTGAGGACAAAGTTTATTGCATTTATGTGTCCCCCCTCCGGGCCTTAAGTAATGATATAAGAAAAAATCTCCAGATACCATTAGAAGGCATCAGACAAGTTGCCAAAGAGATGGGATATGAACTCCCCGAGATACGTATATTCGTACGACATGGAGACACAACTTCCTATGAACGCTCGAAAATGCTAAGAAGCCCGCCTCACATATTAATTACTACTCCTGAGAGTTTAGCTAATATGCTAATAGCACCTAAATTTAGATATATGCTTTATGATGTCGACTGGGTCATCATTGATGAGGTCCATGAACTCTCTGATAATAAGAGAGGAGCCCATCTTTCATTGTCCCTTGAACGTCTACAATATTTTGCTGGAAACTTTACTCGAATTGGTTTGTCAGCCACACAGGCTCCCGTTATCGAGATAGCTAAATGGCTCGTTGGCTTTGATGATGACGGAAATCCTAGACAATGTGACATTGTCCAGGTTTTGGGCATAAAACGTCTAGATCTAAAGGTTATCTGTCCTATTGACGATTTAAGATGCAAGGAAAAAGCATCACAAGAGATGTATGAGATCTTAAAGAAACTCGTACGAAAACATCGCACAACCATAATATTTACAAACACTCGAGCAGGAGCTGAAGCTGTAGCATATAAACTAAAAAAAGTACTGGGTAAGCGCTGGGAATCTAAAATAGGGGTTCACCATTCATCTCTCGGACGTGAAGTTCGACTCGATGTCGAGAATTCATTGAAAAATGGTAAACTACGTGCGGTTGTAACATCCACATCACTAGAGCTAGGTATTGACATTGGCTATGTTGATCTCGTTGTGCAAATAGGATCACCAAAATCTGTTATTAAGGGCTTGCAAAGAATAGGTCGTTCTGGACACGCGATACACAGAGTCTCAAAGGGCATTTTTATCGCACTCGACGAAGATGATTTAATTGAGCTCCTTGTTCTCACAAGGTGTGCTTATAAGGGAAAGCTAGATCGTATATCCATTCCTAAAAATTGCCTAGACATACTTGCACAGCATCTCGTAGCAATGAGCATCGAGAAGAAATGGAATGTAGACGAGGCCTATGCAGTTATTAGGCGCTCATATAATTACCATGACCTACCTTATGAAGATTTTATTGCTATTCTAAATTATTTAGCAGGAAAACATGTCGATCTAGAATATCAGAAGGTATATCGTAAGCTTTGGTTAGACGAGAAAGAACGCATATTCGGAAAAAAGCGAAAATCAAGAATGATTTTCTATTTGAACCAAGGAGCCATACCTGACGAAGCTAATTACCGGGTGATTCTCCGAAAAAATAGGCGATCTGTGTGGATAGGTAGCGTGTCGGAACCTTTCGCCGAAAGACTTATTGTGGGGGATGTCTTCGTTTTAGCTGGCGGAAAATACAAGGTTCAAAACATCAAAGCTGACACTATTATAGTTACTGAGGCACGTGAGGAGAATCCAACAGTTCCATCATGGGTCGGAGAGCAACTACCAAGATCTTTTGATTTGTCCATTGAGGTCGGTAAGTTTCAGGAGAAAATAGAGAGGCTGCTCAAGAAATCGCGAATAGATGATATTGAAAAAATGCTGATTGAAGAATTTGGTGCCGATGAGAAAATAGTTAGGAACATAATACGCTATTTTGCAGACCAATTAGAGATTCTAGGAGCCATACCTACTCACAGAAAAATAGTTATTGAAACCTGGGTTGATGATTATGATAGGCATCATATAATCTTCCATGCTAGATACGGACGGAGAACATGCGACGCTTTATCCAGGTTTTTCGCCTATGTCTCTTCCAAAGTATATAGTTGTAATGTCGGAATCGGAGTTACAGATAACGGGTTTGACCTAGTTTTCCCTCGTTGGGTAGAGCCAGATCCGAAACGAATAGTAAGGGCTGCTCTCAATTATAATTTTATCCAGACATTACGTAAAGCCATAAGAAATACTGAACTCTTTGTAAACAGATTTAGACATGTCGCCAACAGATCGTTTATGATACTGAGAAACTATAAGGGACATGAAATCTCCGTTAAGAAGCAAAGAATCCGAGCTAGCACTCTAATATCGCTTCTACCAGATGATTTTCCAGTAATGAAGGAAACCTATCGAGAAATACTCGAAGATTATATGGAAGTCATACATGCTAGGGAGATTATTGAAGCAGTAAAAGCGGGAAAGATAAAAATTCAAATAGCTAAGAAAGCAGACCAAAAAATACTGAGTCCCTTTGCGCAGACAATAGTCCTATCAGTAATGAGCGACATTCTAACGATGGAAGAGAGAGAAAAGTGGATTCTTGCTATGTATAAACGAATTAAAGAGATGGTCACCTCTCTCCCGCAATCAGTTTCCTCGAATCAAAATATTTTCCGACAAGAGAGGCGATAAAACTGCTCCATAGACCAAACCAACTAGCAAGTATTAATACGTTTAGAGGATTATCTAGTGCTAATATAACCGTTGATAGTGAAGCAACATAAGCAGAAATCGCACCAGCAAGCATACGACTGCTTACAATACCAGAAGCAATACCGATCAGCGCATACTCTACTAAAAGTAAGCCTAAGAGCGCTATTATCTTTAAAGAGCTGTCTGGAATAGCCCCCACAATAGGCAGCAGATATGAATTGAATATAACAGATATGTACAATGCTACCAAAGTAGTAATTGGTATCGCAAGGGGTATTGCCTTCTTATCATTAGAGCGAAAATCAGGAAGCGCCCTCGTTAGCTTCTTTATAGTGCTTATAACTATCCTATTAAGTTTCTCCTCAATATTTTCTGTTGCTACTGTGAATCCCTCCACAACGCTTATTTCTAGAAGAACTTCACTTGCTTTTTCAACAAATCGCTCCAAAAAGCTCATCGTTGCTTTTCGCGGATCCCTAGTATCCGAAAGGATTGCAAACCAGAACACTTTATTACCTATTTTCTGTGAGAAGAACCCCATCGCCACTTCTCCAAAATCTATTCTTTGGGGCTGTGCAATAACTTCATGCCCAAATTGTATTATAGCGTTTATGAATCCTGCAATCAATGTTGGTTCATATTTCTCTGAAAGAAAACGTGGGGCGCGGGGATGTGTCCAGGAATATATAGGCGTTCCAGAAGAATCCATAACTATAATGCTCCAAATCAATTCTGTCCCCTCCTTGCTACATAGCTCACTTATATTTTGGATTTTTAGATTTATATTTATGCTATACACTCAAAGGTGCGCTTAGATGCCATCTAGGATTTCCAAAACGTTAGGGAAATTTCGAACTGTAGGTGCTGCGTACGTGTTCGCTGGGATTGCCCTATTATTAGAAGGAATCTCCGCAGCGCTGATAATACTTATAGCGTATTTATCTCCTAGAATCTCAGACCCTCAATTTATTTCAACGATAGAACTAATAATTCTTGTGATGCTTGGAATAGCATTCATATTTACTGGCATAATTCTCTTTGGTTTACGTCAATTCGTTGTATATGTTATGCGCCTATTCCTGGCATGGGTTTTGGTATTCTCAACTTTTGGATATATGTTGCTACTTGCATATGGAGGCGGAGAGATTTATCTGAACTCTCTGGCATTGTCCACACTTATGCTCTTCATAGTAATTACGATAATCTTTTACTCTGGAGCCTTATCATCGAGGATCTATATAAAGGTTTCTGAGGAGCATAAGGAGAACATAGACCGAATAGAAGATCAGGTAAATAGGATCTCTGGGAAACTTTCACCTAGCGAAATTGAACAGTTTTCTAGGCTTGTCTCAAGTACCAGAAAATCCCTTGCTAGACTTTCACGTGAACTTTTCATGAGAACGGTAGATGCTCCAGGAGCTTTCTATAAAGCTTTGCTGCTCTCACTAATATTCTTTGGTTTAGCATACAACATAATAAACATGGGCGTTACCTTAATTCAAGATAACATCTATCTATGGGTTCTTGGAGTCACTGCACTATTTACGTTTATAGTAATACTTATTGATATCACACGTTTAGAAAAAACCAGAAAGCTACTTATCAGAGACTAGAGTTAGCTATGGATTTCCTCCATTTTTCAATAATTTTTCTTCCAATCTCATCGAGATATTCCTTAGAGAAATCTCGCTCACGCTCAACGCGCTTAGTCCAGTATTCGTATGGGATGATAGCACTATGCTTGTCTGGATCCTCTATGATAAGAGTTAGTCTGCCAGAAGGCTTCTCTAATTCCTCACTAAGTATCCTTAATATTTTCTTAGCTTTTGCCTTATCCTCGGCGTTTTTCATCATAATTTTAACCGATTCTCTTAGTTCTCGAAGAATACCTTCAATTGTCGTGATGTCTTGGGCATCAAAAGTTATTATTCTTACTTCGGCACCAATTTCGGGTACGACTATTTTTGAGCCTGAGCTGGCACAGACTAGGTCATTTATTGTTAGCGATGTTATCTTAACTCTGTGGAAATCTTCATATTTACCTTTTTCGAAGACCATCCAAAAATCTGTTACCTTAAATCCACACGTGACACAAATAATTGTGGATAGTACCATAGCCCCAACATATGGGATGTCCACAGGTTTATAAAGCATCCTAAGCGAGGGAAAACCACAAATTGGGCATCTTATATCTAAATCCATTTGTTTAATTCCTATTTCATGAAAGACATTATTATTCACTATTATCACCAGATAGGGTTCATCGAATGTTGGGAAAGGAGATTCTTAAGAGGCTAAGTGAAATTTTAGGGAAACCTATAGGAGAAGTAGAGAATCTCATTAGAGATATAAAAGAAAGATTTGGCGTGAGTGACGATATAGCCATACTGGAGGTAATCTCTAGATATAATATCGCCGATGAGGCCATAGAGATCGTTAAATTGATAAAACTACGCCAAACACTTATTCAGATAAAACGTATTAAGAGCGGTATGCGCAATATTTCTGTAGTTGGCGTTGTTGAAACAATAAGATTTTTTAATAGAGGTAAATACATAGCGCTTATTTTATTGACCGATAATACTGGAACCGCTCAGGTATATGTATCAAAAAATATTCCAGACAGACAGACATTATCCAAAATAAACGTGGGCTCGGTAGTATCCTTAGAAAATGTTGTTTGCTTAGGCATACTATCTAATAGCCAACCAAAATTGATTTTGACGAAGTATAGTTCTATACATGTTATTGATAAGAAACTTGTAGAGGAATTTCTAAATACAAAGATCCCCAACGTTAGACTATACGATATACGGGATATAGCTTTTGGTCATCCTTCCGAAGATGCATATTTTCATATAAGCGCAGTATATATGGGTGAAAAGCAAAAGAGTGAGAGTTTGGCTTCTGGAAAAGTAATTTTATTAGGGAGCATAAATGATTTCTGTAGAACAAAAATACAGTGTATACTCCGAGAAAACGCTATTCATGAATTTAAAAAAATCGACGCGAAACCTGGCGATATAATCATAGCTCACTGCGTACTTATTCGTGAGTTCAAGAACGTGAGATACATCGTCGCTAGGAACCTCACAATTTTCCACAAGAAGGATCCAGAACTTACACCACCCAATGTTGTTGGGACAGGTGGTTGGTGGAAATATAATATTATTATACAAAAACCCCCTCGATTTGGCACATATGAAAAGAATGGTGAGATAAACAGATACGCCACTCTTACTGGGATTCTCCCAGATGGTACTAAAACTCGTTTATTAGTCTGGAATGAAGCCCTATTAGACCTAATTAGTGATCTTAAGCCTGGAACAGAATTAGCCGTATTTGGAGTTGTGGAAATAACTAACCAGATTAAAATACATGTGCACAGAAGACTAGGATTCATAGAAGTTATTGGTAAGAAACATATTCCCACAACAACCATCAGAACCCACCAATTAATTACCAGTTTTCAGGATTTGCGCCCAAACACAAATGTCGATATTTTATGCAAAATTGTTGCCCTAGAAACCATCAAAAGTGAGAAACTTTATGGAGTACTAAGACTCTACGATGGGAATAAAACAATAAGAATGCTTGTCTGGGACGCAGAAACCTTTAAACAAGCAGAAGAATGTTCGGACTCATTAGTGAAAATAACATCAATACGTGTTAGAAGAGATCGGACAAGGAAACAAGATTTAATTTTACTATCGACAAAATTCACAACCTTCAAACTTATAGCAAAATTTTTCGATTATGATACTATGGAGTCCTATAAACCTATACGGAAGATCAAGTCACTGGATTCCTTAAGTCTCGGTGAACTAGCGTATGTATCTGGGACAATAACAAAGGTTGAATGGATTGGGAAAATGTACTTTTGCAAAAAGTGTGGTAGTTTAATAGTCGATTTAGAAAAGAAAGTATGTGAATTAGGACACATCGGGTATGTCGATGAAAAAACTGTTATTTCAGCAACCATAGATGATGGTTTTTCCGAAAGAAGCGTAATAATACCCTTAGCTGAACTAAGGAAATTAGGGATTATACGGGAAGGAGATATCCAAGCGGTAACACAGCGACTTATCGGCAAGGAAATGTGTCTATTTGGCAAACTCAAAATAGAGCTCTCTATGAGTACACCAACAAAATTTTTCTTGGGAGACAAAATCTATAATATTGTGGGGGTTGAAGCCTTTTATGAGCGTTTTTTTAGAAATAATAAACATACCAGATAAACAATATTAAGCATTAAGCCGAACCTTATTATGTATGTAATTATGCTAGATAGATACTCCGACTTACCAAAACAATGTTAGGTGACAAAATTGGAATTGCGTGACCCTCACTTTGCCGGCTTGTTTTATCCAGCTAGCAAAGTCGAACTCATAAAAAGTTTAGAATGGTGCTTTAAGCATGAATTAGGACCAAAAATGCTTCCTAAAAACATTACTCCATCGGGCATACATAACATCATAAGTGCTATTGTTCCCCATGCGGGTTATATTTACAGTGGTCCATGCGCAGCCCACACATATTTGGCGATAAGGGAAGATAGAATCCCAGAGACAGTTATAATTCTTGGACCTAATCATACAGGCTACGGTGCTCCGGTTTCTGTATATCCAAGGGGGAAATGGAGAACACCACTAGGTGATATCGAAGTCGATGAAGAAATCGCCAAAAATTTAATCTCTATGGAACCATTCAAAGCGGATACGCTTGCTCATCTCGAAGAACATTCGATTGAAGTACAACTTCCCTTCATGCAATATACATTCGAAAAGGAGTTTAGAATTGTCCCTATAGCTCTGATGGACCAAAGACTTGAGGTTATGAGAAATGTCGCAGGAGCAATATACGACATAATCGAAGAATCGGACAAGGATATTATAGTATTAGCCACCAGTGATATGTCACATTATGTACCAAATGATATGGCTTATGAAAGGGACCTACAAGCCCTCGAATATGTTGAAAAAATGGATGTTGAGAATTTCTATAGAATTGTAGAACGAGAAAACATAACAGCATGCGGTATAGGCCCCATCGCTGTGGCGATGTTGGTTGCTAGGTTCTCAGGAAGCAAGGGCTTGCTACTTAAATATTATACCAGTGGAGACATTACTGGGGATAAAAGTGCTGTCGTTGGCTATGCTTCGTTAATATTTGGAGAAATACCATTCCGAATTGAGAGATCTAGAGCAAAAAAGGAAAAAATACATGAGGTTCCACTAGCAGTAAAATAGTTCAGTTATATTAAAAACTTCAGCTAGGGAATATTGATGAGGTGCATGGCGATATGAGCTTCGGTTTAGAGATCGAAATTAAAAATATCAAGCTAAAAAACACAACACGAGTCGAACAGAAAGGAGATATAGCAAGAATACCATTTCCACCGTTCCCCTTTGGCGAAATACGAGTAATATCTCCAAACAATTTGAGAGGCCGTCTCCTCACGCGGTTCTCCAATATTGAGGGAGTAACACCCACTTTAGACACCATTCTTAGGGCTCTTCAAGCAATCGCCGATTTTTCAGTACCTGTGATAAAAGTAGGCTCATTCTACGAACTGAAAGTTAATACAGAAAAAGGCTTGGTCGTCGCAACAGGGTTAGCTGACATGAGAACAAAAACTTTTAAACTTAGCGACATCAAAAAGTTAGACCTAGGTAAAATCTGGCGCCGAATATACGGTTTCTAACTTGCTTCCACGTAATAGTATTCGCCCTTAGCCTTTTGTTCGACATCTAATCTAGAACCTATCTTATTTATTCGAGGTCTATATGTCTCTGGATCCCTTCTAAATGTTATACCCAAATACCTCAAAAAGCGATTCATACCTTCCCGAAGACTCAGAGGCCTCGATGCATGCCCTCTGACCCCTGGTTCTCCCTCAAAAATTATTAGTCGATCGCTAAAATAATCTAGCAATAATACATCGTGTTCCACAACAATAACACTACATTGTTTTCTTTGGGCAAGTTCTCTGATAGCTTTAGCTACAAAAAACCGATCTTCCGCTGAGATATACGCTCCGGGTTCGTCTAACACATAGATATCAGCATCCCTAGCTAATGTAGTTGCTATAGCAACTTTCTGTAGTTCTCCCCCTGACAGCTCATCTAATCGCCGATCCAACAAATATTCCAGATTGAAAGGTGCAACAATGAAGTTTCTAAACCAACTATCACTCATGGCCCTAGGATTAGCCGAACGTATTTTTTCTATGACTGTCATCCAGGAATCCTCACCTATAAACTCCTGCAGATACTGAGGTTTATATGACATAACTACTCCGCTAGGCGGCAAATAATTTTCTTCATCTGGCTTGAGGACACCTACTATTAACTTCAAAAAGGTTGTTTTCCCAATAGCATTCGGGCCCGCAATACCAACAACTTCGCCTCTGCGTATCTGGCCTCCATCAACTAAAAGCTCAAAACTTCCTAGTTTTTTCTTCATGGACGGATATTTCAGCACTACTTCTAGCTCCGCTTCTATTTTTTCGGGAACAAACGTACGGAATTTTATTGGGACGTTTCTAAAAAGAAAATTCTCCGCTGGATCGTATCCATTCAAGAAGATATTAATACCCTCCCGAGCACTCTTTGGTCTAGAAACTATACCGAATGCACCTGGGACACCGTAGTATAAGCAGACCTTATCGCTCATATAATCCAACATTGCTAAATCATGTTCAGCGACAACTACAGTTTTTCCGTGCTTCCGGGTCAGTTCATAGATAACATTTGCAACTCGGAGTCTTTCCCGTATGTCAAGATAGGAGGAGGGCTCATCAAGCAAGTAGATATTAGCATCTCTCTCAAGCGCTATTGCGATTGCTAATTTCTGCAGCTCCCCACCCGAGAGCTGGGTCGTTCTCCTATCGAGAATTCGCTCGAGAAATAAATCTTTAACAACATCATCCATTATTCCCCGCTCGTCATACTTCATTAGGATACTACGAACAGTATCCTTAATTACATGAGGAATTTTGTCAACTTGTTGTGGTTTGTAGACAACTCTTAATTTTCCATCTGCTAGAGCCTTAAAATAATTTTGCAACACCGTACCTCGAAATCTCCTGATGATATCATCCCATTCAAATGTTTTGTTATACTCTCCAAAATTAGGTCTTAGGAGCCCCGCAAGAATCTTTAGAGAAGTAGATTTCCCCGTACCATTTTGGCCCACAAGACCTACAACCTCCCCAGGATTTACGAGAGGAAGCCTATATAATTCAAATTGGTTCGGACCATACCTAAAAACAAGTTCCTCTTCGATAGGAGCGGGGATACGAGCTATTTTTACTGCATTAAAGTTACATGCCTTGACGCATATCCCGCAGCCAATACAGAGTTCCTCATCTATTACCGGAAACCCCTCATCGTCTATACTAAAGACCTTTTTCCCGGACCGTTGAGGTGGACATACGTTCATACAGTTATAGGGGCACTTCTTAGGATTACATCTGTCTCTATCAATTATAACTACTCTCCGCTCCTTCCTCATGACTCATACACCGATACCATATTCCTTGTTTTCCTCGCCAGCTAATATATTGAGCTATTGCGAGATTAAAATAAGATTGAGGGTGAATCCACATTGCGCACAATAATATTATTAGGGCCTGCAGGATCCGGAAAATCTGTTTTAGCGGGAGCTCTTACTTACTTACTGCGCGACATGGGGTTTGACGCGTTAATTTTAAATCTAGACCCAGCAGCAGTGGTATATCCATATGATGAACCTGATATCGATATCAGGCGCTACGTAAGAACTGAACGCGTTATGAGACGATTCGGCTTAGGACCAAATGGTGGGCTTATAGCTTCTATAGATATTGCTGTTAAGTTCAGCCGCCGGATAAAGCGAGAGGTTGTGGAAAGCGGACCAGAAATACTTGTAGTCGATACACCAGGTCAACTGGAACTATTTGTGTTTAGACATGCGGGGATGATGCTCCTCCAAGAAGCGATACTAGACATCCCAGATAATAAAGCATTAGCATTATTTCTGTTCGATCCTTTTCTTTGCTCTGATGCGAGTTCGATGCTCTCACTACTGTTGCTCGCCGCTAGCGTTTCACTAAGAATATATATACCCATGCTAGGCGCTCTAACAAAAATTGATATGTTACCACCATCAGAAATGAAGAAAATATGGAACCTACTAAATAACCCCCGACAAATATTACTGCGGATCCAGGACAGAAACCTTCCTTTCGCCATAAGAAAAATAGACCCGCGGGCGATAAAACTTGATGTATGGCCTGTCTCGGGAATCTCAGGAGATGGTTTAAAAGAACTTTTAACAAAAATAGAAGATCTTCTCGGCGAGGATTGATTAGGACACTATAAGTTCCTCTTCTATGGCCTCCCGGACAGTTTCGTATAGCTCATTTATATAGTCCAAGCCAGTCGTCTCTAACCATGCTTTATATTCCCGTGCTTTTTCCGTAGCGAACTCATATAGCTTCTTCGAAATAACGCCTTGTCCAACATATCTATCAAGTTTCTTCCGGTCTATAATCATAATATCACCCTCATATGTTCTAACAACATCTATTTCAAGGTCCACATATCGTATTGAGTGTGGATATATCTCTATTGGCGAATTAACATTAATATAAACCCCCTTGAGATTCAGGTTCATGTCATAATACACAGTCAGAAGTTTTGTGTCTCCTTCCCTAGCAACGGTTATTCCGAAATCTCCGGACTCTTTAGGAGCATTTATCCCATCGTAATATCCACCCGCGGAAAATCTTCTAAACATCACATATTCGGGATGACCATCCGCTTCTTTCACATCAATGACTTTCGCTGGACCTAGAACTATCCTTTTCATCGAAGGCTTTATATGATGTATTGATACAACATCTCCTTTCTTAGGCAACAGGTTCTTCTTAATGAAGTCAATTGTTACTCGCGAAAGCTCATCAATACCTACATTCGAATAGCGATATCCCACTTCTTCTAGAAAGTCGACAAGAAGGCTCGGTGCCCTTCCCAAAGTTTTTATCCAGTGATGACCCTTCAATGTTGGGACTACTTCGGAACGGATATCATCCAGTCGCCTCTTAGCATTGCTGGGAAAGAATATAGTTAATAGGTTTATTCCCTCACGTATCTGAGTAAAAGCAGGTACCTTCTCTAGGTTTCTAAGAAGCTCTTCAGCATGAGTTTGAAGCTTTTTGAGTTCGTCACTTATAGCGTCTAAAGAAGCATACATAGCCGATGTTCTAAAAATAGCGCCCCAACCCGGAGGTCTCAGAATATTACCTATGTCTAGGAGCTCTATTTTACGTGTCCCTTTGATTTTCCTTGAAACTTTAACCATCTCCTTTTTAACTAAAACCACATATTCACCAGGTATTGAGATAAATTCCGTGAGAACAACCCTGCCGTTCTTTTGGTCATAGTCTTTCACCTCAACAACCACTAGGTCGCCTTCCCTGTATTGTTGCTGCGCCTCCTCATTTGGTAGGAACCCCTCTTGATTCAATGAAAATCGTACTAGGTACCCATCTTTAAGCTTTTTGGTCACAACGCCTCTCCAGATGCTATTTCTTGTGTACGGCTCCTGGTAGATAATGACATCATCAAAATTCTCCAATAAGACCTTCTTAAACGTGGAAGTAAATCGCTCTAAGCTCTCAACAATCGCTCTTGAGCCCTTAGCTTTTATGTCTATATGGGGGCTTAAGTACTGTGGATTTTCAAAACTAAACCTCTCACACACCTTAGGACTCGGTTGTGTTATTTCAAATCCCTGGGATAAGAAAAATCTCGTCAGAGCCGTAGAGTAAACCCCCCGTACCCTCACCCGGATCCTATCGGCACTAACAGGGATACCAAATAGCCATTTACCCATCCGCAGTCACCTAGAAAAATAGGTAATGCTCCTAGGAGGATAACGGTTCCGATTCTATGTTGATACCTCGAGACTCGACATCTTGATATACTTATCTATTTCCTTAGGAGTAAGCTTCTTAAAGCCGGCCTTACGCGTAATAACTGCGAGATCTATACCATCCCCACTAAAAACATCCCTAAGTATAGCCGATCTCAGAGCTGTCAACGTAAGTCTTATTGCCTCATCCCGAGTCAAATCTTCTTTAAAACCATCCTCCAGAACACCCAGCGCCATAGGCGAACCACTACCCGTAGCAATAAATTTCTCCTCCTGCATACTACCCGCATGATCAAGAAAGACTATATGCGGCCCAGATATATCCACCCCCCCAACAATAAAATGTGTGATGAAGGGTATCAATCTCTTAAAGTAGGAATGCATGACATTTGAGAGAAGACTCACCAGTTCTATAACTGTAGGCTCCCTTTCAACGTTTAGCCGAAAAACTTGAGCCCGAGTACGGAGCCACCGAACAAGAACTTGAGCATCTGCCACAGCACCAGAAATAGTCATAGCTATGTAGTCTGTGATTTTATGAATTTTGACAGCTCTTTTAGACGCTATTATCGATCCCGCAGATGCACGTTTATCAGCAGCGATAACAACACCACCTTTGAACACCAAGCCAACCGTTGTAGTACCATGGAAGACTCTATTGTCCTTTAGAAATTCCCTACCAAACATCATCCACACCCCTAGTCTTACTCCTCCCCTTCAGATTCCTCCTTTTCTTCAGTAGCCGAAATCTTACTCTTCCACTCCTCAAACAAACTTTTAGACTCCCCATATAGATCCTTTATTTCAGCAGTATCCGCAGTAGTAATACTTGCTGGTTCCTCTCCCCTCACATATCCAATCTCAATCTCAGTTGGCGTAGGAACATACCCAAGAGCTATCGATATCGCAGTAATAGCATATTTGACAGCATCCTCAAAGGATATCTGATCAGGAGAATTCAACTTAAATATCTCCTCCAGAAACTTCTCCCCCAATTTAGCGTTAAGCCCAATAACACCCGCTCTCCAAGCCACCGTAGATCCACCAGGGTCACTAAAGAATAGCCGTGGACCAGATAAATCTTTCCCACCAAGTATTACCGACACCCCCAATGGACGAAGCCCCGCATATAACGTTGCCTGATGCATTATTGAGCTAATATATCTGGCGACCACATAGATATCAGGCTTCTCGCTCCCATAGACAAATCTTAGCGACGCTGCGTAGTCCCTAGCATTCTCAATCAAAAACATCCCATCACTACTATACCCCGCAAACGTAGCAATAATATTCTCATCAATCTGAAAAACCTTCCTATTAGGCATAAGCAATACTGACATCTTCCTTTTCCCAGCCAAAACAACCCCATCCTTAAAAATTATACCACAACTAGGAGTACCTTGAGCAACAGCCCTCCTCGCATACAATATTTGGAGTATCCTACCACGCGGGTCATACATCACCGGCGTTCTATCGTATGCGCCTGGTGCTCTTTCGGGCGGAAGGAACATCTTGTTCACCTATTACTATCATGTGTGTTATATTTATATGTTGGTTGGTTTGCTGATTACTAATGTCTGTTTTTTTATAATTAGCTGTTTTAAATTGGAGGTAAATCTGTTCGGTGTGGTAGGGTTTTTAGGTGTGTTGGTTTTTCTGTGGTGTGTTAGGGGTTTTCTTCGTGTTTCCTATTCTCAAACTTAACTCCGATAGCCCTGTTGCTCTCGATGAGGAGTAAGGCTTTGCCCTCTAATATCTCCTTGCTTACAACATATATCGTGTGGCCCTTAGCGTCCACAGCAATACTGTATCTAAGCTCGTATGTCTTACCCTGCCATTAAGAATCCTGCTTCCCTTCTTGAGGACAATCAGGTATGCCTCTTCACAATCCACAGCGCAGCTACCCTCGGTGCTTAGAGCTTCGTTCACTCCTCAACTCTGATTCTGATTTTGGGGGGGTCACCGCTGTTTGCATCGGCATCTCAGTAGTTTCGCTTATACTGTGGGCACCAAACATTCTCTTAAACAACTTTCATTTTTAGATCCCTAGTAGTAGACGCGAATACTCACTATGATTCGTTCACCGGTGCATTCATTGGGCGCTAATAATGAGCAACTACTTCAGGGAATCTTGAATAATTTATCACAGATTTTCTCTAGGGGGCTTCTTAGGATAATTCTTGATAAGCCATTCTCGACAATCCACTTCATCTTTAGATGTTCTACAGGGGATATCCCTGAGTTCTATTGGAGCTACGTCATCAAGGAGTCATATGCGGAAATATCGGACGAATTAAAGAAACTAATCTTGTTGGTGAAAGAGAGAGGAGATATACAGGAATCGATGTTGGAGTTCATCGCTAGACACATCGCAAGTAAGATTATAAGGGCTAAGATTGACGTTCCATTCACACTACCTACTAAGGGGATTATTGTTGATATTGGCTCCGGCTACTTGACGGGGCCATCAAGGTTCCTAGTAAAGCATGCTATGGTGAATAAGGGGGTCACATTGTATTTAGTGGATAATCGTGTACTCATAGCGGATGTTATAAGACGCATACTTCGACTTATTGGGTCGCCGAGAAATATAATCCTTAAGTGCGTTGATATTCGTTCATTATTAGTGAGCAATGCTGACCTTATTACGTTATTATTCACGCTTCATGAGGCAACAGATGAGCTTCGCAAGGCAGAGTTTTTGAGATATATTGGGAGAGCAAAAATTAATAGGTGTATCCTCTATGATAACCTGGTGGTGTTGAGAGGGATCCTCAGAAGTGTTCATAGAATTATCGGCGAGAGTGGAAGACTTATAGTCCTCGATAAGGAAATGGATGAGTTCGGTCTAAAATTCGTGGGGGAGCTCGTGATAAATGAAGGCTTTCGTGTGATCAGGAGCGAGTACATCAATAATAAGTTCCTAGTGGAGGCCAAAAAACTATTAGATAGAAAAATTCAGTCTGTCATTTAACAGGGCACTAAGATAGTAAGCAGATCAGCATCGCATAATTCGCTGATAGAATATGCCTCCTGATGGGATATGACTAGTATTCGAGATGACAAGAATCCGTATTAATCCTGCAGATTAGGATTCTCCTACATAAGGTGATTAGTCTCATAATATCATTAACGGCATGAGTTTGGGCTTCTTTGTTTTTTCATCGATCACTACATGTAATTCATCCATCGAGATGAGCCCCAAGATAGCATCCGCACTATGGGCACTAAGAACCTCCTTGAGTTTCTTCTCAACTTCGTCTTCTAGAGGGATTAATACTCCATGAATTGAAACAACATGCTTGTCATCAACAGCCAGAGCAATTCCCAGATGTGATAGCATAAATCTTGCTGGTCTATCACATATGCCTTGGGCACGAACTTCCCTTATATTTAGGGGATTTATGTCCTCTAGAAGTCCTCTAGGTACTATTGTTCTGAGGGTTCCCGTATCGACTAGAAACCTCATTTTCCTGTGCTTAACTTCAAACCATGTTTTTTCTCTCCTAAGATAAGCCAATGCATCATAGTAATCTATTACCCAACCATCCCACAATATTGGTCTCATGAAAAACACACCCCACTATACTGTAAACTTACTTCAATGGATAAATGACAAATTCATAAAAACAATTGCTCATAAGTTTTCTACTATGAGCATCGTGGTCGCCCGAGTCCTAGATTTTGGATAAATTGAATACTTCCGATATTTTCGATATTATGGACTCGGGCTCCCCCTCAGCACCTCATCTATGCGGATCAGTACCTCATTGGGAGCAGTCGTGCCCGCCACTGAGGGCACCCATCTTAGGAGGGGTCTCCTCCGCCGTCATCCAGACTCCGGTCCCATCATTGAGGCTGGGGCAGATTTATATCTGTGACCCGTCTATGAAAATTGGTACTGCTTATCATCTTTATAAAGCATTAACACGTGGCATCTCGGTGCCGAAATACTCACAATATTGTTACATGATCTTTTAATAATGATTATTCCCTCTTTATAGCTACTGTCGTATTATTTTTGGTGGCTTTCTCTAGGGCTTTGCTAAATTGTGACTTGACGAGCTCAAGCATATTTTTTGGGTCATTTAATTGCTCCAAATATACTATTGGATGAATATTAATGTACCTTAGAAAATCGGAGTCGCACGTCAAGAGAACAGCTTGTTTCTCTTTTGCAAGCTTTAGGAGTTCTTTATTTTTTATGCCTCTAAGCGATGGATCTTCTGCTATAAACAATACGTGATGCCCGATTCCTCGGAGATATCTGACTATGACTTTAGGTACATTTTCGTCAGCGATAATATACATGCTAGGAGACCTTTACCTCCGCTAATAGTTTCTCCCCCTTTTTCAGTTTCTTATATATGGTCTCGATTATATGGAGTGAAACCGATGGATATTCTTCATGAACCTCCTTCGGGGTATAGCCATTCTTCAACATCCCAATTATCACGCTTACTGGAACTCTTGTCCCCCTAATCACAGGCTTTCCATGGCAAATTTCTGGGTCAGAAACAATGAATATCTCATCACTCATATGTACCTCCCATATCGATTCCATGGCCCACACTAAGAATATTTCTTTCCAATTTATATAAAGGTGAGAAATTGTTCTCAGGAGAAATATACACAGAGATTATCCGCGACGAAGCACTCTCTTGTTTATAGGACTTTCGGAATGATTTCTTATTAAATACCCGTTTAGTAATTGCTTTTCAGCGTCTTCTGCTTCCTCGGATTCTTTAATGAGTGCCCATCGAACTTCAAGCCTCTCCTTAGGGAAGTACTTATCAAAATTGTAGTAGTACGTTTTAGCTCCCGAATGTGGCTTAACATTACCATTTATGGTTCCCCAGAAATCTTTTATCCTCTCCCTTAATATGTCGCTCCTCCCTATGTATAGTATACCTTCCTTATCCATACCCGCAGCCCTATGGATCTCCATAGGCATCTAAATCAGCTAATTGAAAGACAGATGATTAGCAGGTACGGACCCCAAACCGAGAACTGGAAGAGAAACCCGGGAAATCATAACCAGAATACGCTTCCATCTACACTGAGATATCTCTCCTCCTCAT
>JAHKKZ010000100.1 GCA_029856685.1 Candidatus Njordarchaeota archaeon
ATTGTAACTTTAATATTAGAAATATTTCTTGGAGAGGGTATATGCGCACAGACCGATCAGATATGTACCTCCTCAAGTATGGTCGGATAGAAAAATTTTGTTATACACTTCGTGACTTTTGGGCAACCAGTTCCCCGTCTTGGTGTATAGGATATGCTTAGAAGACTTAAGATATACGATCTCGTAAATCATATTATGTTAATTTTTACTCGCAGAGTTTTATTTCTTTTCTCCGCTTAGCGACTCTACATATTTCTTAACATGCTTCAAGAAATCCTCAAGGTCGTGTTTTTCTAGGGGCATTACAACGCCATCTTCATGCTTATGATGAGGATACGTGGCTATTTCTTTATGATGCGGCTTGTTATTCCACCACACTCTCTTATTCTGATACTCGAAGTAATATGCATAATTCTTCACATAACCACTAATCAGATATTCACGAATTTCAATGAACCCAGCCTCAAGCTCAATTCTAACTCTTAAGTATTCCCTATCATTCATAACATAATGTGCTAGTACTTCGATTTCTCCTAGAAAACCTCCTAATGTATCCCTTATCTTCTTTAAGACCACATCAAGTCTCGTTCTGCTCAATGATAACCCTCAGAACTCCAATCTTCTTATCCACATCTCTGATCATCTCGCTCACTGCAACGTACTCGACCCAATCTAAATCCGCCCCTGCATCATCGATTGCCTTAAGCTTCTCTTCCAAGTCCTCATGCCTGCACTTATATTTCTCGCATAGTCTCTTAAGCCTTCTCATGAGTTCCTCCTTTAATCCTTCAAGATTTCTTAGCTTTGCCTTTAGTGAGTCTATTATTATTTTCCTTGAAAAATCAGCATACTGGGAAGGAACCCTAATCTCTATTATTGATGTCGTCGACAAGGCATCCACCATGATATAATCCCTATTCTAAAAATAATAAACTTTGATAAATTTTAAGTTAAGTGCTATTGGATTACACTCATTGATTGCAGTTATACCTATGCAATCCTTCATAAGAGAGAAGAAACAATACCACCTAGAATCAATTTCTATTAAGACTTACTCCTCCCCTAGGCCTCTCGCGGACGCAATACACACCATATACAGACCCAACCCCCAAGCGACAAAAATAGATCAATCCGAGAGGTCGGATGGAGAATTTGAATTCTCTCATTGAGACTGCCGCTGTTCAATCTAAATCTCAATGTTCTTGGTTTTGTCTGTCTCCCGCCTACCACACTGTCTAACAATATGTATCAGTTTCACTCTGATTTTTAATGACAGAAATTGAGAGCGTCTTTGTGTGTGTTCTAGTCTCGATCTGTACTTAGAAGCTCAGCAGTACTGAGGATATATGTGCCAGTAAAATAAGCTACCGCTAGAAATATGACCTAAAGCGCAGACATGAGGCAAAACAACATTAAAGCCAGGAGGGACACTCCTAAGAAACCTATCAACAAATACGCCTAGAAACCTCATCAATGATTTCTCCGACGGCTGGCTCTAGGTATGGTCCAACATGGTTGAGTTTCTCTGGGTTTCTGACAAACGCTCTCACCCAGTACCCTCTCCGCTTTAATTCCGCCACAACGTATTTGCCTAGGTACCTGGAAGCCCCAGCGACAAGAACTCTTCTCATACCAGATACCTTCTTGTAGCTCCAAAAGTATTGTATCTTTAATATTAGAAATATTTCTTGGAGAGGGTATATGCGCACAGACCGATCAGATATGTACTCCTAAGTGTGTGATTTTAGTACTGGCATTTGTAGTTCTAAGGTTCTTACCAGTCTTAGGACCGTTACCTTTTTATTTGTGTTTTATATTCTTTTTCATAGGGCTACCCCTCTTATGTGGGTGGGGGTCTATGGCCCCTTCTTCCGCTTCTGATGATGCCATCATATCTAAGCTGCTCGCGTTAGAGTTCTCTTTGAAACCATACTTTTATGTTATATTCTCAACGTATATGCCTCCCTTTCTACTCACTTTAGCTTTTGCTTTTTGTGGCATATTTAAGTTTCTATTCGCGATAGTAATAATTCTTACTTCATGTTTCATAGCCTTTTATTATTCACCAAAGGAATATGAAGATATAGTATTTTTCACTTTTCTATTTTTATTGGGGGAAGCAGTAATACTAATGAGCCCAGCAGCAAATAGTCTACTTCTACTGGTTTTGGGGATCATATTAGCTCTGCTTAGTGCTCCTCCCCTTATACGGCTGGCGAACACCGAGGAGGGACAGCTTTTCGCAGCACTGTTTCTTGCTCAGACATCATTTTCAGCTATTTTAGGCCTATCAATTTTAGGATACGTCGGTGAGGCGACGTTCCTTTTTCTTCTAACGATATTACTCTTCATGATGATTACTGATACTACTAATGCTTTTCCTGTCGCTCTGATGCTGTATATCTACTATGCGATTCTCTTTTGGCCAATATATATCAATAGGTTACTTAGATCTAATCCAAATAGGAATTTTGATGCTAGGTGGTACAAGTACTACCTAAGGGAGAAAAAAGTTATTGCTGGAACTAAATACAAATTAATAGAGAGGGTCAAACTCGAATCAAACTTTGAGCGGTGGAGAGCAATTAACACAAAAACCAAAGAAGAATTATTTATTGATGTGCCTGCTCATACACTCCAACAAATAGACTTATTCACTATCTATGAGTTTCATGAACGCGCTAAAATTTGGAATATCCTAGCGTCATATTTAGATAGCTTACTATCCATCAAGGATTATAGCAACAAGAATAGAAGGTTACCCTTCGCTGTATTCTCACCTGTTGGAGAACCTATCTCAAAGATAGTCACTGGACGCGTTAACTATTACTATGTCGAGCGTATCGCAAGAAAACTCGTCTCCACGGTTTCCTGTCTACATAAAATTGGGATAACTAACATTAATTTAAAGCCTGAAAATATATTTGTTGTAGGCTCTGAGCCAAAAATATGCGGCTGGCACCTCAACGCTCTTAATTGGCCCCAAATAGATATCTCTCTCGAAAGAATACTTGGACTACGTCCGTTGGACTCAGAAATATTATTTGTTTTCTCTGATAGAAAATTGGATCTTCTACAACTATGCGATGTACTGGAGCTTATTCTCATAAAACCATACATAAATAACCCATCAATGGGAGCTCAAGCCAAGAAGTTTCTCAGAAACTTATTATCGGCCATAGAGCAATTCAGAAAGGCGATGCAGTGGGAATCCGTAGACGAGTTCCCCTACCTAAAAAATTTGGATGACTCTGATCGAAAGTCATACAAAAGCATAATTAGATCGTTGCGACGGGTGATAGAATCGGATCCCTATCTAAATGTACTATACTGCTGTGCAATTAATGACTACGCGTCAGCACTTAATCATATATCAAAAATCGAGGAGCAGTGGAGGCTAAACGATGCCCTAAAACACCTAACGCTTTGCTTTATTAGAAACAAAATGATCCTTCCAGCACTAATAGCAGCAAGCATCATAAGCTATAAAAAACTAAGACAATATCTCCTCATAATAATAATAGATAGCATACTTAAGCATAAGGAATTTGATGTTCTTGTACGGTTTTTAAATGACTACAGAATAAAACTCAAAACAAGAATAAAAGTAAGTGAATTAATTCTCAGTATATCTAAGATGAGGAACATAGCTATTCCAAAGGAGTTTATCGAAAGCTTGGAAGATCCTAAAATAAAGAAGCTATACTTGAAGTCTACCTAATGAGTTCGACTGAGAGCTGAAAACCACTACCTCATCTCTTGTTCCAGAACGACCTTAGATCTCCTCTAGGCGAATGAGACTTAGGCTACTAATCGCTATTTTTTATTACTTCAATTTCGAAAGTGAAATGCTTAAAGTTTATCTTTATTAATTCTTCAATGGATACTATCTTTATGGAGGTGTCATTAATGCTTATTAGCTATGATGTTGAGGCTGACGCCCTGTACATGAAGTTCGGATCTGGAAAACCAAGGGAATCCCTAGAAATAGATGATGGAATAATACTCGATATCGGTGAAGATGGAGAAATCCTAGGGATAGAGATCCTTGCTTTCTCCAAAAGAAATATAGACCTCAACAAGATAATATATCTCCCACCCGAGAAGATTATACCAGAGATAATTGTTGGCGATGTTAAGTGGTCCGAATTAAGTATACCAAACACGCATTAGAACGCTTAATCGAACGTGGTATCGACAAGCGGCGAATAGATGGATGCATTAAAAGACCAGATAATATTGCGCATGATGAATATTGTAATACGGTTTTTCCAGAAACTTCTAAACGATAAACTATATGTGTCATTGTGAGATGCGAGAACAACAACATAAAGGTTATGACCGCCTATATAACAAGTAAGATCCAAAAATATCTCAAGAAGACCAAATGAATTTAGTTTAGGCTTCAGAATGATCGGAAATGCGTATAAAACTACCTCACTTGTTCTCCCCAACGGATGACATCAAATTTGCGTATAATGCGAGTGGTGATAGGTCATAGGATTGTTTGGTTGAATAATTTTCAGTTATGATTAAATATTATTTGAAGAATGTTTACGTTAATTTTATAAAAAACTTTTTGTGTATATAGAATCCCACCTAAAGTTATTGTTAATCCCTACCCGTTGAGGCCTGCTAATTCTAGCGGTCTTAGCGGGTAGGTTCACGTCTAAGATATCTACATAGTTCATAGGGGAGGAGATCTCCTTGCGTATATCGGCCCTATTAATATTGATGATATACGTCTTTATGCTCGCATATTCTGGGTATCTGTATACAAACGTTGATTCTCCTCAGAGCACCAGTAAGATCAGCGATGATAGAGGAATCATTGTCCACCAATCAAACGATGGTATTTCTAAGCTATGCGGCGACGGGAAGCCCCATCTCAGAAATGGGTATAGTGCCCTTCAAGCAAAAAGCGGAGTATGGCACATTTCGAATCTGCGATTCAGGATACCTATCACAATATATAATCCCCTCAACAGAAGCATCTATATGTGGCCCATAATGGTTAGGTTTAACTTCACAGATATTACCCCGCGACCATTCAACGAAACACTGGTTCTCACGGATGATGAGGGGAGAAGCGTTCTATTTCAGGTCGACAACTATAGTGTCATGGACGATGGTAGCTTGGCTTACTTCGATCTCTGGTTCTACTATAATGCGTCGCCGAGATCAGAAGCGACATATTATCTTTACTTCTCGGACGAATATCTCGATGTTTCTGGCTACTGGCTCACAGA
>JAHKKZ010000101.1 GCA_029856685.1 Candidatus Njordarchaeota archaeon
ACAACACTTATATATAGTTGATGAGGCAACGTGTGCATTCTTTCCAACACATGTGGCATCGTACCATTACTAACTATGAAGGTCGTCATACCCTTTTTCCTTCCCAAATACATGAGATCGTCGTTTCTAGGGTACATAAGAGGCTCTCCTATGAGTGATGTTGCTAGGTGGTCTGGTCCCCTCATAGCATCCTCCCACATTTCTCGGTCGACTTTCGGGTTGTATCGTGGATCGAACCCCTTTAGAGTCTTATAGTACTCCTTAATGACCAGGTCTATTAGCGTCTCAGGTTCGTCCCAATCAATAATCTCGGGATCCGTTAGCTTGAAGGGAGGCAAACCTAGATCCATTCTGTGAACCCTCCAACAGAATTGACATGCTTGATTACACTCCACAATTGGAGACCACTGAATACATCTATGGGTCTTAGTCCCGTAGAACCAATACTTATAGCACATAATCCTATCCTTTAGAGCAGTTTTAAAGTAGTAGCATGGCTCATATGCACCATACTTACCAATTATTCTGTATCCTGCATGTATAAGGGATTCAAGATACTCCTTCGGCATGGGTATGCTTATCAATTTTTTCGCTTTTAGATTCACAACTATCACCATCCTACATAGATATTTTTTGATGGAATATATTTCTGTTGGATTTTCCTAATTAGGTTTTTAATATTCGAAGAATTATTAGAACATGCTAATCATATGCGGTGCTAGGAAGTGGTATTAGGAATAGAATTCATAGACTATAGGACGGAAGAGAGACGGGCTTTGGGAATAGAAAAAGATGTTTTTGTTCGCTACTTCGATGAGAAACTAGATCTGAAAAAGGACCTCGTTCTTCCAATATTTATCGATGCTCACTCTCACATTGTTAACCATGCTGTTAGGGCTAACTGGGTAGATCTATCAAATGTTAGATCAAAAGAAGCTCTTTTTAGCCTAATTCAGGAAGTTCTGGGTATAAAAAGTATTTTTCTTGGACAGAACTTTGATGAGTCGCGATGGCCCGAGAGGGAGTATCCGACTAGACAGGAACTGGACAAGGTTTCTAGGGATAAGCCAATATTTTTGCTACGCATAGATGGACATATGGCGATTGTCAATACATGTTTGATAGAAGAACTTGGGTTATCAAGGGGCATATTTAAGGATTTTGAGAAAGGTATTGTTGTTGAGGATAATGTATATTTAATTGTTCAGAGCATTATAGAGAAATACAAGCTGAAACCCTCAATTAGCGCTCTTAACGACTTACTTCTTCTCGGCATTGGAGCTACCGCTGATATGGGCTCAATATTGCCCCCCTCAGCTCGGCTAAGGGAGAGATTGAGGCAGTACGTTGAAACATATTTCTATTATTATATAGAGAACCTAGAGAAACTTCTATCGGAGGGTTTAGATAAGGTAATGTCTAAGTATGGGGGCATAATAACGGGTCTAAAGATCATCGTGGATGGTTCGATAGGAGCAAGAACAGCCTACTTATTTGAGCCGTACAAGGATGATCCAAGCAACCGTGGCCTCCTTTTAGTACCCGAGGAGCATCTGGGAGAACTTATTAAACTCGCAAATAAGCTGAGAATACAGCTAGCGATACATGCCATTGGTGACGCAGCAATAGATATTGTTATAAATGCATACAGGCATACCGATCCGGAGCTTAGACATAGAATAGAACATCTAGAGATACCGCATGAAGATCACATAGAGAAACTCGCGAAGTACAATATAGTTCCTTCCATGCAGCCAAACTTTATAGCTAACTGGCAGCAGAGAGGGGGGCTCTATGAGCATAGATTAGGCTGGGAACGTGCAGAGAGAATGAATCCGCTTAAAACAATACTTACTAAGCGTGGACTAATAGCTTTTGGAAGCGATAATATGCCTCCCGGCCCACTATATGGGATCTATGGCGCAATGATACATCCGCGGGAGAACGAAAGACTTAGTTTCTATGAAGCGGCTGAATGCTATACACACTTTGCTGCGTACTCTATGTTTATAGAAAATAAATTAGGAAGATTGGAGGAAGGATACATAGCATCTTTTCTAGTCCTAGAGAAAGTAGATACGAAAAATCCAAAAGAAGTAAGAGAAGCAAAGATACTAAAAATATTTGTCAATGGTAAAGAGGTTACGGGAGGCTAGAAATAGGTTTATTCAACTACTCCACTTATATAATTTTGCTTAGGCTAATCTATATTAGACGAATCCAAGTTCTGTTAGGTAGTTGGCAGTTAAGATTAGGTTTTCAGAAAAAACGATGTTTAAATTAAATTAAAGCTCATCGTTATTATTCATATGGAAAGCTGAAAATTGGCGTATGGGTGGCGAGAATGGGAAAAAAGAAGAGAAGAAGCTTTTTTGATGATTTCTTCAGCAGGGTCTTTAAGGACTTTGAAGACATGGAATTTCCAGCGGAATCGGGTATAACGGGCTACTCTATTGAAGTTCATTCGACGCCAGAAGGAACTGAAGTTCATGCCAGAGTCCATGGAGACATCGACATCGAAAAATTTAAGAGGCAATTAGAACAGATGTATCCAGGAGCAAGAATAGTTATTGAAACTCCTGAAGGCAAGTACGGTGGCGAAGAGGACAGTCTGATAAAAATAGAGAGGAGAGAAAGCATAGAGGAAGAGCGAAAAGAAGAACAGCATGAGCCCCCTAGAGAGGGAGTAAGGATGACATTTAGAAGCGGAAAACCAGTAATTGTAGAGCACAAAGAAGAGTCGGGGCTCGTAAGAATAGAAAAGCGTGAACCCCTAGAGGACGTAAAAGAGGAGAAGTCTAGGTCAAAAGAGGAAGGCGAGGTAGTTAGGATAACATTCAAGAGAGGGAAACCGATAGTAAAGAAGCTTAAATAATGTTCCAAAGGTGTTTTTCTTAATGGTGCATGTAGAGACTCTTCTCTATATAACTAAGGGCAATAAAGTTCTCCTAATACTAAAAAAGAAAGGACTAGGCGCGGGCCTATATAATGGTGTTGGCGGGAAGGTTGAGAAAAACGAAACACCTTTACAAGCAGCAATAAGAGAATGTATTGAGGAGATCGGAGTAGAGCCATTAGGTGTTGAATGGGCAGGGCTGCTTGAGTTCTATAATGATGGGTCGCTATATGGGTTCGTCCATATATTTCGGGCTGAAGATTACAGGGGGGAACTAAAAGAGTCGGAGGAAGCAAAACCTGAATGGTTTGAGATTGATAAGATTCCATACGACAAAATGTGGGAAGATGACAGATATTGGCTTCCTACAATACTAAAAGAGAGAAAGAAAGTGTATGGTAGATTCTACTTTATTGATGATTGGGGAAAGCTTATCAGGAGCGAGATATATATCCTAAGTGGCGAAAAAGTGATAATACCCCCCTAGCAGAGCATATCTTTGCTGATTTGAAATCGAATCCTATAATGTTTCTATGAGTAGCATATATTTGCTATAAATTTTATTGATGAACATATTTTTCTTAGAATTCTGCTAATTAGAGCAAATATTGGTTATGGCATCAAAATTATGTTGCTAATATTCTCCTCAAATAAAAGTTGGATCGGCGACTCAGAAAAGCCGGGCTTCTTCACAATCTCCGAGATCACCTCCTTCATCATCGCCATAAGTATAATTAGGAATTTCAGTTTTAATGTATCAGAAAAAACGGTGGAAGCTATGCTTATTCTGAGGCTTGATGGTGTCTGGAAAATAATCCCGGAAAAAGAAAATAGTATTAATATCGACAAGATCTCCAACCCAAATTATGATGATTCAGAGTGGTTCGACATAAGAGTACCAGGACACTGGCAAGAAGATGTCGGAGATCTCAAAAAATACTCGGGGGTCGTCTGGTATAGGAAAAAATTCAATTTACCAGAGAAACAAGGAAAAATCTGGTTAGTATTTTTAGGTGTGTTTTACCGCGCAGAAGTATGGCTGAATGGGAAATATCTTGGTGAGCACTCTGGGTACTTTGCTCCCTTCAAATTTGATATAACCAATGTGGCTAGAGAGGGCGAAAATGTTCTGGTGGTTCGGGTCGAGAGCTTTGATGAAAAGAATATAAATAGGAAGAAGCAAGTTGGCGGGATATTCTATCATTGGGACTGCCGAGACCCAACGTTCAATCCGGGCGGTATCTGGAGAAGTGTTGAGATTCATAGAACTGGTGAAGTCTGGTTCGAGAGAATAAAGATAGTACCCAGTATAGAGAAGAATACGGCTAAACTGAGAATACTATTTTGGTTGGGAAGCGAATATGAGGGCAATGCTAGGATCCACCTCCAATTAGAACCTAAAAATTTTGAGGGTGAGCCCCAGCACTATGAGATTGAGGTCTCAGTTAGTCGAGGAATAAACAGATATGAAACAGTGATAACCCTAGAGAATCCTAAGCTTTGGTGGACATGGGATCTTGGCAATCCGAATCTCTATAAGTTGATATCAAAAGTAATAGTTGCTGACAATGTGTCTGATGAGAAGGAGGTGGTATTCGGCATAAAAGAAGTGAAACTCATCCAGAAACATGATGGATGGACATTTTATCTGAATGGCAGAAAGATTTTTCTTAGGGGCACAAATTATGGTCCAACAGATCAGCGCCTAGCGTGGGTAACTAGGGAGAGGATAGAGAACGATGCTAGACTTATGAGGGAGGCAAATATAAACGCCGTCAGAATACATGCACATGTGAATCCCCTTGTTTGGGAGGTGTTTGACGAATATGGCATCCTAGTATGGCAAGATATGCCACTGCAGTGGAGCTATGATAAATCCGTTAAGAGGGACGCTCTGAACAATGCTAGAGAGCTGGTTTATCTCACGGAGAATCATGCATCGGTCGGTATTCTCTGTGCACATAATGAGCCCTTTTTACTTCCGGATGCATCATCACTGATGCGCTCGGCTCTAGCATTCATGCTTGGGTTGATCTTTTCAGCCTTTCTAGGATCCATAGCAATGAAGTTAGGAATCCTGCCCATCAAAGGAGTCTGGAGAGATATATTCCTTTTCATGGATAGGAAGCTCTTAGGGTTCATAAAGCTGGGCTGGCTAATAAGTATAGTAGTGATGATTATTTCGATGTTTCCAGGATTCGCTCTTATGTTCGGCGGGATAGAAGCAATAATATATCTGCTTATCCTAGGAATGCTGATTCCAT
>JAHKKZ010000102.1 GCA_029856685.1 Candidatus Njordarchaeota archaeon
AGCTAAGAAGATAGTAGCGTTAGACACCCTTGAGAGGGAGCTCAAGAGGATTCTTGTGGAGAAAGGTGTTAAGGAGAATATCGTTGATATGCTAATAGAAAATATAAGGGATGATTCAGACACGCTGAGCAATCTGACAGAAAAATTAGTAATTGAGGAGACTCCTAAGAATCCACGTAAGGTGGCGAAGACAACAGGAACATACTATATCCTTGGCGCCCTACCCGCGATACTACCGTTTTTCATAGGCGGGGTTCTAGGCATATCCACCCCGATAATCGCACTAATAGCAATAACTATTGCTAGCATAACAACATTCGTTGCTGGGATACTAACAGCTGTTCTAAGCGGCGTTAATATACTTAGAAAGGCAATTCTAAATGTGCTGATGGTCATAGGAGCCGCACTAGCAACATATGGTATAGCAACAATAGCAAGAATATTTATAGGAATAGAAGTCTAACCTCTATTGACCGTTTATTATCTTGGGTGGTAGCCATCTGGTGACCTCGTGCCGCCCAATAGTCGGCATTTTACTATTCGAGCTCGAAGCTCAGGTACGTCCTTCGCTTTGGGCAGCCAAGCTAGTTTTTTATCGGGCTCTAGGGCCCAAAAGAGGATCCGCCTTTGAGGCACCAGACGGCTACCACCCAAATGTATGGTCAGAAATAGCTAAGAAAAAGTAAGCAGTAGGTGTATATGGTCGTGGAGCGACACTAAAGCCTTTTTTATACACGTCAATCTCCGTTTTTCTGTCTTTATTTATCTTTATTTGCTCCATAGGATCTATTGGGATATCTTTAGCGAATTTAAGTGAGTATCACACTTCACTAAAACCAGAAAATGTACACCCATATTTAGGGAATGCTGAAAAATTAGCATGCAGAAAAAATAATAAATTTGAATCCAATTAAAATTGGACTGTCACTCCAACCATGAGTACTAATCAATCATCAACATGAACTCTATTTATCTATAGTTTCTCTTCGGATAGGTACCTATATGCTATAACGAAGAGCTCTAGATATATTCCGAATATACTTAGTAAAATAGCACCTAGCAGATCTAAATCGGATTTACCTTGTATAAAACCATAAAGCGATAATGCCACTAAGAAGAAACTGAAAAATAAAATTAGTTTTAGAAATAATATTCTCTTGTTTGTTTGAGCACTCATCTTCTCTACACCACTCTAATGTAATGGCCCTCAATAACTAATACGAAATCAACATACAAATAACTCCAATCGATATTTATCGTTGCGAAATATAAAGTTACGAAATCACCAGGTTGTAAAACTAAGTATTCGTTATCACTATTTACTAGAAGTTCTTTGATGTCCTCATTGTTAGTAGATATAGCTCTTATTAAGGGCAATTCATAGATAATCATTGGTCGATTACCATTATTATTTAACTCAAGGCCGATATAATCTATTTTATGGTTTCCAGTAAACACTAGCCTAATAACAATCGGCTTCTTAATAATTTTTAAATGGTACGTTAAATCTATTATGCTTGTGTACCAGTTTAGTCTCGGATGAACAATTGCTATTGTTTGCCAATTATTATCAATTGTGAGTGCTTGGACAAATATTGAATATTTTGTTATATAATCCGCTTTTATAATTAATTTAGCAGAGTTTATTTTCCTCTTATGGTCAAATTTTAGAATTATATAATCACCAGGATTGCCAGAATAGTAGATCCCATCATCGTAGGCTAATATTGGAAGCACATTTTCCCCATAGCTATCGACGGCATAGCTAGGAGGTAAAAGATGTCTCTTATATGCTATTATTTCATCGTATTGGTTTATACCGATATTTATATGTTTGAGATGAATTACGGCTAATAATCGAACATCATCGATGAAACTGATATCATTATCTAGTTCAGCTATACGTAAAATATAGCTATCATTATACACTCTCAAGATATTATTCGTTATTTTGTAATAATCCACGTAATCCTCAATAAAGGGAGCATCTGGGTCAAATGCTACTGATTCAGGAATGAGATTATTCTCGTAGATGAAGTTATTTCCGTCGTATATAAGAAGGTGTGGACAACCACTAGAAGGTTGATTTGGTGTTCCATCGTAATAAACGCTGATAGTCTCGGTATATTCTAAAAATGTGCCCCAACGATAAAAATCATAATACCACTTTGTATGAATTATTATATCGAAGTATACAGGTGCACCTTCTTGGGCTCTAACTAGTGCTGTAAAATATAAATCGTTTTCATCATCTCTTGCACCATCGCGCCAATTCCACCAGACGCTATTCATCTCGAAATCCCATCTAACATATCCACCCCAACTATAATCTGTTAATGGAGATATTTCGACATATGGAATTGAGTAGGATGTTGAAGCACTAAACGACGCACCGCCATCAACTCCGATAGTTACACTTACGCCATACTCGGCTGTTCCCGATGTAGAACCTGGTAGTCTGTGAGCAATCATGTTGTCACTTGTTTTTAAATCAAAGATAACATAGCCACCAAAAATATATCCGTGGCCATCCCCAATTCTAATAGAAGGTGTAAGTGTGATGAATAAATATATTGCATAGAAGTCGTAATCTGGATTATTATCTTCTTCTAGGAAGTCGACCATATATTCCCAATGAATATTACCAACATGCAGATCATAATAATAGTATTGTTTAGTTCCAAAGTCACTCTTCTCCACGGTTACCCATAATTCATATGTACTCTCTTGGGCAAATACACTAGTAGGGACAAGTAGAACTAGTAAGAAAATGAAGCCTAATACATAGATCCGCCTACCAAACGACATATAATTACACCTATATAATTAATAATGAGTAAATTCGCTACTATATACTATATCCTTATTAGTGTATCCTTATTAGTGTCTTTTAAAATTTTTACATATTGTATTACATGTCGAGCGAGTACACGCCCAAAGAGAAAAACTGAGGCACCTAAAAGCCAGCACAAAAGCAAGACAGATACTGAATGCATGCCCAATATGCGGATACCTACTAGAGAGATGCCTCCGAAATCAAGGGAATTGGAGAAACTCCGAAGAGAACTCAGGAATCCGATGTTGCTTATTGAGGTAGTGGAGCCAGAAAGAGCCCCAGAGAGCCATCTGCTGATAATAGTGAAGGGGATTATTACTGAGAAAACAATATACTTTTGGCTTACAACATAGGATATGCTCAACGATCCAACGTATGTACTAGACATAATAAACAGGCGCTCGGCGGAAGACTGAGGAGGATAATAACAGACAGCGAGGCCCTATACTCAGCAATGGCTCAGATATACACTGCGGCACTAGCCCTCATAAGTATAGAGCTGCTGAAAAGCGACCACAGTTCTTTTAATGCTGCTCAGCTGGAAGATCGCCTCCTAATAATGATAATCAGGTTCTTCGATGCCGAAAAACTCATGGATACCATCAGTAATAAGGTATACATACCCAAGCACAGCAAGCCAAAGAAAACGCAAAATGCTGGGATTTCTCGATGAGATACTCCGCAGTGAGCTTAAGGGAGACCCAATCGCGAAGTCGATAGGCATCATTGAGACGCTACGCCTAGTACTCGATATGGAGCACTACAGGAAGAACAGACTTAAGGGCGATAAGAAAAGCTCCATGGCGAGATAGAAGGACGAGAAGTGTCGTCATTAACCTCCTGCGAGAAAGTGTCAGGAAATTTTGAGGGGAAGAAGGGTATTGGAGACGCTCAAAAATACCATTAGAGAGTCTGGATCGTCTAGAAACCTGCAA
Organism: Candidatus Njordarchaeota archaeon; assembly: GCA_029856685.1. Lineage (GTDB taxonomy): Archaea > Asgardarchaeota > Njordarchaeia > Njordarchaeales > Panguiarchaeaceae > Panguiarchaeum. The sequence goes on from JAHKKZ010000102.1 coordinate 3,772, forward strand.
AGAGAAGAAGAAAGCCCATGTATGATTCAGAGAAACTGACAGCCCTATCCATACTTGGCTTGATCTACGGCTATAGGAGAGCGGCAAGGTTCGCCAGAACCATAAAATATGATGCCATGCTTCCAGAAGCCAGATACCGCTATGGACTGCGGTATCCCTCGAAATCCCTTCTCCACCACACTATACAGAGGAGGATCTGTGAGGAGTATCTTGATGCTGTTCTCAGGTGTCTCTGGCAAGCAATCAGGGGTCTCGCTATCGTAAAATTCATCTTCTGTGGGGCTGTGGAATTCACTATTGATGATACTGGCCTGCCTACTCGATGGCTGAGGCTAACCACCCGAAAGGAGAAGCCGATGCTGGTTTCACGAAAATATGAAGATGTACTATAATGCCGATATAAACCTAAACGCTCTTATACGAATTTTTGTGCCCCAAGACAGCTTCACTATCGACAAAGTTGTGGATTACCTAACATCCCTATGGAAGGCGGCTTGGTTATCTAGATTCCGAATTTGCCTCTAAAGACGCGATAATGAGGCTTAGGAGTCGCTTATCTGGCTATGCCTTAAGGCATAAAAACGGGCGTATTGAGTACTTCAGCAGAGATTGGGGTAATGTCGGTAGCTATTCCCAGCGGAAGCTTAGAGAGATTCCGCCTGGAAACTTTAAGTTGAGAGGTGTTAGAATCTTAGCTGTTAAGCCCCGCAACCGTGCTAAGGAGGCTATCGCTAAGGTCGGCATCCGCCATAATATCTTGTCGTTTCTTCGCTGGTCGTCTCTTCCTAGAAGGTTTAGGCCTGTCCTCCCTTCTGTTGGGAAATATGATGCGTCTCTTGTCGCGTCTAATCGTCGCGATCTCAGTGATTCAAGGATGTCTATAAACAGCATATGTATTAATAATATATCGCCCATTGACAGTATGCCTATCATTTATACACCCCCAATAATAAGCGTATGAGGGCGAGAAGCACAAAAAACAGCACCGAACAATTTTTTGGACATATTCGAAAAAGCTGCATCAATTGCACCAAATCTGCACCAAGGGGTTTTGTATATCTGAAAGTCGAAATGGGAAAAAATTCATCTATCAGTTGTTTTCGTTTCTGTTTCTCCTTCTTTTCGACGCTGACCATTGACTTGATCTTTCTAGTGCTGAATATAGCATATTAGAAGCCCTAAAAATAAGTCAACGAAACTAATTTTGCGATGGCCTTCAAGGACATCAAAACCCATACTCTTTAAGCAGACTAACAATCGCTGAATAGACTGTCTATCATCTGGTGAGATCTTAAGAATGACATCTATATCCTTTGTAGCTCTTGGTTCTCCATAAATAGAGACA
>JAHKKZ010000103.1 GCA_029856685.1 Candidatus Njordarchaeota archaeon
AACCACTTTCTCCATACCTAGTCGCTATTGTTATTCCATCAAGTGCTATGACTACGCGGTCTACCCCAAGATTATCCTGGGCATACCAATCAAAGCTTATTTCTTGTGATGATAACCAGCTATTGTTCTCTATTGTCGCCCAAACATAGGGCTTTGCAGTATCCACATAGAATTCAAATTCGACACTGCGATAGTTCCCCCATATGTCTATAGCTGTTATATTGATAGTATATACACCATCAGACGGCGCTATATACGTAAATGAGTGGCTACCCCTACTCTTACTGCTATAGAACAGTAAACCATTTATCGTCACAGTTACTGAGTATAGGTCGGAGTCATCATTCACAGTAAAGTCAACCAATATTGTACGTGTATTGTAATATGTATCTGCTACAGGAGAGTTAACGGTGATAGATGGATAATTCCATTCTGGGCCATTCTCTATCAAATAGGGATTGTAGACATAGTTCAGAGAGAAATCATAGGGAATACTTAGATGTGCGTCAACAGTATAAGCGGGATCGAAAAACCAATCTCCTCTGTATACTGGGCCATCATTACCATCATCCATACCCCATGGCGGATTCGCGGCATCGGCTACATTGGTGTCTCCGTCGAAAGCCCCACCAATTTCGTTCTGGAAACCATATCTAGCACCAGAATACACAAATGGGTCATCGTACATGCGTCCATTACCAATGTCGTATCTTCTGGGCCATAAGGATTTTATTATAGGAATAAGGGCGTAGCTCACATTCCTATCATTCCCACCGGTTGGATAGTCCGTCTGATTATTTATATAATAATAAACAACACCATCTCCTCCAGGGAAATCAGTTCCGTCCCATGCATATACACCGTGTCCCTTAGCCTCTATGAAGATTGTTGGACGACCATTCTGAAGTATGACACCTCCATCCACCGTGTCATTCTTTGAACCAATGTTAGGATCGTTGGTATACTGGTAGAAGTCTAGATGCGCTCTTGTCTCCATGAGAAGAAAAGAACCATACTGCGACCCATCCTTAGTTATCACAACCATAGCTCCCTCCATATCGTTTTCATGTTCGCCAAGTCCGAAGTCTGGGATGTCGTTCCAATCCCGGGGATGAAAGAACATGTAGAATATGAAGTAGTGGGTCTCGGTCTCTATCACGGCATAGTAGACATAGGCCCATATCAGATCGTAGTTGTCTAGGTTCTCCCAGTTATTATTTCCGACCCAATCACCATCAAAATCAAAACGTGTTATGTAATCTCCCTTGTAATATGTGCTATCAGTATCTTGATATATTACTGGAGCCCAATGGGCGGCTAAGTCAAAGTAGGGGTCTTTCCAACCCGTTAATGTTATGGTGCCCTTAACATTGAGATTTTCAACCCTTATCGAATTAGCCAGATGAGTGGTTGTTATCAAACCCTGTGATTTTGACGCGGTTATATGCCGTTTCGTCAGCAGGCTCTTAATGCTCATATGACCTGTTGTTGGGAAAACAAAAATGTTTGCCATAATAGCCATTGTTAGGATGGTAACCATCAACAAGTTTCTAGCCATGCAATTAACCAATAATACTATTCAGGCAAAGCCTCCGAAAAGAACGAAAAGCACCAATTATAAAATCAGCTTAAGTGAATATCAACTAGAAATACTATGGTTATATAATATATAAAGGAAGACTAGAAATACTAGGAACAACTATAAAATGCTAATGTCAATGCTTCGGAACATAATAATACTTCTAATTGCATTCGATAACAAGGAACTGTTATAAACAAATATACAAATATCCAGTATTTATAGATAATTATTGGTGACCATGGTTTTTTATTATCAGGCGATTTAAGATGACATATTCTATTCTCGCTTTGGACTCTGAAAAAAAGCTTTTGGTCGTGGGAGTTGCCTCAGGCTCCGAAGCAGCAGGTTCGCGGGTACCATGGATAAAGAGACTTGTGGGCGCTGTGGCGACTCAAGGATACACGAATATCATCTATGGTGTCGAGGGTTTGAGGCTTCTTGAGCGTGGTTATACCCCAAAAGAGGCTCTCGCAAGGCTTCTTGAGCGGGATTCAAGTCCAGAACTCCGGCAAGTAGCTATGATTGATATTAAGGGAAGGAAAGCAGTTCATGTGGGAACGGAATGCCCCGAATGGAAGGGATACTATATAGGCGGAGACTTTATAGTTATAGGCAATCTCCTTAGAAGCAAAGATGTTCTAGAAGCTGTTGTAAAAACGCTTAAGGAGGAGAGAGAAGAAAACCTTGTAGAAACAGTGCTTAAGGCTTTGTTAGCTGGGGAAGAAGCTGGTGGAGACGCAAGAGGCGATCTTTCCGCAGCCCTTCTAGCTTCCGGCTATGGTGTCGATATAAATCTGAGAATCGACCGTGCTGCGAATCCTGTGAAAGAACTTGCAAAGAAATATCACATAGTTTATAGGAGAGCTGTTGAGCATTGAACAACACTCTTATGGATTCTTTTATTTACCGAATCACATTAATTCTTACTATTTCTTAGACGCTTCCAACAGAGTTAGTGCCGAGAATATCACTACCAGTATTGTTGCTACTCCCGCTGAGACTATCGCTACTACCGTGGCACTATTCAGAACAAGAAATATATTTAGGATTACTACGATAAGCAGAAATACTATTGCCATAACAACATTTCTTTTTCCTTTTCTATTCTTTATGAGCCACGGTAATATAAGTGCGAACATTCCGCCTCCTGCGTTCCCAGCGATTCCAAGAGCGTCAGTAGCGAAGCGCGTCACATTAAAGATCTCTAATAACGCCGTGGCGATTCCTACGCTAAATGTGATCGCAAACCAGGCCTCACCCATATCGATGCCAGTATCTATGTAAATACGCTCACTTAGTGTTTCCGTGAAACCCATGTATGCGACCGCTACTGATATCAAAGCGAAGAGATTTGCTATAAGTATTGTTATGTAGCCTAGATGGGTTAGTCCTATTAGTGTGAGTTTGTGCGATAAAGCTATAAATGAGTGTTCCCTATTGAGATCTGAAGCGATAAGAATTTCAGGATCCACCGAGAAAAGTATGAGCAGGGTAAACGCAATATATGTTAGCATTGAAAGCAAGATTGCTATGAAAACTGCGCGTTTACCTAGCTCAATCCTTCTAGATATCCACCTATAAACCAAGATGTTATATACCCCAGAACCAACATACATAAAAATTATAATTGTGGTTGAGTATACGACTCCGCCAATGGAGCGAGGAATCAGTGGTGTATTTGTAACTATGCCTCCACTAGTAACCATAAGTATGAAAGCTATTATGGGTACGGATAGGATAAGCATTATCTTCATCAATGTTAAGTATGAACCGACTTTGTGTTTTGGTTGGAGATCTTCAAGGTCGTATATGTCGTAGCTTAGTCTGAATACCCTATCTGGGAAGTATTCTCCGATAAGCAATGATGCACAGAATATCATTACGGCAAATACTACTTTTAGGGCATAGTTCTCTATAAGTCTTATCGTTCCTATGCCAGCTACCCATAGGGATATCATTAGGAGTAGTTTTATTATGAAGCTTTCATGTGGTTCTAGATATCTCCTTTTTGCTCTGGCCATATATGCTGAACATATGAATATGCAGAAGGATGCTAGGATACCATATACCCCTAATATGCTTTCTGTCACAACATCAAGTATTTCTGAGAGCTGAATCATACTTTTCATGCCATACAATATGTATACTATGTCTGCTGGCACCACGTATAGAGCGAGGCCCACAGCAAACATCTTCCTACCATATTTTCCAAGTCCTGATTTCTCGAGAGTATAATCGAAAAGCTCTAATCCAGGTCTTACCTTAGCAGCCCCTCTGATCGTGTAGGCAACACCGTTGAGAATTCTTATGTATGCTGCATAGAAGACGATACCAAAGATTATTAGCAAAACCAATAGTATTGGTAGACCCGCATCCATGGCCACGAAGGGAAGAGCAAGTATTCCTCCACCAATTATTATCCCAGTTATATATAGTCCAAGCATTAGGACTCTGTACCTACTCATGGCAGCACCTAAGCCTAGTCATTCAAAGGCAAGAATAACCGCAGAAACAAACTAATATCTCATAATTCCTCGCGATGTATATATTTCGATATCTAATATCTTGCTCGATTGTCCAGATTTGCTGTAAACCCATCTATGTATTGCCCATAGCACTAAGCTTTTTGGCCGCTATGTTTTCAAAGATACTCTTCGAAACAACGTATCCAATGCACCCGCCGAAGATTATGTCTGACAGGAAATGCACCCCACAGTAAACCCTAGAGAAACTCATAAGAATCGCAAATAATATTAAGACAAGTTTTATTAGACGGGAACGCGCAGTTAATATGAATGGTACTGTAAGAGCCCATGCAGCACTTGAATGTCCCGATGGAAAACTGAAACCTCCCGCTGCAACAATAGGTTTTATTGATGAGTCCTGAATATAAGGGCGTGGTCTCCTGACAATATTTTTTATTGCTACGACAATTCTATCAGCTATGAACCATCCAAAGTATGAGTTTAGAACTAGGTAAAGAAAATTTCTGAATCTTCGATTTTTCAGACATAATAAGATTAGCCCCTCGATTAGCGCAAAAACATAGTTACCATACATCGTATAGTACATCATAAACATATCGATTATAGGAATACGATGCGATGTTACTGCACACACTATTGCCATGTCAAACGGTATTACCACCAGCGATATTACTATGAGTAGTAAAATCATAATAGTCTCCTTCAAACCCATCCTAAATCACCACGCGGTCTTCCAATATGCTGGAAAAATGAGAGAGGAGATAGCATTCTTCAGGCTATCCCTCTTAAAGCTTTTTTGTTCAACCACAAAAAAGCGCAAATAGCAACGTTGTGAGCAAACCAATAAATGCACCTATCCAAAATAGGATTGCTACGCCTGGTAGGATATATCCAAAGAAATCTATTTTTATACCGCTAAGTGTCTCATATATGTATCCTCCGAGAGGAGAGATTCCAGCATCAAGATTGAAGAGAGCTTGAACTGTTCCAAACACCTTACCTCTCATTCTTGTGAGTACGAGATCTGCTTGGAGAGCC
>JAHKKZ010000104.1 GCA_029856685.1 Candidatus Njordarchaeota archaeon
TGTTTTGTTTCCTAGTTTTAATTTAAGTTCTACTTCAAACCTTAAGTTTTCTAGGTGTTGAACCATTTTTTTCACTAGAATACTCCAACCAATTTTATCTTAATGTAATATCTTCTTTTAGACGTGCTATCAAATTCATACTTTGAGTGGAGCATTTTTTCTTTGTATTAGTGGTTTAGTGCTACTAAGCTTTTTATGTACTCTTCAAAGTCTATTGGTATTGCTGGGGCTGCTTGTGGGTGAGGTATGGATATCGATTCTATTTTATCTACCATACATGTTTTTATCTCTATGTGTATTAGTGATGGCTGTGTACTCAGCTTTACTATTGCTTGTCTTGGTGGCATCATCTGTATGTATCTTCGGAGTTCTTCGTTCTCAACTATCGGATGCTCTTTCTCTGGGATTTCTGTGTTCATTAGGAAGAGGGTTCCTGAGTTAGAGACTATGTCCTGGCTAATCAGATATGGAGACTGAGCTACTACTATTAGTCCCAGACCATATTTTCGGGCAAGTGTCGCAAAATCTTCAACAGCCGTCGTACTCATTGTTGTAGATATTTTCCGCCAAGGCACCAAGTATCTTCCCTCCTCTATCAGAAGAACCAGTTTTGGTGGGGTCTCTTCTGGTAGTAGGTTTTCTCTTCTAAACATTGCCATAACTATGTATCGTAACAATATATTTACTAGGAGAAAGATTTCGTTTTTTAGATTTCTCTTAAACAGATATGATAGATCGAATATAACATTTCTGTTTGCTAGATCTACTATATCTATGTTATTTCTCTCGACCCAGAAAATATTCTTGCTCACGCCTGAGAAGAAGGGTTTCAGTCTATTTGTCACGGCATAGAAAGTGTAGATTGCTGATGGAAGCGTCTCCTCAGCCTCCTTGCACCACTCAAATAGGTTTCTCAGAAATACTAGGGGGGAAGGATTCTGAGAGTTTACTGTCATCCATGTCGCATATGATATTGCCCTTTCCATCTGCGCTGTGACTTCCTCACCCCGCATTTTTATTGTTTCCAGTAGAACTGCTGTTAAGAATGATGAGTATGATTCTCTCTCCTCATACTGACTATCAAAAATATTTATCTGCAGTGGCCGAGCTGCGGCCCCAGGTTCATATACCTGAAAATTATATTTGGTGGCTAAGTCGAGGTATTCTTTATGAAAATCGAATATCCATACATTGCTCAGTTTTCTTTGGATTATCTCATTGATGATTATCCGAGCAAGCCTTGACTTACCAGTCCCAGTTTTTCCTAGTATCAAGATATGCCTGCGTATATCTTCGATGTTTATTCGGAATGGTGCTGCTCTCTCACCGCATTGTAGTTGCCAGCCAATATCAATGATTCCTCTTGTTGCATGTTCGTAGATGTCTAAACAAGGTACTGTACTAAGCCTTCTCCTTATCAAGAATATAGATAATAGGATTAGAGATACGAAGTACATTATGTATTTTATTTCGGATTCAACACATAAATCAAATTTAGCATTCAGCAGTAAATCTAATATTGTTCCATGAATAATTTTTTCCTTAGTTTTGCCTTCTCTTATGTGTTCCGAAAAAACAAATTTTGGTATTTGAAGAAGTTTATAAGATAGCCCTCGTATATCTTGGGTCAATGCTTGCTTGTCCATAGAATTTCCTGCGAATATTAGGCCCGATGTAAGAGCAATCTTAAACCTACATTTTAGCACTTTTTCTAGATTTCTACTCCCCCTAATTGGCCTGTTAGACATCTGTTTGGCGAGACTCTGTGTTTTATTTCGAACTGTCTTGACACCATGTCTTATTGTATCCAAATTTACGCCAAAAAGCAGAAATGTTCCTTCTGAAAAACTTGGTAGTTCTATTCCAATAAAATCTCCATCTACTACCGATGCTATTCTTCCTAGTGTTGCGTTGTCTAGGTCGAACATATTCCCGCTGGGTAGCCCTGCTACCGAGTATTCGTTTTCAAACTTTATGTTCTCAACTAGAGATATCCCAGCGAATTTATGTATCAATATACCAACGATATCCCCTATTCTATCCTCACTAATAAACTCTAGCTTCAGATTCGCTAAATTAATAAAACTCTCCAGAGCCGCTAGAGTCTTTCTTAACCATTGATCAATTTTTCTTCTTAGGATAGACGCTTTATGCAGGATAATCAACAAACTATAAACTCCCTGAGTTCTCAGTGCAAGTATAAATAAATTCCCACCTATCAGACCTAGCCTAAGAATGAAATTCCTCACCAATTCGATGAGACGCATAAGTGTGGATTCCTTCCTAATAAAAACTGCAGACACTTTACAGATCACAAAACAATCCTTGCGAGCACCATCAAACCTGACAACAATAAACTTATTTCTATGCAGTCTCAATGCCCCCCGCAAAAACATTCCCCATGGCAAAACCAATCCCAATGAGTGTTAATACCCATAAATTGTGCATCACAAACACTTATAACCAAGCAGAAAAGATCATAAACATAGTAAAAATTGCTGAGAGAAAACGAAGCATTCCGTACCATTAAGCGTGATTTAAAAATATCAACATAATTCTTCAAATTTAGAAAATTTTTTCGAATATCACTTATTTATAAATGATTTTTTCATTTTTATTTCTCAGACAAAAAATTTTTAGGGTGCCAGCTTTGATCCGAAATAAATCTTTACTGATAATGGGCATCCTCGTAGCAATGCTACTTCTACCGACAGTAGGCATGAACGCCAAAACAACACATAGCATTGTTCGTGCTGCTACGAAATATGTAACAATAACAAACCCGCAAGATGGAGAAACTGTGTCTGGAGTAGTAACAATAACTGTTGATGCATCATCAACACCAACAATTTATATTGATGGAGTTCGTGTGGCACGTGCATACACATATGACTGGGATACAACACAGTATAGTGATGGGTTCCACACAATAAAGGCGGTAGTAGCAAATGTTTACGATGAAATCACAGTGATCGTGGATAACAGTGGTGGAGAAGGCGGAGATACAGGAGGGGGCGAGACCGGAGGCGGTGAAGGAGACGGCGTTGTTACTAGATATGCTATAATCGTAGGAATTTCAGACTACAAAGCTATTTCAGATCTATCCTACTGCGATGAAGACGCATCAGATTGGTATAATTTCCTAAATAGTCTTGGCTGGGACTACCTAGTTGTTCTCGGCGATAGTCACCCAGAGAACTATCCAAAGTATGATGGCCTCGCCACAGAATACAATGTTAAGCAAGCCCTACTCGATATGGTCCAATCAGCGGACGCGGATGATATAATTGCTTTCATATCCTCCGGTCACGGGTCAGGAGATAGGAGAGGGAACTCATATCTATGTATGTGGGATTGCTCCGCAGGAGAAAATGGTGAGGATGGAAATCTATGGGACTACGAACTAGCAGACATCTTGGACGATGCTGTAGCAACTAGGATATTCGTGTTCCTAGACCACTGCTTCAGCGGAGGATTCGGAGATGACCTCATGAACATGCCTAACAGCGAGCATGTATACCTAACAACAACATGCACAGAGAAGGGTTATGGATATGATGATCCAGAACATGAAAATGGTCTATGGACATACTACTTCTTGGAGTACTCATGGATAGGTTATTATGGGGGAGATCCAACAGTACCTCTGGAAGATGTTTTCGCATACGCACATGATGCGTATCCTAGAGCTGGAGTAGACGAGCCTCAGGAGTTCGACGGGGATCCAACAACACCATTTGTTGTGGGCTAAACTTTTCTTTTCCCTTATGTATCATCACATTTCTTTTTTAGTGTATGTGAAACAAACCATGTAAGTCTTTCTAATCTTAGCCAATACTAGAACTTCTAGGAATAAGATTAGTTCGATTTAACCATACATCCTGTTTTTTTATCATAAATAATAGGGATAGCTGTAGTATCTAACCTGGTGATGCTAATTGATTGATAAAATATTCTCATATCTAGAGGCCAAATATAAGCGTTTTGATATACGTTTCAAGACCCGAAAATCACTGACTATAGAGCTCAAGAAAGGAAAGATTGAAAAGTTGGTTGAAACGCGCTCAGCAGGATATTCAGTGAGAGCTGTTGAGAATGGAAAAATAGGATACGTTTTCTTAGCAGGTGAAAAGCCCGAACCTAAAGACATAAAATTTAAGATAAAACTCCCTTGGATAAAAACATTGGATCTAAAGCCCACAGCCACAATTAAGGACAAAGTCTATATTACTGCGACGAAGCCGCTCGAAAACATAAGTGTCGATGGAAAAATCTCCTTCCTCAGAGACTTGGATAGAATCTTGGTGGAGGCGGGTATAGAGAACAGAGAGATCTACTACAGTGAAAACATAGTTGATAAACATATAAGAAATTCCGAGGGCACCGAAATACTGATGAGGATGCCCTACGCATATATACGTTTAGCAGCCAGTTATAAATATCAGGATAGAATAGCGAGCATCAGAAGAGCATGGGGAATAATAGGAGGTTGGGAGCAGATGGATACAGATCCCCTACGAGAACTCTACGAAGAATCAGCAGAGAAAGTTAAAACCAGTGCTCAGGCCAGAGTCGTAAAGCCTGGCAAATATGATGTTATTGTTGATGGCGATTTAAACCACTTATTGGCTCACGAAGCATTGGGACATGCATCCGAAGCGGATCTTCTGAGAGTGAAAACAATACTTCAGGGTAGAAGAGGGAAGAGAATAGCTAGCCCTCTGATAAATCTGGTGGACCACAAGAAATTCGAGGTTAATGGGGTAAAAGGATATGGCTGGATCCCATATGATGATGGGGGTGTGAGTGGAGGCAAAACATACATAATAAGAGAGGGCTGTTTCTAGTTAGTAAGCTTTAAATATGATTTCTTATTACTAGATACTAATAGACAGAATAATTGTGCCAAAGACGGAGAAGCTCTACACACCATCCGAGGCAGCAAGAATACTTGGAATAAGCATATCCACGCTGAGAAGATGGGAAAGAGAAGGAAAAATAAGAACCGTGAGGACAGCAGGAGGACACAGAAGAATACCAGAAAGCGAAATAAGAA
>JAHKKZ010000105.1 GCA_029856685.1 Candidatus Njordarchaeota archaeon
AAATACAAAGAGTATCTCGGCAAAGATTGCAGAATAATTCTACCAAAAAGTAAATAGACCATTCACCAACTAAATCACACTTAAAGTCAATAGAAGTCACCAAGGGAAAACATCTCAAAGATAGATTTATCTATCCTAATGGGGTTGGAGGATAGATTTGGGAAATTCGTGGGTGTTGTGGTCTTTGGTGAGGACACAGATGTAGAAGTACTTGATTGTGATGACACCCTTGTATGCGAGGGCTCGCTTCGCGTGCACAGCGATTTAGAGGTTAGGGGGGCCTGGATATTAGTGAGGATCTTGATGTGGAGGGAGGTTTTACCTTAAGGGTGGCGGGAATATCGGTGGTGATGTGTGTGTTCATGGGGGCTTCGTCGTGGATGGCGGAGTCAATATTGATGGGTTTGTTTGTGTAGAGGGAGAGTTTAGGATTAATGGTGGTGTAAGAGTTGGAGGCGACATAGATGTTTCTGGTCCATCAATAATTATTGGGGGGTAGATATTGGCGGGGATCTTAGTGTTGGTGGTGACCTAACTATCGAATCTCGCGGCTCAGGAGAAAGCATTATTAGGGAGGATATTGATGTGTCTGGGGATGTGCTTATCTCGGGGAAAGACTATTGGTGATTAAGGGTGATTTGGTTGCCAAGGGTAGCGTTGATCTAGAGAATGTGCAGATAGAGGGGGACTTATCGGCATCAAAGATAATAATAGGCGAAAACATGAAGGTTATGGGAAAAAATTTATGAAACCTAAATTAATAAGATGTCGGGAAAATTTAAGGTATGGATAGGTGTTTAGGCAAATATTTGGGTGAGTGTATGATTGTAAGGAATGTAGCGATATGGTTTCTAGAAACAATATTGTCTTCCTTAGTTGTTGGGCTTATGTTATGGCTACTCCCTCTGCTTCTAGCAGAATATAGCTTAGGCGTACTCTCCATAGTCTACGCTGTTTCCAACGCTCTTAATGTTTTTCTTCCAATGATAGGAGGCAACATAAGCGAAGTTGTGGGAAGGAAACCAATAATGATTCTAGGCTCGGCGATAGTGACATTATCGCTTTTCCTAATGTACGTCTCACAGAAGATTAGTGGAATACTATCATTGATACTATTTCTGGTAGGAGCAATACTATTCCTATCTGGTGGCTCAATAAGCAGGCCTGCTAGCGGAGCACTATACATGGAATCTTGTGACCAATCTAAGCTGGGAAGAATGTACTCTTGGCTTCAGTTGGTCTACACGCTTTCACTTAGTCTCGGTGCTTTCCTGCTCGGAAGCATTGTTTACTTATTTTCCTTAGATATTTGCTTATTGCTATCCACATTATTGATGCTCTCACTACCATTACTTCGAATATTTATTATAGAAACACATAAACCTGAACCCTCTCGAGCCGGCTCATTCCTGGCACAAGTCATATCTAAGTTTCGTGTTTTATTCACCGAGCTGGGAGATCGGGACATAAGGCTTTATACGATGATATTAATGCTGACTTCCCTCGTTGCGTGGATTAATTTGATTCTCCCAATATTCCTCAGCCAAGATATCCATCTAGCCGAAAAGGAAATCAGTATGTTCTATGCGATTAGCATTCTTTATCAGGGCCTGCTTTCTCCTCTAGGGGGTAGATTCGTCGATAAGCACGGCTTTCGGAAGGCATTGATAATAGCATCTATGATAGATTTTACGTGCATCGGGCTATTCGTACTAACTGTCAAAACATATCCGATACTTGGAATATCATTCCTCTTGTTCGGTGGTGCCACAACTTGGTTCGAGGGGCCTGCCTACTTTGTTGTACAAGAAAAAATCACGAGGGAGAAGCATAGAGGCGCAATATTTGGCGCTTGGAACACAATTAGTGGCATGGTAGGGGTGCTTCCACCGATACTTGTCGTGTTTATCTGGAACATCAACCATCTCTTGCCATTCATAATCACCGCGATCGTCGGAATCACAGCAAACCTTGTTTTGGTTCTAAGAATCAAACTTTGCGAGGATTAATCTGTCGAAGCTAGCTATATTTCGATATAATTGACAATATTCACGATCAAATACTACTAGGATACATGCATTTGTCGCAAAACTAGTTTCGTCAGCCAATTTTGGTGGCTTCTAACACTCGTCGATCAGCGCTAGAGAGATCAGACAGACAACGTCGAAAGGAGGGAGAAATTGCTCTGTATCGCTTCGCGATATGGATACACCCCGTAAAGAATATTGCGTGGGTTGTGGCTGGTTGTGTTGGCTGTTATTTTGACTGTTTTCTTTGGCTCAATACTGTCTCTGTTTCCTTGGTGAGTATGTCATTTATGCTCCGAAATTCACCTAGTCAATTGAGCTAAGGCCACTATCAACGATTCTTCTATCACTTCTAATTAGGGTGTTTCTGGTTGCCGTATGCAAGGCTTACGGCGATAGCCTTGACGATGGAACTATCAAATCTAGCTTTGTCTGAATGGACATATTTTTAGAGGAACAGAGACAAAAACAGCTAAGAGCTCACCGACTAGTATTCAGAACAACAGGGAGAAGTAGGAAGGATAATAGAGGCGATAATGAGGTTGTCAGAGGAAGAAAGAGAAGGAACCGCGGAGGAAGAGCCACCAGCCTAAACCCGAAAACAAAAACGGAGAATATCTCGAATGCGCAGAACGCAGCGCGACACAGAACACATGCGTTTTCTCGAATGTACAGAACGCACTGCGAGGCAAGAAGTATCTAACGGCTCCCGCGAGAAACTGCACAAGAACTGTACATGTTTTTGGTGTTTTTGTTGGTGGGAATGAGAACGGCTCATCTGCTAGTTGTTTTTGTTTCTGTTTCTCTTTTTCCTCGGCGCTGTCTTCTGTCTGATCTCTCTAGCGCTGATCGACGAGTGTTAGAAGCCACCAAAATTGGCTGACGAAACTAGTTTTGCGATCTGAGGATGGGGATGATTATGTGGCTTTCATATTTGCTGGGCATGGAGTACTCTTTTGGTACAATTATTATTGTACTCAGCAATTGTGCTTTCTGGATGGCCCCTAGACACTGCAATATCCCAATACGTACTTAAGGACATTTTCTCCTATGCGGATTCAAAACACATATTCTTCTTCTTTGATGCGTGTCAAATTGGGGGGATAAGTATATTAGTGACATCATCCGAACGTTACGTAGCGATCGCATCAGATATTATACATACTGCCATCGAAGACCCAAGTTTGGGGCATGGAGCATTCACATATTACTTCCCCATAAAAGGAATTATTAGATCAGATTACGAATACATGGAACAGGCATTCGATTACGCATATGAAAGATGCCACGATTAGTACGACATGGATTCTACTGAGGCTGATGGTGACCCAGAACCCTACTTTGCGTTATATCCAGTAAGCAGTAGTGGTGGAGGAGAGGGGCTTCTTCTATGAAATTAAATAGAATTATCCCTCTTTTTTTGGTGCTTCGAATGCGAGTAGGCACCGCCTTGCGGAGTATAATGATCATAACTTTACTACTAATGCTAATGCTCTCAACAAGCAGGAGTTACATGTACGCGGCACGGGAGCAGGAGCCCGTAGCAGTCCTATGGAAATTTCGGGCCGAGGATTCGATAAGTACGGGATACATTGTATGGGATATAGATGGGGATGGCAGAAAAGAAGTTATTTTTGGAAGCGCTCAAGACCATGTTTACGCCTTGAATGGGGAGGATGGTTCAGTTTTATGGAAACTCAAAATCGATGTGCGACGTTGGCTCGCGATGGGCGATTTAGACTGTGATGGAAAACTAGAGGTAGTCGTCCCTACATTACAAGGCGTGTATGCTTTAAATGGCGAAGACGGTTCTATTCTCTGGCGGTTCCCTACGTGGCACGGAGCATTTTCCCCATCCCTTGGAGATCTCGATAATGATGGAAGACTAGAAGTTATTTTCGGTGGTCTAGATGGCTACGTCTTCGCTTTGAATGGTGAGGATGGCTCTCTGCTATGGAAACGCTTTTTCGATACATGGGTTGGAGGCTCCATAGCTCTGGGCGATATTGATGGTGACGGCAGGTTGGAGGCTATATTCGGTGCCTTCAATGGCTATGTCTACGCGTTCAATGGTGAAGATGGTTCCCCTCTCTGGAGTTTCAATACTACGAAGCGTTGGGTAGGTGGGAGTGTTTCTATCGGAGATGTGGATTGTGATAGTGAGCTCGAAGTTGTTATAGCCACTTTTGGTGAGTATGGAAATTCAAGCATTTTTGCCTTGAATGGGGTGGAAGGCTCTCCATTATGGAATTTTTCATTTCTTTTCGGTGCTGATTTCTCTATTCCTGCGATTGGGGATCTCAACGGTGATGGGGTCGCTGAGGTTGTTTTTGGCGCCCTAAATCACAATGTTTACTGTCTCAGCGGGAAGAACGGGTCTCTTCTTTGGAAATTCCAAACGTGGGGTGACGCTTCGTCGGCCCCAGCACTCGGCGATGTTGATGGTGATGGTAGGTTGGATGTGCTTATCACGAGTTATGATGGCTATCTGTACGCTTTGAATGGTTTTAATGGCGGGTTGTTATGGTGTTATTGGGTTGATAGAACTTTTAAATCCCCTGTTTTAGGTGATCTTGATGGTGATGGCGACCTGGAGATAGTAGTGGGAAATAATTATGGGGTCCTATATGCTCTCGATGTTAGGAATGCTGGTTTCCGTGTTTACTGGCAGGGTGGCGGTGGTGATGTTCTTTTTATGAGATGGAATAATCAGCTTTTTGCTGATCGTGATGGTGATTTCCTTTCGGACTACTCTGAGGTGTATCTTGGCTCAGATCCTCTGGATCCCGATACTGATGGTGATGGTATTATTGATGGGTTGGAGGTTTATTGGGGTTCTGATCCAGGTAAGGCTTCGTATACTCCTAGCCTGTGGAGCTTTAACTGTAGTTATCGGCCCCAAGAGGGTGGGGATATATGCTATATGCTTGTCGCTGTGGTTTCAGGTTCTATTGTTGCTCTATGTTTTGTGTTTAGGAAAAAGATACTGAGGTTCTTTCGAAGGATTAGACATTTAGA
>JAHKKZ010000106.1 GCA_029856685.1 Candidatus Njordarchaeota archaeon
AGAGGGGAGCTAAGGATATGAACATAACAGCTAGATCATTCATCATGGGCAATCAGATATGCTTTCGATTCTAATTATAATACATAATCTTACTCCCTTTTTATTATTTAAGAAACTATTCGTAGTCAGCTTTCGTGATTCCTTCGATAGTCGTTATTAAAAGTATTGTTGACCATAACTTTTTAAAGGAAATATCAGATTATAATTTGGTTTTTTACTAGGTGAATACAAGATGGTATTGCAACTCAGAGAGATTTATAGTCCAGATGACTTTCCTAAACCAACCCGATATGATAAAGCTCGATTTATAGTGGTTCTGCAGGGAAATGTCACACTTGAGTTTGATGCAGGAAAAGGAGACATATCTGTTGATATTGATTATTATCATAAATTTATAGTTATCGAGAGCAAAGAATCCAAGGTAGTATGTCCCTTTACAAATCTCCTCTACTATAAGATAGAATATGGTGGTACATGATTAATGAAATCTTAGAACAATCAGCATAATGCGAAAGAGTGATCGGAGTGACAACAAGTTTGACTTCACACCCTAATTATTATACCCCGCGGGCATATGCGGAGATATATTTGTACTTGAACATAATACATTATTTAATATAATACTTTAACTCCTTCGTATGTTGTATTGAGAAAATCTTTTTATTTTTCCTTCTATGATATCCTTATTATTCTAGGGCTATTATTCCTTAAGTTATTTGGTGTTTGTAGGATTGAGTGGGCAGATTGAGGAGCTCAAAAATTTTGTTTACTCTTTGAGGGAGAGAATCAACAAGATTCTAAGTATAGATTATTTTGGTACTGTTAGCCGTATTAGGGTTTCTATACATGTTTTGGGGATGGGCGTCAATATTATTGATGTTGGGCTTTTAGAGGCGATTGATGTCCTTCTTGATAATCTAGATATGGGACCTAGACTCATGCCTCATGAGGTATCTATTCTGCTAGATGATATTGTTAGGGTCTCCAGAATCATAAATATGCTGGAAGACATGAACAGGTTTATTATGAGAATAAGAAGTCTTAAGGCAGAAATTGAAAAAAGCATAGTTGATTTTGGTGAGTCAAAATCTATTTTAAGGATCCTCAATGATACTGAGGAAAGCCTCATAGCACTCATAAGACAAGAGGATATTCTCCAACGATATGTGAACGACCCAAATCTATGGGAGACCCGAAGAAACAGTATAGATAGGGTATTAAATGAGATTAACCGTAAGCTCTCGAGGATAAGACATGCAATAGGAATATCTCCCGTAGAAATACCTCAAGCAAAAATAGTTGGAGGTGTTCTTCTCTTCGGAAGTGATATAGGAAAATATCTCCTTAGAAAAATACTTGGTGCCAAGACAAAGATAATAATTTTTACCCAGTCTATTCATAATTTCATAGTTAGATTCGGAGGTAGACGTACAAGAATACTACCCGTGCTCGAAGAAAAAGTTAGGGAGGGAGTAGACGTTTGGGTGTTTAGCAGACACCCGCTCAACATGCCTAGGATACCAATAGACTACATCTACGCACTAAGAAGAATATATTCTATGCGTCTCTTCCGGCATATGATCTGTTGGCATATGCATATGAAGATAGTGGTAGTAGATTCTGAGACCATAATTGGAAGTGCGAATTTTACTGGGCATGGCTTCAGAGGTCTTGGCGAAATATCTGTCATTATAAGAGACCCAACATACGCCATGGTTATTGAGGAAACCTATAGAAGCTTATCGGAGAAAAGACATATATGCTGCAGTTCGTGTGAAAGAAAAAATTTCTGCGGCTCCCTATACGATCTCATGCCAAGAATACTAGAGGATGCTATAGCTAGGGCAAAGAGAAATAATTACCTAAAAACCCTAGTGAAACTAATGAGTATAAGCAATGAGATAACTAGGTACCCATCCCGATAATGTATCTCAAACATTTCTATCATAGTTCGTCTGGGCGTATTTGTGGTACCTCATAGTATTTTCCGTCTTGGTACTGCATGAATACAACATTATACTTCTTTACTCCAAGCATTTGTCCTAGAAGGAAGCTTACTGCTAGTGGTGTTGCTAAATATAGCCTAATCTCAACTCCTCCTCCTATCGCATTGATTATTTTGATAAGTCTGTATGTTGCTAGTGCAACAATCTTCATTTCTTCGATGCTCAAGGTCTTTGGGATATGTAGGTAGTAATGCATTTCTTTGCCAAGCATTATTTTGAGCTCATCTAGCCGTCTCGCAACACCAACAATCACATTCACACCCTCCTGGTGAGCCTTCGAGAATTCCTCTATTATTCGTGGGTCGTTAGTCTCATAGTATTTTCTTAGAATGCTAAATAATTTGTCGCCTAGTGTACCATCTATGTAAGTATCGAGAAACTCATCTATATCTGAGACTATGAACTCTTTCAGGTCTATATCTTTCTTCTTAGAAAGCTTTTTTAGTTGGCGCTCCAATTTTTTCTTCTTCACCAACCTATTCAGCAAAGAAGCAACATTAAGCAAATCTGGAAGGATTCCGATAATAATCCCGACAACATCCTGCAATCACAGAACACCGCAGATAATCTATAAACAGAATAGAATTATACTATTTTTAAAGTTTTTCTAACGTTTCTCTAGAATTTCGTCTGGTGTAACAACACTCAGCTCTCCCTCCACATGCTTTATCCTCTTGAAGTCTTGCAAGTTTCTTGTAACAACTATTAGTTTATGGGCGAGTGCGATTGATGCTATAAATACATCCCGGAGTCCTACGGGTTGCCCGACTTTATGAAGTTTTGCATCTATTTTTGCTGCCTTCTCCGCGGCATATTCATCAAAAGGGAGAACAATTATTTGTCTCCTTAAGCTATCAATATCCAGAATCTCTTTCTCTAATCCCGCTTTTAGAGGGCCATAATACAGTTCGTATAATGTTATCGAAGTTATAGCTACCTCATCCCTAAACCTTAGAATAAGTTTCGATGCAGGACTATTCCTATCTTTTAAAAACTCTATCACAACATCTGTATCTAAGCAGTACTTGACCAATTCATCCACCGCTCTTTAATAACATTTAGGATAGTCTTCTCATCCACATTTTTCCAGGAGCCAGCAAGCTCCTCAACACTCTTTATCTTCCTAATAACAATTTTCCCATCACTAATAGAGACGTCCACCAAGTCCCCTTCTTTAATTCCAAGAGCCTTACTTATCTCAGCAGGAATAGTTATCTGTCTATTTCTAGTAACTTTTACAATGACCAATATTATCACCTCATAATTACTAGAGATAATATAATTCTACTAAAAACATAAAATTTACTATGAATCACAATAATAGTAGTATTTTAAGACCCAATGATATTCTTCACTTCCAATGAAGGAACTAAAAGAGATGATAAGACTTGTTACCCTATAGTTTTTGCCCTGTTTGATGTTGCTAATTAGGCTTCCTCTAGGCTTCTCCACGAATCGTAACCTAATATTCAAGAGTTAAAAAGCCTATTATATGCTATACATGTTCAAACAATGGTAGAAGAGATGACAACACGGGGTTTCTGAATAAATTTATCAATAATCTTTTATTACATGACTAGAAACATAATGATCCCGATAGAGTCCATAGAAAACAATATGTGTCTATAACCTACCAGAAGTCATGGTAATATCTGCTAATCTGGCTAGCCCCCAAATGGGGATGGAAGATACTATAGAACTTAGAATTTCTGTTGAAAATCTTTCAATTCCCTTTTAGGGATTATTTCTATGCAACTGGTATTCATTTTACTAACAAAAGGATACAAAATTATTTGTCAATTGTTTCCTTTACTGCTCTAACTCCTCCAGAGACTTCTTTCGATAATTGTTTCTTTCTCGATCGAGATTCCGTTAATGGTCTCAGTAATTAGATATGCTTCTCCAAGTTTCTGCTATCCTCATTCTTTTTTAGCTCATATCTTTGAAAATTTCTAAGCATCGATCGAGTCTTCCTGGACTCATCCCTAATACCCTATACTTGAACGGAAAGACACCAAGAGGAATAATAACCAAAGTCTTGTGAGCTTACCTATGGAAACATCAGATAATATCATAATTATATACAAAAAGTTTTCTAGTTTACCGTCTTAATGTTTTTATGAGAGATACTACAAAGTTCTTATAGATACATAGACTACAATGTTTTTAAGTTGAATATCGAAGGTTTTTAAGAGCTCGAAACCTATTTAATAATTATAGCTCTAATAATTAGTGGGTGGTTCATTTGGAATCTAGTATGTTATTATTGCTTAAGAAAATTGCCAAGGATCTTGAGGAAATAAAGAGCGAAGTAAGGGCACTTCGAGAGGCCATAATACCCGAAGAAAGAGTAGATGATGCCGAGAAGAAAGAGCTACTGATTAGGCTCAGAGAAATTGAAGAAGGAGAATGTGAGGAATGGGAAAAAGCTAAGTTGGAGCTTCTGAATGAATAGATATCGAGTGATCATACATAAAAAGGCGCTTAGAAGACTAAAAGAGATACCTAAGGGAACTCTTAGGAAAATTATTGAGGCCATTGATGAGCTAGAAAACACGCCAATTCCTTGGAGGAAATATGATGTGAGAAAGATTAGTGGCCTAGAAAACTTCTATAGAATCCGCGTGGGAGCCTACAGGATTATCTACTTCATAGATTGGAAGAACAAAACAATAAAAATACTCAAAATAGAAAAGAGAGGAGAAAGAACATACAAATTATAAATCACTTCTATACTTCTTGGCTTTATAACGGTGGTTTTTGCGAAGAAAAAGATTCAGGCAAAAAGAGAGCAAGAGAGAAGTGCCTATGAACCAAGAACAAGATATTTGGTTGCCATAACAATTCTTGCCGCACCCAGATAACCATTCTTCCTATTTGTGGTCGGGCTTTCGCACTTCCATGCCTTAGTTATGACCCTATGTGCATGGCTTCTTGCACTTCCAGGAGCAACATTCGAACCAGCAGAAGACAAAAATAGTGGAGGAGACTACATAATAGAGAAGAAGGAACGATTAGAAAA
>JAHKKZ010000107.1 GCA_029856685.1 Candidatus Njordarchaeota archaeon
ACATACAATACACCGTGCATTCAAATGCCTCCGATTATGATAGTGATGATGATGGGCTTGATGATAGAGTAGAATGGATACATAGATCGGATCCATGGAAGGCTGACACAGATGAAGATCTGCTACCAGATCCCCAGGAAGATGCATTAAACACTGATCTATGCAATGTGGATACGGATGGCGATGGTCTCTCTGATTATGATGAAGTAAATGGACTGGACATAGCAGATATAGGAATTATATCAACGAATCCGCTATCCCCGGATTCCGATGGCGATGGAATAAACGATTACAATGAATCCGAAGTGTATGAAACAAATCCTATGGACAATGATACTGATGGTGATGGTCTAAATGATTACGAAGAAATCCACATATATCAAACGAATCCTAAGGATATGGATACAGATGACGATTTAATCGATGACTACAGCGAAATCAACATATATCACACAAATGTTACAGATCCAGACACAGATGGTGATGGACTCATTGATGGAAACGAAACAAATGGAGTTTATATCTCTGGAATCGGTGTGCGAAAGACCGATCCAAATGTTCCAGATACTGATGGCGATGGACTCTCGGACTATGATGAGGTCACCGTCCATCATACCGACCCAACAGAGTTGGATACAGATTTCGATATGCTTAATGATACAATGGAGGTAATACTTGGTTGGTATGTAAATGTAACATATCCCAATGGAACGACTAAAGAAGATTTGGTGCATTCTAATCCTGTTGACTTTGACACAGATAATGATGGCTTAGACGATTATATGGAGTGGATACATAAATCAGATCCATGGAAGAACGACACAGATGAAGATGGAATAACCGATATAAGAGAAGACAATCTGGGGACAGATCCATGCAATGCTGATTCAGACTCTGATGGTTTAATTGATTCAGAAGAAATTAATGGAATTGATATTCCAGATATAGGTATAATACCAACTGACCCCCTAGATAACGATACCGATGATGATGGTGTGGACGACTACAATGAATCCATAACATATAAGACAGATCCAACGTCCACAGATACCGATGGTGATGGTCTAAATGATTACGATGAAATATTTATACATAACACGAATCCAAAGAATACCGATACCGACAATGACTACATAAGCGATTATGATGAAATAATTACATATCATACAAACGCAACAGACCCAGATACAGACTCCGACGGGATAAAAGATGGAGAAGAGGTAATTGGAATTTATATATATGGAATAGGAGTACGAAAAACAGACCCCTTAAGCGATGATAGTGATGGAGATGGGCTATCAGACTACGATGAGGCAGTAGTATATAAAACAGACCCAACAATTAAAGATACTGATGGAGATGGACTGAACGATACTGTGGAGATAGCGATATACCATACAAACGCAACATTGGTTGATACTGATAGCGATGGTGTTGGTGATTATGAGGAGATCGTTATATATGGCACTAATGCGACGGATACTGATAGTGATGGTGATGGCTTGACGGATGGCGAGGAGGTTAATGGTGTGAATATTACTGGTATTGGTGTCCGTAAGACTGATCCAACACTGGTTGATAGTGATGGAGATGGGTTATCAGACTACGAGGAGGCTATGACCTACAAGACGGATCCAACATCTAGAGATACTGATGGGGATGGACTAGGAGACGCCATGGAAATATTGACATATGGGACTAATCCAGTAAGTGAAGATACTGATAGTGATGGTGTTGGTGATTATGAGGAGATCGTTATATATGGCACTAATGCGACGGATACTGATAGTGATGGTGATGGCCTGACGGATGGTGAGGAGGTTAATGGTGTGAATATTACTGGTATTGGTATCCGTAAGACTGATCCAACATTGGTTGATAGTGATGGAGATGGGCTATCAGACTACGAGGAGGTTATGACCTACAAGACGGATCCAACGGTTAGGGATACAGATGGGGATAGTCTCTGGGATGGATTTGAGGTGGAATTAGGAGGGGATCCTAGAGCAATTGATAGTGACGGGGATGGATTGAATGATGGGGAGGAATATGCTATGGGTACGAGTATTAGCAATGAAGATTCCGATGGAGATGGACTTAGTGATTATTATGAGATAAAGGTGAGGATGACTGATCCTAATCGTTCTGATAGCGATGGTGATGGTATCCCAGATAAATATGACTATGTATTTCCCACAACACCCGACTGGTACTTATGGATTGTCGTTATATTGTTCGTTTTACTATATAGGGCCGTCTCTAGGGGTACTTTTAGAAATTGGAGAAAAGACATTATTGCCTTTGGTCTTTCTGATGCTGGCGGTATTCCTGCGTTTGTTGTTCCAGAAGATTTTGGAGCCAAATATGATGCGAGTTTGATTAGCTCTGGGCTTATGGGAATACATACGATGACTGGGGAGATATCTGGAAGGGAGCTTGAAAGCTTGGTATTGTCTGGTGAGATTCCAATATTCATCAACAAGAAAACAAATTCTATAATATGGGTGTTTATTCGTAAGGAATATGC
The DNA here is from genome assembly GCA_029856685.1 of Candidatus Njordarchaeota archaeon. GTDB lineage: Archaea > Asgardarchaeota > Njordarchaeia > Njordarchaeales > Panguiarchaeaceae > Panguiarchaeum. Next base: position 2,528 of record JAHKKZ010000107.1, read on the forward strand.
CAAGATTATCAATAAGTTGAGAGCTATACACAAAGAGATAGAGGAGAAATATGGCGAGTTCCTAGCTTCATGGTCCGGCTTGGCTGAGGAGGTTGAAGAAATAAAGATGTGGGTGGCAAGTAAAATAGGTTTGTCTCCAGAAATGGAGACAATTGAGGCTGAGGAAACCGAAACATTGAGTGAATTGGAGAAAGAGTTTAAAGAGACATTTGGAGAATAGATTTCACCACATTAATTATTTCATTAAATGTTTCGTCGAATCTGGGATATGAGTACTCATGGCCAATATTTTGTATCTTTTTGACTCGAGTATTCATGGCATATGTAGGAACGACAAGCAATAGGACGATAAATAAAGGCGATCACCCTCATATTCCTCACTATTTTATTGTTGAAAAATTTGCTCCTAGCAGTCTCCTTCTTTTGAATAGGGCCGCCTTTCACCCCCTTAATTCGAGGTAATACATATAATACAGGGGACCAGACATCTATAGTAGAGTGAGCGGCCTGTGAATATTAGTAAAAATAAGAATAAAAACTTTTTAGGAAAAATAAAAAGTATCTGCTTAGTCTACCCTTTTGTGATTATTTGGGGAGTAGGCATGCCTGTTGAGGATATATTGATAGATTTTTGGGTCTTAGAAGATTCTCCCTTTAGTGATATAACCTCAGAGGTATTGCCCTTGATAAACGTAGAGGCAAGAATACTGTCAAAGGATGAGGGTATCCTTGCAGGAAGATTTATCGTCGAGGAGATATGTAGGAGGCATGGAGTCAAAATAAAATTTTATAAGGATGACGGTGATACCCTAACAGTTGGTGATGTAATCGCAGAATTATCCGGAGAATCTAAAAAAATTCTGCTGATAGAGAGACTAATAGTAAATCTACTAATGTATCTGAGCGGCATAGCCACAACTACCCGAAAGTTTAGAGAGAAAATAGAGAGAATAAATCCAAAGATAAGGATCGCTGCTACGAGAAAAACCATCCCAGGATTAAGATGGCTATCCAAAAAAGCGGTAGAGATCGGTGGCGGAGATACACATAGATTTTCACTTAGTGACTGCATACTGATAAAGGATAACCACATAAAAATCATCGGAGACATAGATAGGGCAATTAGCCTTGCAAAAAAGAAAGCCAGCTTTACAAAGCTAGTGGAGATAGAGGTCAGAAATGTTGACGAGGCAATAAAAGCGGCTGAAGCGGGAGCAGATATAATAATGTTTGATAACATGAAGCCCGAAGAAATAAAGAGGGCTATTGAAGAGATAAAGAGACTTGGATTGAGAGAGAGAATAAAACTGGAGGTTTCTGGAGGAATCAACCTAGAGAATGTAGAGAAGTATGCCAAGCTGGATATAGATGTTATCTCCACAAGCATAATCACATTAGGCCCCAAACCAATCGACATAACACTCAAGATAGCAAAAATATTGTGATTATTCGAATGACCCGTTTCAAATAATTCTGATGCTAGCATAAGTAAATTAGAACCATCCATCTGGAGTAATTCTTTTTTTAAGATAGGTATCACCATATTTATCGGTGAATAACAATGATTGATGAAGATTTAGTTAGGAGGGCTCTGGACGTCGCTCTTTCTCAAAATGTTGACTTTGCAGAGGCCAGAATACAGATCGATGAGGAGGAATCGATCTACATGAGATCCGGGGTTATAGAAGCTTATGGTATCTCAATTAGTGGCGGCTTCTCCATAAGAGTACTCAAAAATGGTGCCTTTGGTTTCGGGTGCACAGAAAAACTAGGTAACGAATCAATAAAGAACGCAATTATGGAGGCAGTAAAACTAGCAGGCGTAGCAAAACTAGTTTCGTTAGCCGATTTTGGTGACTTCTAACACGCGGCTATAAGCACTAGATAGATCAGATAGGCAGATAGCGTCGAGAAAAAGAGAAATAGAAGCAAAAACAACCGAGAGATGAGCCCATTCTCATTCTCACCAACAAAACACCAAAAACATGTGCAGTTCCCCATGCAGTTTTTGTGTAGTTTCCCAAAACAGAACCAAAAACAACGCAAACAACACTAAACAGAAATGGCATGACAATGTGTAGTTTGTGTAGTTTTTCATGACAGAAACGAAAACGACACAAGCAACATCAAACAGAAACGGCATGATGTTATGCAGTTTTTGTGCAGTTTCTCGCAGGAGTCGTGATAGGCCATGAAAATGCATTGGTTTATGGGGGCGACTTCTACGCCACACTAGCCAGACTTGACACACCAGCCAGATTAAAAGCGTATTTTGCATGTGGCGCTTTGGGATAAGAAAACCAGCTTGTTAAGACATACTCGCTTCTAGAGCGACCTAGCCGGATACACCCTATAAACCTCCAAGATCCTGTCCCTCCT
>JAHKKZ010000108.1 GCA_029856685.1 Candidatus Njordarchaeota archaeon
ATTTCTTTGTATCCTTTACCATTCCCAGTAACACTTTTGATGCCCACAAGGCGCTTTAGAAGACTAACCTCATATGTTTCCTCGATCCTAGAGTTCATAGGCAACACCAACACAAAGAAAACTCACAGAAAACACTATACTGAATCAAAAGCCAAAAATGGAGAATTCAGAAAATATAATGGCTTAGATAATACCCACCGATAAATATGCGAGATCTCTTCAACGTTTGATTATCTTTCGATACTTTAAGACAAGAATAAGCACCACCAAACATGTTGCTACGAGTACCATAATAATTGTAAATATATTCGAGCCTATGTTACCTGGGTGGTTAAGGGCATCAACGGGATCCGTACCGTAAAAAACTTCAATACCGTCGCTGTAACCATCGTCATCGGTATCATATTTTACAGGCGATGAACCGTACAGCGACTCCGAAAAGTCAGATAGACAATCTCCATCCTGATCTATGTCCTCAACATTCCCTGTGTGGTGGGGATTGCCCATGAAGACGCCCCAATAGACACGGTTTCTCGGAAATGTAGCACCAGGAACATCTAAGGCATATGTATAATTATCAAAGCATGTAAAAACAATCTCCAAGTCACCATCATTATCAAGATCACCAACAACTGGGGAGAGTCTATACAGTCACCCGCATAGAAGATCCATAGCGTCTTACCATCAGCACCGTCCACTGCATATATCTTGCCGTATTTGTCGCCAACAATGACATCTGGAGTGCCATCCCTATTAAGATCTACTACTGCGGGGGAAGACCACCTTATTTGACCCCAAAACTGGGCACACCAGATAGTTTCTCCGTCAGCACCTCTATACGCCACCAACGTGTTACGGTTTATATCGGGATCGTAGCTTACACTGACCACATCTAGCTTTCCGTCCCCATCAATATCAACTATTACTGGGGATACTTCCTGAGTCATCTTGCTATGATTCGTAGTTCCTGAGAACCAAAGTAGCCTACCATTAGCACCATCGAAAGCTATGGTATGAGCGAAAACATCACTAACAACAATGTCTAAAATACCATCCCCATTTAGATCCCCTACCGCAGCAGTCGACGGAGAGCACATAGCCCATATAGTTGCGCAAGATGAGGAATCGACTCTTCGACCTCCGCTCCAGAGTATCGAGCCGTCATCCCCCCTTAATACTAGGATTGCATCTGAGAAGTTTAGGGCTAGGGCTGTCCCTACACCGACAATAATCTCACTTTCGCCGTCAGCATTTACATCTGCTATGATTGGTGATCCAGTGAAATATACGAAGGGAGGCACTGGTTGTGAAATAAATTTTCTCCATATAGTGCTTCCGTCAGCACCACTAAGCACGTAGACAACCCCGTCCTCTGTTCCGACTACGATGTCGATATCCCCATCGCCATCAATATCTCCGATAGCTGGCGTAGCAGCAATGAGGGAGCCAATATGCCTCCTCCATATGAGTTCCCCATCCGAGCCACTAAGCACATGGATACTTCCATTCCCGTCGCCGATAATCACTTCCAGCTTGTTATCACCATTTATGTCGCCTACAACGGGGGATGTCGCGATCCACGAGAATGCCGTGTAGTTCCAGATGAGAGAACCATTGTTACCTGAGAGCACATACACATTGTTATCCTTGCTTCCCACCACAACATCTATGATTCCATCGTTGTTGAGATCCGCTAATGCAGGAGAACAACGTAACTTGTCATTAGCCCTGAATCTCCAAAGAATTCTGACCTCAAGCTGCCTATGTCCGATATCCAGATCTTCTTCGCTAGTAGACACTAAAGATTTTGGTGATAGAATAGCAAAGAAAAGAATAGGAATTAGCACTACGTATACCTTTGTTTTCATCTAAACATCACCAATATAAAGTTTGTTCAAAAAAATATTATAAAATATATGTATAATAGCCGACTACCTCGAAGATAAATGTTCTTGTTAAGCCGTATCGTTTGGGGACATTAAGGAACCACAGCAATATTGCTTGGTTTGAATCCATCTTTACGAATATGTCATCTTGTTCCAGTAGTAATAACGTCACGGTCTTAGTGAATTGTTTGTCAATGGTGTATTCCTTCGCTAGAACTAATGGTAATTCGTGTACAACGACTTCCGCATCGGACTTTGCTTCTAATCCTACAAAATCAATTTTATGACATCCAGTAAAGTAAAGTCTAATTAGGAGTTCACCTCTAACGAATGGCATTAATTCGCTTAGATCTACTATATCTACGGACCAGTAGTGACGTGGGTGAATGTCGGCGATCCAGACCCATTTACCGTCGATCAGTATACTAACCTTTATAGAAAACTTGACTAATAGATAATCTGCTCGTAGAACCAATTTTGGTCCTCGATTGTGAACTTTACCGAAGTTAAGAACTACCCAATATCCAGCATTACCCTCAACATACTTTCCGTCGTCCCAATCACGTATCTCTGAGAGCACAGAGTTCCCATTACTGTCTATAGCCTCCTTAGGTGGTGTGGGTGCTCTATATGTCCGTATACGACCATACTGGTCTAACGCAACATTTATGCTAGGTCTATGATCAACCGCGAACAGCTTTACTCTATCGAAGAACGATGTGTTTTTGTTCGATTCAAAAAGTCTTAAGCCGTATGTGTTGTTGTTGGCTATTATTGCAGGAGAGTTCTGAAGAACATATCGATCTATCACTACTCTATTTTGCGAATATATCGATTTTGGCAAGATATTATTGTCTGTTACGAACTGAGTTCCATTCCAGACCGAGACATAGGGGCAACCACCACCTCCCCCGTCCTCATTTTCATATGCAATACTTGTATCAGAGAAAACATCAGCTATCTTTGTGGTGTACTCTGGGTAGTCCCACCAACCATGATGCCATTTACTATGCACGATTATCTCTAATTCTATATTTCCCCAGGGGGTATACTCGTGAGGCTTTGTTATAACCAAGATAGTTAGGTAGTATGCATAGCCACTATTCTTAACGGGACTGGTGTTAGCCACCATGTGCCATTTAATAAAACCACCGGGATCGTGATCCCTAGATACTTGTGTTATCGGTGCTCCACTAACCGAGTAACTTTCCGACGTACTAAAGAATGCCGTGAAGCCGTTAGCAGAAACGCCAAATGAAGCTTGCGTTCCCCAGGTCGCGGTTCCGGCGGTCACCAAGGGCAGGTAATCAGCTAGTTGTTGATAATCGTTTAGGAGATTTATTGTTACATCTCCCGATACCTAAATATCACCATTATCTTCGAGGGCCTCTCCTGGGACGAAGTCGACGTATACATATACAGCAAATAAATCAAAATCTGGGATGTCTTCTGGGATAACATCGATTGACCAGCGCCAAAATATTTGCCCTACACGATAAGTTTTGCCCCAGAAACCTGTGAAGTAGTAATTGTTAGTACCATAATCGCCTAATTCCACGTCAACCCATAATTCAGCAGTTTCTTGAGCAGATTTTGTTTCAAACATAGCTACTGGTGTGTTACTAGTGCTCATAATCTTGGCTGGGCTTACTACTGGCTGAGTAGCAGCCAGAGCAATAAGTACGGAAAAAACTAGGGGCAAGATCACTGACTTGAACTTTTGCATAATACCCACCTATACATTCAATGATGCTAATACTATTATCTAGTAGTATTCTTCATTTTAAAGCGTTGATGTAGCGTATTACACACTATATATCAAGATCACCAATTAATGGGCCCTATATCTAAATGAACAAGACCTAGCTAGAAAAGTTCTGGCCTAGAAATATTCTAATCTATCTCAACAGATGATCTCTAAGAAAAAACGAAACGCTCTTATAACTTTTTTTGGTTGGTAATTTCTAGCTAGTACGGATATCAAAAACACAAATTTACTTTTTTCTCGCCTATTTTTCTGTCAGCATATTTTATTATGCACCTTTGAGCTTACTTAAGCACCAAGAAACTAAAAAACAGAAGCGTGTATTTTTATCCTAGAAAAGGCTCCAGTGGGCAAAGCTCCTAGCGATGATGAGGTATTAGTTTAATAATGGGAATTTTTGGAATTAATTTGTAAAGAAGAAGATTAACGCCATAACTAATAGGAGTAGTGTTACTACTGCTGGACTATTTTAAAATACATGTCAATTTTTAAGTACTGGCTATAATTGCAGCTTCTTAAACCCGATCGACCATATGCCGACAACCCAATAGAGTCTAAATAAGCACAGAACCGCCTATAACGCCCCGATACAGAACCCCAAGCCAGACGCTCCAACAGACCAGGTATAGCCCCTGGACGAAGATACATGACAAACACCAAGAACTTCCCCCAACGAACACAAAAGTCGTTACTGTGACGCCACCCAGTAACACGACGAATATGCCTCTTAAAGCGCCCAATGAGGGCCTCCATGGCATTGTTCGTCCTAGATATGCGGGGGTCGTCATATGTATAGAACAGATTTTCGATCCAGCGCTTGGTGTACATGTTGACGTCTTTTAGAACCTTCCTTGCTAGAGATGTCTTTGGCCTCACAGATTTGATATGGTCGAGGAGGCGTCTTCGGACATCTCTGCTCCTAAGACCCTCAGGATTATCTAGGATTTCACAAATAGAGCGGATTATCCGGACACTTTCTGAGACAGCATCATATTGCCTCTTAAGCTCACTCAGCACATTTGAGACCCTCACCACAAGCTTTTGAACGTCGCCAGTAATTTTGCACTTGTCTGGACACGTTTCGTTCAACCTAACCGGCATGTATTGATGAGACACCAAGAATTGTAATACGATATATACCCACAAACAATACTTGTA
>JAHKKZ010000109.1 GCA_029856685.1 Candidatus Njordarchaeota archaeon
CAGTATAATCGTAGATGTATTTTGATGCTAAGATAATGCCACGTTTAAGTCTGTTCAGATATTGTTCATCAGCCTCATAATCAACTAATACATTCAAAGCAACACCTAATACATCGATTATCGATGGATTTTTCCCTATCATTAGCTCTTGGATGTCATATGCCCCATCGCCGTCGGAATCCTCCCATGCATCAATGATACCATCACCATCGGTATCTGCTCCTCCTAGACTAGTCTTTGTGTTGCGGGCTTTCAGCCAGAGTTGAAGATCATGCCTCAGTTTTCCTCACCAAGACCCGATACCTGTAAAGAAATACGATAAGAACAACAATAGCAACAATAGATATCGCCAACGCCCACCAATACCTCCTAGCGAACGGAACAGGATAATCATTTGGGTCGAGTGGATCAGTACCATGAGAGACCTCATAACCATCACTATAACCATCACTGTCCGTGTCGTTAAGTCTTAGGCTCGTGCCTATCTGCACCTCATCATAGTCACCAAGTCCATCGTCATCAGTATCGTTATCCCATGGATCTCCACAATATGTGTACTCCATAATATTGCTTAAACCATCATTATCGCTATCTTGCTCGGCATCCGCAGTGTTTGTAGGATCTAAGCCATTCATATACTCCCATCCATCAGGCATTGTGTCGCCATCTGTATCCCATCTATGTTGATCCGTACCAATATTACACTCAATAATACTTGGCAACAGATCCATATCCCCATCCACATTCAGTATATTGTTGGTGTTTTGGGGATTATCAGAACCATATGTTAAGGCGCCAGAGTTACTTATCTTCAACATCCTTATAATTGTTGGGGGTGAATAATAGTTGAGCAGATCCACAATCTCTAGGTGGTTGTCATTATCCATATCAGAGATCACACGTACCTCATAGAGACTATCCTCAGGCTCCAACCAACATGTTGAGAGGTTTTCCTCCCTGAAATCCACCACGGAGTAATAGTGTGGTTGTTTATTCCTATAGACACTACCGAGGAACACGTCCATTGATAGCCAGTCATATAGAAAAACCTCCAGCATTCTATCCCCATCAACATCAACAATAAATTGTTTGTGATAGGCTTCTGGGTAGACAGAGCAATCTATTCTTCCACAACGCGATCTAGATGCCACATTATATACTCCTAATACCGCACCGTCATACCCCCTATACGCCGAAGCGTATACGTCAGTACGACCACCAACCACAATAATATCAAGTACCCCATCTCCATTTACATCTCCTACACTCACTGAGTAATACATACTAGGATCCCCCACATGTTTTCTGCGCCATATTATGTCTCCTTGTGAAGACATCACATAGATGCTGGTTATTGATCCACATACTATCTCGAGCTTACCATCATTATTTAAGTCTGCAAGTATTGGCTGTGAAATATATGTCATCCGTAGTGTGGACAGATTATACTCCTCCAATACTCTCTTCCAGACGGTCTCTCCAGTAGCAACCTCTATTAGGGCTATTGTTTTGTTTCCCGTGATAACAGCCTCTAACTCTCCGTCTCCATCAACATCACCAACGGTGACAGGTCTAGGTATTGTGTATTTTGCGATTTCATTCAATATCTTTTTTCTCCATATCAACTTTCCTTGGCTATCAATCAGATATACCGTCGAGTATATATCCTCTAGCAGAATCTCCATTTTTCCATCTCCATCAACATCTATTAGTGTTGGTATAACAGCCGATGCATGTGGTAGTGATATATTTGTCTCCCAGATAACCTCCAATGTCTCCATGTCTATAGCGACAACTTCACCAAATATCTCCGGCCCCTCTAGAAAATAGTGGTAGCATGTCGTCGCATTAAATATCGTTGTTACGATATCATATCCTCCGTCCCCATCGACATCCCCAATCGCTAAGAAACCATATGCCAAATCCTTCTTATGTGTACTAAGACTTCCAATGATATGGCCATCATCGGGATCCGTCAGCACAAGCATACCTTGGCCAGCTACTAGTATCAAAGATTTATCTTCTGTCTGTACATATTTGACGTCCAGTATTAGCCTTGAATCTATTTGTGCCTCCCACATAGGAATTAGCTGAATACTCCATAATTCCTTTGAACGCCTACGTTTTACCTGAATATATAAAAAACATGCAACAATCATTACTATTAGCACTACTATAGACAGCTTCCTCCTATCCAAAAACCACCACCATGTAGGTAGCAACCAAGGTATATGGTCCCTCGAGTGGTTTATAGTTCAGTAGTACGGAATCATCGACACCTGTAAGTGCATTACCTGCTAAGTAAAAGTTCATGCTAAACGGGGTATGTTCATATCTGGAGGTATTTGTGAGGAATGCCACCAAGCTATACCAGCAGAATCCATACTCTAGTCCCTCTCCCCGCCACATAGCCCATTGATCTGTCCTTTTGATGTATCCGAACCCTTCTTCCTCTAAGGTCTCATATGTATCGTATGTGCTTATTTCATCATAATATGCCGTGAATCCCCAGCCAAAACCCATAAGGCTCCTAATACCATGTAGTTGCAAGCTTATTTGTTCCCAATCGGAGAGTTCTTTCCACTCCCTCGTTTCTCTATCCCAATATACGTACTCATCCCCAAACCTAAAGACGTAATGCCCAATCTCATGAGCGATAACTGCCGCAACTGACCAACAGAAAACACATGTAAACGTTTTCTTCATCAAACGTATACCGTCCCCAGGCTCGGCCCACCAATATACGCCAGGTGCTTTTGTATGCTCTCTTTCTTCCCCAGTTTCCTCCTTAAAGTCGGACTCGCTCTCGTATATGACGACATGTGCATCATAAAATTCAGGGGGGCGACCATCATAACACACTATCTTTATCTCTGAGATAAACGCATGGCCATCCGTATAGTCATATATGGCATTAGATGCTTTCCTAAAAGCCTCAACAACCCTACCAATAAAACCATCAGATGCTATCCAATCAGTAGCGACAACCAACCTAATGCCAAGAACATCATGCGAGTTCGCTGGGTTCTTTCCAATGAGCAATTCTTGAATGTTGAATGCACCATCACCATCAGAATCCTCCCAAGAATCACTAACACCGTCGCCATCGATATCAACTCTTAGGCTCACGTAGTGGTGAGACACCAACCAGAAACGAGAGCTATGTCTCATGCCTCCCCACCAAGAACCTACGCCTATAGAAAAACACCACAAGAACAACAATGACAGCGACACAAACCATAGGCACCCACCAATACCTCACAATGAGCGGAGCAGGATAATCATCTGGATCAAGTGGATCAGTGCCATGAGATACCTCATAGCCATCGCCATAGCCGTCACCATCCGTGTCATTAAGTCTCAGATCAGTACCTATCCGTGCCTCATCATAGTCGCTGAGTCCATCATCATCAGTGTCGCTATCCCATGGGTCGCCACCATACCCATACTCAGCAATATTGTCAAGCCCATCATTATCATTGTCTAATATTGAGCCTGTTGGATCTAGTGGGTCTAGCTTGTTCATATACTCCCAACCATCTGGTAGGGTATCATTGTCCGTATCTCGGTCTTCTGGATTTAGTCCCAGTTCAATTTCGCATTGATATGATAGTAGGTCCTTATCAACATCAATTTCAACAAGATTATTAGTTAGTAATTGCTTACCCCAGTATGCATTATGTATGGGTGTTCCTAGATCTATCCTCTGTACCACAATATATGTTCCATTCTGTGTATATATTTGACCACAATATATTATGGCTCTAAGCTCCTCAATAATAATCCTTTCTTTGGGATATCCAAGGACATCAATATAGGCCATTGCCTGACCATTATATGTATAAAATTCGATTCTCTGTGTGACTTGTATGATGTCCGTGACTTGGTATCCTTCGATGCATAAGATAAAGTCTCTTATGTGGTCTCCGTCTAGATCGACTGTTGCTACTTTTGATGGACGGTACCAATGGGTTGTAAAAAGTTTGCTTAATCTGTTTCTTGCTATGTCATAGCGTAAGATACTGACGTATCTTGTGTAATATATCGTATATGGTGGTTGATATGTTACGTTTTCGTATATTATGTCTACACCGAAGTCTGCATCGATGTCATCTAAGAAAACTATTGGTTCTCTATAGAAAGGTGAATGTAGATGATCAGCAAATGCCTTAATTATTTCTCGTATATGACTATCAATTACTATTATTATGCTGTACCCCCATCCTGTCTCATTCCAGCATACAATAATGATGTCATCGGGATCCTCGTGGTTTAAATCACATATGATAATTTTACCAAAATCAGATTGTTGCGCCCGTATTATATTTAATGTGCCATTTAGCCAAAGAACTTGTATGTTTTGTTTTGTGAGTATGTAGATAGCTTTCGATTTACTACCTAAAGCCATCGCTACCGCTTCCCCAGCTATGTTGTACGTTCCAAGTCTGGATCCATTCGATACCGCATATATCGACACATTTTCTGAGTATGCCACGGCAACACTAGGTTCTCCATAATAGTCTGGAATAAATATGGCATTCAGTATTGTTGGTGTAGTGATACTCCATATCTCGGTCAGGTTCTGTTTATAGAATCTTATTATCCCTGACTCGTGCACTATTAGTATACTATCGTTTACCACTATACACATAACTATTTTCTTCACACCATGTAGGAGCTTAGTGCTCTTGTTTTGCCCAATATTTACATCCAGTACCGTTAGGGATGATGTATCGTTACCTACGCCATGGATTATTAATATATTCCCATCACTTAGTAC
>JAHKKZ010000011.1 GCA_029856685.1 Candidatus Njordarchaeota archaeon
AATGTAGCTCGACCCACAAAGTGGAGCAATATGGGCTCTATTACCTTTCCTCCTCCGAAGCGAGGCTGAGCCCGACCTCCCGCTAGAACGCATTTATCTACATTAAAATGTAGTGGGACTCCAAAGGCTTTGTAATAATATCTTGTTAGATATAATGCTATCCTCTCTCCGATTTCATCACATATGGTGTCCGGATGGCCCAAACCTTTTCTTTCAACGATTTCAACAGGCCTTTTATCCATAGGAACTAAGTTTCGGAGACGATATATCTCAAACAACTTTAAGCACCAGATAGAACTAAGCTACATAAAAACATATTTAAAGCTCAACGGGAGAGAAATATTAAGCGTAGATATTAGGGGGTAGACAAAGTAGATATGATTATTGAATATGATCATCTAGTTAAATTTACAGTCCTATCTGAAGCTCTCTAATATACTTATAATACGAGAATCCTTGAGGAAGCCGCCCCTTAGACTTATAGTAGTCTATTAGCCGATTAATTTTTCCCTCCACAAGTTGAAGTGCACGTTTTGATGCCATATCCTTTCTATGCTGGGATAGGTGCTTTCTTATGTTGATTGCTTTCCTTATGAGATTCATCAAATCTTCTGGTATCTCTGGTAGTAAGTTATGTTCTTTAAGTATTTGGCTTAGTTTCTTACCTAATACGGACCTAACCGATGGTATTCCATACTTATCGCGAAGTATGATTCCTATCATCGCAGGGGGTTCTCCTCTCCTTGCTAGGTCGACAATGAGATTCTCTATTTCCTGAGGGGTAAGTCTGACAAAGCTTGGTGCCGAGGCTCTGTATAACCGCTTTGACTGAGCTCTTCCTCTTCTACGTGCATATAGTTTTGCCATAGACTCACCATTGGGATACTCTAAGTAGCATGCTTTTATGCTTAAAGAATAATAACAATATTTAAATGTTAGTGGATGTTATTAGTCTTTTCATGTTATGTATGCGCTTTTTATGTAGTTCACATCACTTTACTTTTGTTGGTGAAAGTTCTTGACAGAAGAACTTACTTGTGAAATCTGTGGGAGACCGGTTCATAGAAAGAAGTACTATAAGTTTCAAGGGTTAACATTAATATTATGTGAGATCTGCGCAAAGCGTCTTAACGCTGAAGAAGTTATCGTTGTTCCAAAAGTCCAGATAGGAGCTCAACACAGGACTACGGGCAAATCTCGAATGGTTAGCAAGACAAGGAGGAGAGGCTTAGAAGAACTCGAATATGAATATATCAGGGATTTTGGCGATCGAATATATAATGCTCGGATTAGAAGAGGATTGGAGCTCGAAAAACTTGCAAGGATCTTAGGTGTTTCTTCATCATATTTAAGCAAGATAGAGAGAGGAAAAATAAAGCCTGATCTATACTTAGCTAAGAAAATTGAGCGAGTTTTGAACATTAAAATTCTTAGGAGAGTGGATGTTGATATCTTAGAGTCTATTGGGGAAACCTACGAGGATGAGGTTAAACCACTTACCTTAGGAGACGTTGTTATTATTGAAAGGGTAAAGAAGAAAAAAAGAAAAGAGTAGTGTGGGGGACGTAGGATGCTGGGCATCGGCATTGTTGGAATGCCTGGTAGTGGGAAGTCCATTTTTAGTACTGTCGCGAAGAAATACGGCATACCTGTATTTGTAATGGGAGATGCTGTTCGTGAGGAAGTAACTAATCGGGGTCTTAAACTTACATCCGAAAATCTAATGAAAGTTGCTGAAGATCTTAGGAGAAAATATGGGCGCGGAGCCGTGGCTGTTTTGATCGTGAATAAGTTGAAAAAGTTATCCTCCAAAAATGCACTACCGAACATTGTTATTATCGAGGGGCTCAGATCGCCAGAAGAAAGAGAAATTCTCCGAGATTTCTTCGATAAATTCTATATCGTGGCTATACACGCATCACCTCAGACGAGATATGAGAGGATTTTAGCAAGAAAACGGCTAGATGACTTCGGATCGGTTTCAGAACTTAGAAAACGGGATCAGAAAGAGCTGGGATTTGGCATAGGTGAGCTCCTAGCAATGGCTGATTTCCATTTGGTGAACGAAGATAAGTCCATAGAGACCTTCACGAAAGAGTGTGAGGATTTACTCAAAAAAATACTAAGCCTAGATTGTTAGTGTGCTCTTAAGTTGTATAGCCAAGCTTTTTTCTTACTAATGTAAGCAGATTATTAGAAGGTGCATTGAGTTTTCCAAAAATCCTATTCTTTGTTTCTTTGTATTGGGCACCTAATTGTGCTAGGGCCTCCTTAATGATCTCAATGAAATACTGGTCGCCTAGAGCAGCGAATATGTTTTCTCCCAGAGATGTGCTTACGAGTAAGATGTTATCTATTTTATCTTTTAGACGGCTTATAATAATAAGCAATGTTTTAAGGTCGACGTCTATTCTTTCCAACAATAAGGTTTTATTTTGTATTTTGGTCACTTTATCCAAAATTAGTTTATCTATATTGTTAGAGATGAATCCCCATAGTTTTTGTAATTCATCTCTTTGTCTTTTCCATTCTACAAAGAACCTTTTAGAGGTTTCAGCAAGCTTCTCTGGTTGGACTCTAAAAATACTACAGGCATCATAAAGATGTTTGTCACTTAGTATCATGTATTTAATTGCAGGTTCTCCGGCCACAAATTCAAGTCTTATGACACCATCGTGGATTTTCTTTGAGCCTAAAATTTTTATAGGCCCAACAAGTATTGTTTGCGGTAGATGCGTCCCTCCACAAGCTTCTACATCCCACCCCTCTATATTAATTATTCGGAGAGTTGCTGAAGGAACCGCTCCTCCTTGATATATCCTAACGCCGAATTTGCGTTCTGCATCGGTTCTACTCATGAATTGTATGTGTATTGGTCTGTTCTCCAAAACAATGGCATTCGCTAGCTCTTCTATCTTTTTTAACTCATCGAAACTTAAATTCTTATAGTGAGAGATGTCTAGATGTGCTTTTTCTGGTTTTTTCTCAGCTCCCATCTGCCATACATGTGGTCCTAAGACTCTTTGGGCCGCGCCATTGATTATATGTGTAGCGGTGTGATGACGCATAAGGGCTAATCTTCTATTCCAATCTAATATTCCTTTTATTTTCCCAGATGTTCTGCTAGGTTTTTTGTCTAGTTCATGTACGATGACATTGCCTACCTTAAACACATTAGTAACTCTGTACTTCTCGCCATCGATAATAATGATGCCAGTATCGCTTTCCTGGCCTCCTCCTCTCGGATAGAATGCTGTTCTATCTAGTACTAAGAAGGTTTCTCTTGAGAATACGATATTGGCTTCAAATTCTCTTAGGAATGGATCCTCATAGTAAAGTTTCCCTGTGGGCGGTAATTTATTCAATTCCTTCTCTAAACTACCAGAGATTTGAGGCTTTGTTGGTTCCTCTCTAACTTCTTCTTCAGATTTTTTTCCTGAGTCGGGAGTTCTGATACTTTCGTAGAAATTTGGGCTAATTTTTACTTCGATACCAAGATTTAGTTTTTTGGATAAGTAATCTACTTCTTCGGGTGGTATTCCGTAATTCAAATATAGATCGCGGAGTATTGTATCATCAACAACTTTTATTCTTCTTTTCTTAATAATCTTCTTTAATTCGCGGATAGCTTTCTCTATAGTTTCCATGAATCGGTCTTTTTCGAGGTGCCATATTTCAATAGCAACATTCTTGGTTCCCTCTAGTCTATAAAACGTTTTAGAGAAATATTCTATTGTTCGTGCAATTAGTTCTTCCCATGGAATCTCCAAATTATATTTTTCGGCCAGTGATATTGCGCGTCTTAGAATCGCACGTAGGTTGGCCGCACCCCCAATATTTGCTGGTATTCCGCCATCGGGAATAGCCATTACTATAGTTTTGACATGGTCAAGGATAGCATACATAGCTTCCAAAGGACCAAAAATTTTATCGAAGTCCTCCATAGCGATACCAAGCTTTCTCGCAAGCATGTTCCTGGTTGTGTTAAATAGTTTCTCGGTTTCTGTTCTAACTGCCCCAACGTATCGACCGTAGGAAAGTAATAGAGATTTTTCTATTGAGATTCCCAATTGGTTTTTCAACCATGTGTATAGAGGACTAAATGTTGCCTCATATATCGTTGGGGTTCCTTGCATTAACCAAGCTATTCTTTCTAATCCCCATCCAACGTCCAATACTTTTATCGGTATAGGCTCTAGAGAGCCGTTAACAATCCTATATTTCATGAATACTCCATTGACTATTTCTAAGCCGTACGCAAAGGTTTCTATTGATGGACCTGCGTTTCCTCCTCCTTGCCACCAATCCTCTTTATATGTAAGTTTCTCAGGGGGGATTCCTAAGATCTTTGTTACAAATTCAAAATTCAGTTCTAAATATCTCTCTTTCCAATAGCCTCCTCTCCATTTTTTGCTATTGAATGCATGTTGCCCCCCCATCGTAAATGAACTTAGGTGTCTTCCAGTTCGACCGATTCGATCTATGTCTGAGAATTCGCCGCCGAAGCGAATACATGGTTGAGCAACAACAAGAGGATTTGCGGGGGGGTCTACGAGTCCATTTGTAACCCACGGCTGGAAGATAGCTATACTTGCGATTGTGAAGTAGATATCTTCTCTCCAACGAGCCACGACGGGATAATAATCAAGGACGTCATGTCCACGTTTTCTAAAAAACTCAGTCCACCTAGATATTGTTTTATGCAGGTCCCACTGTTCAAAGGGTTCAAGCCTTCTTATGAATCTATATTCATGTTCGCACTCCACATCACCACAAGTCTCTCTCTCGGTGTCAAGAGTCCAGAAGAAGCTACCACACACAGAGCATTGTTTCCTAACAAATCCTCTCTCTCTGAAGAATTCGGTTTCATACTCCTTTGGATCTCTATACATGCTTATCGCTCCTTATGAATTAATGATTACCTCCATGGACAAGACTAAGGTGTTGCAAAATAAGATATTACCTCATTGAGTATTGTTATAAGCTTAGCTTCCTAGAGTTCATAGCAATAAATAGTCTTCAATCTCGCTAAGCACGAGGTCCTCAAGTTTCTTACGATCTTCCTCATAGATCTCACTAAAAGGAATTCTGCTTCCAACATGCTCCGGATTCCCTCTCAAAACTTTTCCGTCTTTTCCTCGCAGGAAAATCCCTTCACTCCAGAAATTATCAACTTTTATTGGTGGAGTATGCGCAAAGCCCACTATATCTCCACGATTGACGTCATAATCAGACGCTACTTCATAGATGCACTCTAAATCGGTACACTTGTATACATAGTTTTCCTTAGAGCCACGCAATGGTGATTTATCGAGTATTCTTACAAAGAGAATATTGAGAGCTCCTAGAAGGGAACCATCCTCAGTTTTTTTGATCCGTGATCCAAGACTTCTTAGATTTAGAAGAACAAATCTCAATAACTTTGCGGTATAATTATCGCGTGTCTTAGCAATTTGGTACCACTTAGTTCCCATAGCCGATATATAGCTGGAGAGCATATTGTTATACGCCCTAAATAGCCCAGAAAATAGAAGTTCATGTTTGCTCATGCGAGATTCGCGAATCTTATTCAATGTTGAAGTTAATCGCTCTAATATTTGTATAGCTTCGCCCTTTTTTATCCCTGGAACTTTTCCCATTTTTGTTAATTCATCAAGTTTTTCTAACATTGAGAGCGCCATTAGTATACGTGCATCGGTCTCAGTATCAAACTTTTTACGTGGCATTATATCTCCCCTAAGGAACTTAATGCTTAATAAAATATGAAATAGAATTCAAAGTTAAATTGAGGAAGGAAATCTCTTTTTGACTATATCCTTAAGTGTTTTAAGTAGCAAACATAAAAATGAATACGATTGGAGGGTATCTAGATGAAGGAATCCTATGAAGTAGCAGAATACTTCAAAAAAATTCTAAAGTCAGAACTAGGAATAAATATTGACGAAAAAACAGGGACTGAAGAGATTCCACCTACGACTGATGCTATAATAGGCAATGAAGCTTCGGCAAAGACGATTGGTATTATAGAAACTTTTCCCTCCGTTAGTGAGAAAGGCGAAGCAATAGAGGTAACGCCAAAGGAAATAGCAATCCCATCTGAGGATAAAGAAGCTTTAGTAAAATTGGGTAGGTTCTTGGAGGAACTGAAATCCATGTTGATAGAAAGAATTGAAGCTCTCGAGAAAAGAGTTAGTGAGCTAGAAGAATCATTTCGAAGGATATTAGTAAGTAAGATTAAAGTTCGCCCTAGAACTGAAGTAGGCACTCAGTCTGAGGAATCACAGAGGGCCTTTTCACTAGCAAGCATAAGCATTGATAGTATAGACCTGCTAATTCATGAAGCACGAGAACTGCTTGCCCAAAAAGAGGACTCCCTCCAGCGGCTTATAAAACTTGAGGCTGTTGAATGGCAACTTTTAAAGGCTTCTGAAGGCGACGAATCAGTAAAAAGTAAAATATCCTTGGATCTTATCAGGGCTCTTAGGTTAGAAATAAACAGATTAAGAAAAATTTTGCTAGATTAGACATTGCTATTGAAGAATACTCATATTTTTCGCATCTTAGACAGTAGTTCAAATGCTTTCTCTTTCTGTTCCCAGTCAGCTATAAAATACACTAATTTATTTCTGAAAGGATCCCCATAGATAATAAGTGCTCCTTCTGGTGCCAGTACTGTGGCTGGAAATCCAAGAAGATCCTCTTCACCGTAAACACTTATTATAGAGGGTTTAGTCTGTACATAGGCTAATAAAACAACGAACCATGTCTGTGTTGATATTGTCCCTGGTGAATTTAAGACGGGAATGATCGGCGGTGCATCAACTATATTTCTTCTTTCGTCGATATTATAAAAAATAGTATAGTTGAGATCTCTTCGCTGAATTTTAAAGTCTACAATGGCCACGGATATGGGGTAATCAAATTTAGATAGATTATTAAGAGCAGCATCCCCAATCGCTACTATACCTTTCTTCTTGAAAGAATCCGGATCAGGAAGGTCTTTAGGAGAGCTCACAGTTGGGCCTTTAGGCTTACGAATATCATCAATAATATTCTTTGTAACTCTTAGCTTTGGGGGTCTTGGGGGCGGAAAATAATCATTAAGTCGATATCTTGTAGATGAAATTACCTTTCCATAGGGATCCCTTAGAAGGGGTATTCTAAGAATTGTCAATATTCCTAAGTCATGCTCCTTACGTAGCTCATTAAGCTTAAATGTTCTGGCGAGAACAGCAGGATCCTCAGATACGGCAATGGAGTCGAGTTTATCAGCAAATTGTGATGTAAGCGCTGGAGAATACGGATCCTCAAGTATGCATATACGTATTTTGTTAGATTGATCTAGCTCGGCTACAAAATTTCTGATATGTTCCTCCCTTATCTTGTAAGGCTCTATGATGCTCCCAGCAATTTTTCTTAGCTTTCTAACATAGGTGTCTGATGTAACACATACAAGAATATTCTCAGAGAAAATCAAAGCAGTATTAATTAGTGTTTTGTGACCAATATGCATACGGTCGAAAGTCCCTCCTACCACACAAAATTTAAAGCGTTTTGTTCCAATGGATATCTTATCGGGTCTTGGAAGGGTTTTAACAAACTTTTGGAGTTTTGGTAAATTCCACAATGCCGATCCCAGGCAAAAAAGTTTAAACTACAAAATATAGTTGAAGTTTCGTTGTAGTTGATTATAATATATATACTGGCGTTACTTAAAGCTCAAGGGATATGCCATATCTGTTCCTTGCGGCTACTCCTCGCTTAAACTCTAGCATCTCCTTAGAACCTATTACTGCGCGTCCTATAGCGATTAGCTTCTTTTCCTCATTGAGTACAAGAATTTCATCCGAAGCTCGAATTTGCGGATCTACCTCAATCACGAACTTTGAAAATATGCTTTTTCCCTCTCTGACGAATGGCTCAGCTTCCTCCCGTAAAATAATGCTATACTGCAATTTATCTCGAAATATCTTCCATAGCCTATATGCTAGGAGAGGCTGAGGAACTAACTTAAAGTTCTCAGCAACTATGGAGGCAAGAAGCCAGATTCTTCCCCGGTTAATATATAGCTCTGTGAATGGATCTTGAGGTATTTTTTCCCCCCTTTTTAGCTTATCCTTGATGATATCTTCTAGCTCCCATAATATGATCTTTTCCTCATCCTTTGTTATGTCGGCAGCATAAATTTTTCTCAGCATACCAGTGGTTCGCGAATGTTCAAACTTGACTTTTCCTACAGCATCTTCTGCTCCTGGGCCGAATTGAAACCTAAGCATAGCCTTTGTTGTGAATAGTCTTACATCATCGATGTTTAGAACTCCTATATCTTGACCAGTGTAGACTTCTCCGAATCCAAAATGCTCTCTGAGACGTAGAGCGAATTCTTTTTTCTCATCGAAGAAATATACTTCCTTAAACTTGGTTAGGAGATGCGTCTCAATGATTTCCTTAGTCCAACGAAGTACATCCTCAGGAATTCTTGAGCGATAGGACATATGCTGAAATAAAGGATACATATTTCTGATCTCCCGCGGGATAAACCCAAAGACATCATCAAGAATGAATACTTGAGCACCTAAATATGCAGGTAACTTACTAATTCCTCTTGGTGTGGAGATTATCAGTTTGTCACTCCAAATAAATAGGCGTTCGATTATACGTTTCTTATACCTAATTACCACTGGTAGATTTGTCTCCTCTGGCCTAGTTATTAATACACCTCTTCTCTTGAATGTTGGCTCGTATGTCTCAAAGAACTCAAAAATCTCTTTCTTTCCACTGAGTAGCAGAGAATATGCGCGAGCCAGTTCGGGATGAGAAGATGCTCTCTGAGCAACAAGTTCCCATAATGTTCCCTCCCATATCGCTTGTTTTATTCTTCGTATTTCCATGTTTATGACATACAGATTATGCATTGCTAGATAATGTTGTCTTTCATGAATTGTCATTTCCATAAGTTCCCGTGGTGTATACTTGGAACAGATAGGGCAACTACATGGAAAGTATTCCATATACTTTATGTTATATGTACCATGAACTGTTAGGTAGCGCCCATCCTTGGCTGCTAATGCATATAGAGCGCTATCGAAAGTGTCAAATCCTAGCAGAACAAAGAAGCTAAAAACCATAGGGTGTCCAACTCCAAATAGGTGTATTGGGTAATTTGATGGGAAATTACGCTTAACAAACAATGCCGATCTGATCAGCTGGTAGATCTGGTATTCCTCCATGTATGGAACTAAGCTTCCTAGTGCATACATCTTAAATGGATACCTAAGCATGTTCCTTATCGAATATTCTAGTAGAGATTCTATAGGGTTTCCATGTAGAGGTCCAACCCATATAACTTCGTTCTCCTCGGTAATAAAGCCCTCTTCATGGGCCTCTCGCGCTCTTCTTATAGTCTCATCAATAGCTCTTTTTCTTTCTTCTATGCTTCCACGATAGAGTGGTACATCAAGAATAACACCTATATCCACTCCTATATCATTCTGAAACTTTACTATCTCAACATTGGAAACCTCGACATCGCCATACACTGAGAGCTGATAGGCCCCTGAGTCAGTCATTATTGGTCCTTGCCAATCACCGAAAAGTCCATGGATTCCTCGCTCAAGTGCTAATTCATGGAGTTTTTCATCCCGCCATATTGTATAGGCGTTCGTTATAAATGCGTTGTATCCAAGCGACTTGAGATCTGCAGGCGAGACAATCGGGACATGGATATTTATAACTGGGAAAAAATAAGGTGTTTCTATGACACCGTGTTTTGTGAATATTTTCCCTATTCTTCCTGCACCATCCTTTTCAACAACCTCAAATACGCCCTTCAACCCAATCACTGATGGAAACCTTGTCGTGCTAGTTCGCCTCGAATCTTAAAAGGATTCAATAGATATAAAAATGTGTTCTAGAATTATTTAGTGACAGCAAATGAGAGTGGAATTAATAATTTTTGCTGTGACGCTTATCTTGTCTCTACTAATACTAGTGCTTATAATCCTCAAAATACTTCCCTTAGGCTTTTTCTTTGTTGTTTTTCTTCCGTTAGTATCAATATCATCATCTCCTAAAAAGAGCTACAAGAGTGAAGCAAACTTATACTCTGGAAGAACATTATTCTGTCCAAACTGTGGCTTTGTGCTTAGGGGGTATGAAAACTTTTGTCCAAGATGTGGATATAGGTTGAAGTAAGCTAGGTACGAATCGATGAAGAATTATGGCAATACTATTATGCGATTTATGGAGAGAATTAGGGATCTGCTAAGAAACGAAAAGATAGAGCCCAGGGTGTATCAGTACTGGATTCTCAATGCTATTCTTAAAGCTAAATTAGAGAAAAAGAATGTGATTGTTGAATTAGATGCGGGTATGGGTAAGCGAATAATAACATATTTAATTGCGCGTGCTTTTAATAAAGAGAGAATACTCGTAGTAAGTCCGAGTAGAGCCTCCATTTGGGATATGGCCCTAAAATTCCAGGAACTTTCTGGTTCTGATGGATGGTTTGGTATTATAATTGGTGGCCAACCGAAATGGTTGAAAAAGAAGGTTTTAAGAGAAAAGAGAGTAATTCTAGCTACGCCGATCTCCTTGGCGAGATTACTAGAACATTGCGGAGAGACCCCAAACTTTGACATAGTAATTATTAATGAGGTTGATAAAGCTGTCAGAAGAGTGTTAAGGAGATCGCATACAGTATCAGATAGGGAAGAACATGGTGTTTTGCGCTTTGAGGATTTAATTGGAGATTCGAGGGGGCATATAAGGGAAGGACAGGGAATGCTGACCTATCCATGGAATATGCTAAAGAGACTTTTACCAAAGGATGCATGCTGGGTGGGGATGAGTGGGACGCTCCGAGACGAACATTATGTGATAGATGATGAGAGAAAAGTTATTATGCAGAGAGAACTTAACACCATAGCCAGCGAATTATTTCCGGAGAAAGAACTAGTAATAATAACTATGGAAACACTTCTTGAAAGAACGGATCTAGGTGAATACATAACAAGAAACCTAACAGTAATTCGGCCAGTACCCGTGCAGGATGCTAATATTGAAATAATATCAAATGCTATTTCGGCAGAAATCGAGAAAGTTCTGGATAGGATACGGGAATATAACAACAAATTATATCCAGCCGAACAAACACCATTTGAAACAAAAGAGAAAATAATGAAGACAATATCGATTCTCCCAGATACGAATCCTCTAAAAATCAAATTCCTAAGACTTGCACTTGTACGAAGATTTCTTTTTGCAGGGGTACCTGCAACATATATTCGATTTCTAAGCAAACCCATGTTTAGGAAGCTCCTTAGGGAATTTAAAAATGTAGAACTAGAAGATGTTGTACCAGGGAGCTCGACTAAGATACTACAGATCGTAGAGATAACAAAGAGTTGGCTACACAGAGGAAAAAATGTTATAATCCTGACATCATTCGTTCGAACAGCGTCCGAAATAGCTAGGAACTTAAGGGAGGGTGGTGTTAGTAAAGTCTTACTTTTAACTGGAAGAGTAGCGAATAAGAAACGAGTAATCGAGGAATTCAAGAAATCTACTCCGTCCGTTCTTATACTTACACCCGTAGCGGAGAGAGATCTTGATTTTCCAGAAGCAAATTTAGTTATAGTTCACGATGTCATATCTACAGTTAAAAGTATGTATCAACGTATTAAACGTGCAAGACGAAGCTTAGTTTTGATTTTATACTACAAAAATACATATGAGGAGAAGAAAGTCAAAGTATTGTTGGCAAGGATCGCCCGTAAATATCCTTGGAGTATAAGAATTCGAAGTGAGAAGTAATGGTAAGGTATATTCTAGGGATTGAATCAACAGCTCATACATTCGGAATAGGTTTAGTATCCTCAGATGGAAGCGAAGTCCTTGATTTCTCACATACATATACCCCGAAGATAGGGGGTATACATCCAAGAGAGGCAGCGGAGCATCACACAAAAATTGCGCCTATACTACTTCGTAGGGTACTAGAATATATTGCTAACAGACGTGGAAAAATTGTGGCTGTTGGATTTGCGCGAGGCCCTGGACTTGGCCCATGTCTTCGTGTAGGAGCGACACTCGCTAGGGCTCTTGCAATGAGGTTTTTGGTTCCACTATATGGTGTGCATCATGCAATAGCTCATATAGAGATAGCCAAAAAACTAACTGGGTTGTGTAATCCTCTTACGATTTTAGTGTCAGGTGGGCATACAGTCATAGCATCAAAAGAAGGGAATAGATACCGTATATGGGGGGAGACATTAGATATATCGCTTGGAAACCTTATAGATATGTTTATGAGAGCTGCGGGGTATCCCTCACCAGCGGGGCCATTATGCGAAAAACTTGCTAGAGAGACACAAGAATATATCGAGATACCTTACGTCGTCAAGGGAACAGATTTATCATTTTCTGGAATACTTTCGGTATTAAAGGAGAAATTGAAACAAGGTATTGACATAAAAATCCTCTGCAGAAGTCTCCAGGAGACAGCCTTTGCTATGTTATGTGAGGTTGTCGAGCGAGCCCTTGCACATTCTGAAAAAAAAGAAATTTTACTCTGCGGTGGTGTTGCCAACAATAAGCGTCTTCAGGAAATGTTAAAAATTGTAGCTGAAGAATATGAGGCAAGATTTGCAGTTCCAAATAAATGGAATGGAGACAACGGTGCGATGATAGCATATACAACGCTTCTATACTACACAAATAATGCAAAGCCCTTAAAGATTGAGGAAAGCTATGTTCTCCCACTTTGGCGTCTCGACCAAGTAGTATTGCCATATTAAGATAGATTATTAGATGCAGAGGTCTGATAAGAATTCACTTCTTGACATAATTTAATAATTTGAATTGGTAGATAGACTCTGATTTAGGATGCTGTGTTTGAAAGAGGTGTTACTGAAGTGCCGAAGGAAATACTAGACATAGATGAAATAGATGAGATACTCAGACGTACGATAGAAATCAGGATTAAACGTCATGAAAAACTGGTTAAAGTCAAATTTAGGACTAGGAGGTATCTTTATACAATAAAACTATCGCCAGAAGAGTTCGAAGAGATATATCCTCGGCTAAGAGAACTAGGAATCAAAATAGTTGAGTTTTAGCTTTGTTTTAGTTGACTTAGAAGCTGAGTAATATGAACAATAATGACTATGTAATAAAGAACATAAAACTTGCTGATCAGGGGCATAGAAGGATCCTATGGGCACAGAGTTTCATGCCTACACTAAAGCTAATAGCTGAAGAATTTGAGAAATCTAAGGCTCTTAAAGGACTAAAAATTGGGGCTTGTCTCCACGTAACTAAAGAAACAGCAAATCTAATAATAGCTCTTATTCGAGCAGGAGCAGAAGTTTTTTTAGCGGGATCGAATCCTCTTTCAACCCAAGATGATGTAGCTGCGGCTTTGGTAAAATATTATGGAGCAAAAGTTTTTGCCTGGCGAGGGGAAACCGACGAAGAATACAAAGGGATGATCAGAAGAGTAATTGAGCATTCGCCAGATATAATTATAGATGATGGTGGTGACTTGATAGTTATGCTCCATGAGGAATACCCAGAAATCGCCCAAAATGTGTTAGGAGGTTCAGAAGAAACTACGACCGGGGTAGTAAGGGAGAAAGCTCTTGAGAAAAAGGGTAAACTTCTCTTTCCCATAATAGCAACCAATAATGCTAGAATAAAGAGGATGGTGGATAATAAGTTCGGCACTGGTCAATCAGCTATAGAGGGTATATTGAGGGCAACTTCAATTTTGTTGGCCGGAAAAACTGTTGTTGTTGCGGGATATGGCTTTGTTGGAAAAGGAATAGCATGCAGGGCGCGGGGATTAGGTGCTAAGGTCATAGTAACTGAGGTTGATCCTATAAAGGCTTTGGAAGCACACTATGATGGATTCCAAGTAATGCCGATGGATGAAGCCGCTGCCGTTGGAGATATATTCATAACAGCAACAGGAAACATAGATGTTATACGAAAAGAGCATATCCTGAAGATGAAGAATGGTGCGATATTATGTAATGCAGGCCATTTTAACGTGGAAATAAACCTGGGGGGTCTTGAGGAGCTATCTGTGAAAAAGGAGAAAATAAATTATTGTGTAGAGAAGTATCACTTGAGAAATGGGCGGCATGTTTACCTATTAGGGGCTGGTAGACTTGTAAATCTTGTATGTGCAGAGGGGCATCCAAGCGAAGTAATGAATATTTCCTTCTCATTACAAGCTCTAGTGGCGAAATACATCGCAGAGAACCATATGGAACTCGAGAGAAGAGTATATGACGTGCCCATAGAAGTAGAGAAGAGCGTTGCAAAATACACACTAAAAGCTTTAGGGATAAGGATCGATGAACTTACTCCTCGACAGCAGGAATACTTGGAGAGTTGGAAATAGAGTATTTTTTAAGTCAAAAATAACCCTAAAGGATTTAGGTGATGAAGGGGGGTGTAAAACCATGTCATACGTAGATTGGCAAGCCCCAGAGCCTCTAATGCAAGAGGCTATAGAATTTGTAAGAAAAGTGAGGGAAGCAGGAGGATTCGTTAGGAAAGGCGTAAATGAAGTGACAAAGGCTGTGGAAAGAGAGCAAGCTAAATTAGTACTAATAGCTATGGATGTTAATCCCCCAGAGATAGTGATGCATCTCCCGCCGCTATGCAAGGAGAAGAGTATACCCTATGTCTTTGTAAAATCTAAGGAGGAACTAGGTAAAGCGGCGGGAATCAAGAGGCCCGCGAGTAGCGTTGCGATTGTCGACCCAGGAAAATTGGCGAGAGAGCTCGATACTTTGATACGAAAAATAAATGAAGCTAAACTAGGAAAATCATAGGTGCCAATATATGTCTTCAATTGAAGAACAAAAAAGAATAGCGGAAGCTGAAGCGTTACTTGAGAGCTATAGCCCAGAGGAACTAGAGGAAATAGTAAAAACCATAGGAATGCCATGTATAGTGGAATGGATAGATCCAGAACGCTACGGACGGGCAGGTGAGATTATAAGAGTAAGATGCAGAATAATGGCGGGAAGGGATAAAGGACGGATAATAACGAGAAACATAAAGGGCCCCGTAAGAGTCGGAGACATTTTAATGTTACGAGAATGGGAGCGTGAAGTTCCAAAGATAAAGGCTAGGTCGCGTTAAAGTCTAAATGTATAACACGCCGAATAATGGTGGCTAACATGGTTAAATGCAGCTTTTGTGGCAAAGAAATAACGAACCCAGCTACCAAATTTATTTATGTCACTAAGACAGGTCGTATTCTGAATTTTTGTTCTGGGAAATGTCGGAAAAATTTTATGTTAGGACGTGATCCACGTAAAGTAAGATGGACAATTCATAGAAAAGGCAAAAAAAGGACTTGAGACTCTACTATATGAATCTGAAAAATCTCAGTCACACATCGAAACAACTTTCTTTTGAGATAGCTCTTATTCTTATTTTAGAATAGCAATTTAGTACTGTTTGTTCCTAATTGGCTTCTCTTTCCCTATAAAGTCTTCTAATCGCGGGATCTGTGTCTCTGAGCTCCATAAGTTTTCGCATTGTACTTTCATCGGGGTCTAAATGGAGTTCTAAGTACACGCCTGTTCTTCCTAATTGGTCTCTTCTAAGCAGCATATGTTTTCTCTCATTAACTATAGAGATTCTCACACCTAATATTCTCGAAACTTCGTGTTCTCTACCAATAATAGAAAATTCTATATGCCCACGCTCTGTCGGTAGTATTAGGCATAAATTCTTGTTCACTCCAGGCACCCTATTGCGTGGATTTTCTGCTTCTGGAAGTTCGATTTTGCCACCAAACTTATAGAACTCATATTCATCATAGCTGAGCGGTACTGCTGGCACAACGACTGTAAGTTCTGGATCGATATAAAAGTATACTTTGATGGCAGTACGGGGTGTAGCCATAATAATCGTTTTTTCCTCTAAACCAAAGTTGCTTAGGAGCAATAATTCGATGTATGGTAGTGCCTTAGAGTCTAAAACTATAATCTCTACATCGGATTTCCTATGGATATCTCCCCGTGCTACACTACCAAAGATGAATGGTTTGAAACCATATCGGGACAAAAATTTGAGAATGTAAACACCTTTTCGTCGTTTTGCTGCGAGTACCCTCCAGTGTTCATCACTATATGTAACTTCTCGCTCAATGTTCCGTGCTATGCGAGTTCTAGGCAACCAAGAATTCACCTTGGATAAATTCAGACGGGCTACAGTTCCTCATCGGATTCCTCAGAAACGCCTAGAGTCATCATTATCACAACTGTAAATGTTATCATGATATTTTTTGTATTTAAAAACCTCTCTAAGAATTTAATCAAAAATGATTTCTTATGATGAAAGAAGTGCGCGTCGTAAAGCTACTAGAGTTCAATATACCTGGTATATTGGTGGGAAAGGAGGTCATAGATAAAAATTCTGCACGGGTAGGCGTATGTATGGGTATTCTTCTTGACTTAAAAACAAAGGTTTTTTACCTCTTAGTAGGGGGCAAAGACTATATGCTTAAAGTGCCGGTAGATGCCATAGCTGATATAAACGATAAGTTTATTAGGATTGATATAAACGTTGCCTACGAAGGGACTAGTTCAAAGGATGTAGATAGAATCATAAAACTATTGCAGCTCGAAGTTTCGCTTCTTAGCCGAATATTCTCGCTAAGTACGAATAAAAAATTTGGAAAAATATCTTTGTCAGAGCCCATAGATATAGCACGTCTCTTCAATTTAATCTAATGACTCCAAGAGGGTTTTTGATTTTATATTTAAAACTAACCAGAAGCAGTTTAACTCCTTCTTCTGAAGAGTAGGGCTTATCTTTCTAGGTACCATATTAAGTTTCCTCTTATTACATCTATAATTGCTATCTTCACACACCAACAATATAATCGCAGTCATGGCGCAGTATTTTTCTTCTTCTCACTAGAACCTTTATGACCGATGTGAAAATCCTTAAGCCAATTGTCCTCTCTTATCATCGTTACCTCCAGGGGTGTTAAAATGAGCTCTAAGGGTGTTTGTTTGTAGATTCTTTTGATAGTATAGTCCTTAAAACCTAGCATCATTAAACATTCTCTCAGCAACCTTGGGCTTGACATTTCAAATATTGATGTTGCCCTAGAACTTATTATGAGTCGAAAATCCTTTCTATTAATTAGTTTGTTGTGGCGTCTAAATAATCTGATATAGTTTGCCCTAATGCGTGGACTTGCGAATATGAAACCTTTAAATCTAAGTTCAACGAATTTATGGTATTGCTTAAGTAAATGGAGAATTCTTAGATCGAGTATCTGTAGAAAGGTCTCTAAATCTACGCTTATAACTGAGATGCCGTAGGTTCTGATTCCTCGAATGAACTCTTCACGATTCTTAGCATTCATAAATATAATCTTACGACCAATAGCACTACTCACCATGTCCTTAACATGCGAATTTGGTTTGATTGTGATTATTGGAATCAGTTTGGGATAAGCACTTCTGTCTGCTTGTAACATATCTTCTATATACTCTCCCAGTTCTGAGGTTTCCACTAACATATATTTGAAACCCATGTGTCTTCCTAGAACAAGCATTCTTTTTAAATCATCTATGCTTCCTGGATTAATTATGTCTACCAGCATTTTTTATAAACTCTTTTAATCCTTTATGTATATCGTCAAAATATCGCCATCCCGAAGCTCATAATCAAGTCCTACAATTTTTCGTTTGATATTTGAACCTTCTCGTTCGACAACAGCGTATTTGAACTTCTTAACGAAGCTACTATGTATTTTCTCACAAGCATCTCTTACTGTGGCAGGTCTCCTAAGTACTAGTGCGCGATCCCAGACAATTTTCCCTCCTTTTTTCGTCCATACACGTAGTAGGTTAAGTTCCTTGAATATTGTTCGTCCGAGGAGATGTGAACAGCGATCACAATATATGCTGAATGGTATTATGGGGATATCTCTATTCACCTCTAAGATTCTTCTTTTAACAGTATCAATAATTGCTTTTCTGTCGTCAATTAGGTCGAGCTTATTTAGAATAACAACTCCTTTTTTGAAGGTAAGTCTGGGATTCAGGGCAAGATAAACATCAAACTCAGATACATTATCCATAAACTCTATCACACAATTGGTTATACGATAACTTGTTAAAATTTCTTTAAGCTCTTCTATGGTAAACGGCGAATATTCTACTCCCATGATTGTGATGCCGCCACGGGTAAGCTTTTTCACTCTAATTGGCGGTCGAGGTCTAAGAACAACATTAGCATCTTGCATTGCGGAGAGAAGTACGGATAATTGCCATTTGATATCCTGTGTGGCGTCAATAACCAATCCTATCAAGTCGGAGTTGTATGCTATGCCCATTATTGCTCTTCCATTAGGCGTTTTGTCTATGTCTTCGCTCAATATTGGTGGTGTGTCAACGATTTGAAATTCGCAGCCTTCCCACTTGAAGATTCCATCTCTAGGGTACTGAGTTGGCTTATTCACAACATATTTGGACCCAGTAAGTTTGTTCGTTATACTTGTTTTCCCAACATAGGAGGTGCCAAGTAGAACTATTTGTCCATCTCCTTTCTTAGGGATTGAGAATAAAGAGCTAACTTTGCTCCTTCTAGCTTCGGTCTCTTTTGTTAGTTGAGCGCGTAGCTTTGCGAGTTTAATCTTCAGATTCTTCAGTAATTTTTCCGTTCCTTTATGCTTAGGTATGCATGCAATAAGCTCTTCTAGTGCACTTATTTTCTCCTTAGTTGTTTTTGCTTCTTCATATTTTTCCCAGTATGGTGCACAACGTGGGGGGACATTGGTAACCATATAACATCACTAGGGCCTCTCCGCATTTCTGCAGATGTGCTATGGACATAAGAATAATATGAAAACTTTGTAGGCTAATAGTATTGTCATCTTATTACATACCTCAAATATCATGACAATTAAAATTGCTTTTCAATTTATGTAACTCGAGATTAGTCTTCCAAAGAGAATTCGGTGAAAAATATGCACAGATTTATAAGATTGGGAGTTACTGGAACGTTAATCATAATACTTCTCATAATCCCAATAATGGGGGTTTTAACAATAACGACTCCGCCTAGAATCTCAGTAGATACAAAGAAATTTTCTGTGACTCCCTATTACGCACCAACAACAATATTGCCTCAAAATCAGACAGAGATCTGGATTAACAGAACCGTGAAAATCTCTGAGTTTCTCTTCATCAAAATTGTTGACGAAATAAATATTACAAATACGAAGGATAGGCCCTTTAGCGCAATAATAATATATTATCCAGTAAAATTCTGGGAGAAAATAAGACAGATAAGAATATTGGGTGCTTATAGGAACGATAGCTTTAAGCTCTTGAACTTTATGATTTACTACAGATCCGCAGAATATGTTGGTCTGCTTATAAAGTTTTACACATTGCTCGACAAGTATGTTTCTATACTCAAAAATACCTTCAGAATCAAAATATTGTTTGAGTTAAGGGAGGGTCTTTTCGAGATAAAACCATTTAAAGATAGGATGGGCCTCTATCTGAATATGACACCATGTCCCTTTCTACCATACCCAATAAAGAGTTTGGTAGTAAACTTTATCTCGCCAGAGGATGTTAATCTCGAATTTGAATTTGTTAAACCAGAATCTGGAAAAACACTCTTTGGAGGCCGTAATTTTAAATATTCAAAAGAGAATCTCCCACCTATGGATTTATCATTAGACCTCGATTCTCAGCTAGAACGGTACGGCTTCGATAGTGAAATAAAAGCAGTATGGTCTACCGAGCAAGGACTACCCATCGTACGCTATGCTGAACGCTCAATAGTGATAACAAAATCATATACTGTATTAGTAGAGGATCATCTAGTTGTTTCCCTATACTCTTTTGAAGAACCAGCTGAAAACCCAGAACAATCAAGATGGAAACTTTCAAGCATAAGAGTAGGACTCGCTGCGAACATATCCGATGTAATTGAGGTTAGGGATGATATAGGAAAATTAGACTTTGATAAGACCGTGGATGAAGATTTGCCTCGCGATATCTATACTGTACGGGTAAACTTTAAATCACCTATAATAGCTGGTGAGAATAGAAACGTTTATATAAAGTATGTGATAAGATTCAACAAAAAGTTTATAAGGAATGGAAAGTTCAATATTACTTTGCCTCTTTTGCCTCTTGTCAACACAACGATATACACGGCAAAACTAAGTGTAAAAACTTATGTTCCTACAAATGCAATTCTACCTATGAATTGCGAAGCCAAATATTATGAGAGAGGACAAGAAAAATTCTTTATAGTACAATTCAGTCAAGCTGTTTTCGCATATAATAATATCAGCCCAAGAGATATAGGCTGGTTAGTATTGGTCTTCGAATATGATTTAGGGACTCTTCTAAGTTCGTATTTTGTACTTCTCCTATACATAGTTATACTTACTATTCTCGTAGCAGAAGTTTTGCTTGTCGCTCGATGGGCTATGTATCGGTATGTCAAACCTAAAGAGGTTAAGCGTCTTGCTAATCTAGAGAAATTCATCATAAACTATGAGACTATCATAGCAAGCGACAAAGATTTGTGGGTAACAGCTTATCGTAATCTGATACTTAGAAGGCCCACAGCGGCGTTTATTGATGATTTCACTAAGAGACAGTCAAAACTTAATGAAAAAGTAAACATCGTTGTTGCATCAATCAGAAGACTTAGAGAGATCGCCGAAATATATGATTATCTAACTGAACTAGGAAAAGTGGAAGAGCGGATCCGCCTATTCAAGCAGAGGATAATAGAAGTAGCGGGGCACTATATAAGAGGCAATCTCACAGATGAGGTCTATGAGGCAAGAATCGAAGCTCTTCTCTTAAATCTTAAAGATGAACTCAACAAGAGAGAGCGCATACTGAATACTATTCGTGACTTCTATATCTCTAGAATCTCATAGCTTTCATTTTTTGCTAATAGTTATGGGTTTCCTGCAGTACTCATTCATTATCTTAACACAAAAATATGTTATGTTATTGTGAAAATATAACGATATTGTTTGTTTTATTTGTTATTGGGATATAGAATGTTAGGAAAAGATACAGAACTCCCAGAGATTATTGAACGTGTGAGGATATTCGATAAAATCAAAAGTTTCTTCGACAAACTATTCAGAAGCGCTGATCGCGAGGTAGTAATCCTAATCGACGGCCCTAATATGCTACGCAAAATAAATGGGAGAAGACTCTCGCTAAAAGATGTCCTCAAGAAGGGAAAGAGCTATGGTAGGGTTAGAATGGCCAAAGCTGTGGTGACGTCCGATGCTCCGCCGGCTTTAATCAAGGCGCTTCAAACAAGTGGTTTTGAAGTCGTTTTAGCACAAGAAAATGCTGTTTATACAACGCTAGCTGTTGAAGTGATCCGCATGATATATGAGTTCTCCCCAGACATTTTTGTTGTTGTGAGCAGAGATAGCAGATGTCTCCCAATAATACATAAAATAAAGGAGAAAGGGATAAAGGCTGTTGTGGCAGGCTATGAACAAGGTTTCTCTACAGCTCTTAAGAATGCTGCTGACGAAGTCATATATCTCGAACTAGCTAACGAAAAAGAATGATATTTTGTGTCGGGAGATAAAAATGAGTAAGGATTACTGGTTGTTCTCATATGGTTTGGGTCTTATAAATAACGCGTTCATAATATATGCTCTGGCTCCGTGGATTGTACTGGATACCATCCTAAGAATAGCTGTATTATTTTCGACGGCTCTATTATCGGCGCTTGGCTTCGCTTTTATTGTCACAGCAGTTGGGGAATATCTCTCAGCGAAGATCATAGTCAAATATAGATTTGAATCACTACTGATGGCACAGATAATAGTGGTACCTATATATCTACTGTCAGCATATATGTTAATCTCTAATCTTGCATACATGATTCCGAATGTGATAGATGCTCTTGAGCTCTATGTCCTGGCATCAATAAGCCCTGTGTTGGCTTTATTAATACTGATTTATATTCTCAGTTCCTAAGTGTGGGGTGAGGGACATGAGCGTAAAAAACTTTAGGATTACGGCAAAATATAGTCTTCAGCGTAAGGAATTTATATTTCGTAAGGAGATACGTGCTATAGACCTACGCAGAGCAATCGAGAAGTTCTATAGTATTCTCGGTTCACAAAAAATAAAAAGATCTAGCATACGTATCATAAAAATCGAGGAGATAGAGCCGACCGAGTTCAAGAGTAGAAGGTTACAAAAAATAGCTTTAAGTAAGAACCCAGTTTTATATGTTGAGGAATAATGAGTGAACAACAGATCGAACAGGTTCTTCGAGAAAAATATGCACGCTATCTCAACTTACAGCAGACAATACAGGCATATAGACTTCTTCATGAAACAAATAGGAAAAGACTAGAAGAACTTATGGTAACAATAGACGCATTAGAAAAAATAAAAAATAGGTCCATCAAGGATTTAGAGGGGTTCATAGCTTTAGGCCCTGGTGTATTTATTTTTGTTAGAGGGACGATCGGAAAGAAGATATTGGTAAATGTTGGGGCCAATGTTGGCGTGTATATGTCTATTGACGATGCGATATCTGAGCTTAGAGAAAGAGAAAAAAATCTTCGAGGCTCATTAGAAAAGATAGCTAAAACTATAGACGATCTAATTAAAGTCGCGGTAGAATTAGAAAGGGAGATAGTAAGTCTACAAAACTATTTGAGAGAGAAGAAAAAGACAATGTAGATCGTTAAGGACTTATTGAGCTAATCGTACTATGGTTCTGTATTTTTTAGCATCTGGCATACTCATCAATATTTCCTCGACCTTCTCTGTAAACTCCATAATCCGATTCCGTATGTCAGACTTCTCAAAGCCCTCTACCCAGACTGTATATCTCGGACCACTCTCATACTTAACGGTAATGTCCTGGAAACCTTTTATTGCTTTCAACAATGCGTTTTTGATCCGAATAATGCCATCTGGGGCTAATGTTGTTATTTCAAGGGTGAATTTCATTCTTTGCTTTCTTACCAATATGTTTTCTTTAGCAACTTCATAAACAGCATCAACATACTCTTTTGGGACTCCACACTCCTCGAGGACATGCTTACCTCTAATCAAAGAGTCTTCCATTCCGTCAAACGGCGTTTCATAGCACTCTATCAAGGGTGAATAAATATTTTCGACGATAAATCTCCAATCCCTATTTATCTTCTCAGCAATGAGTTTGGCTAAATGTGCGGATCTATTAAGTTTTCGCCAATAGGAAAGCTTAGCCTGAACCTCCTTCGGAGCTACACGCTTAAGTGATGCGTCAATATATATCTTTCTTCGAGTTCTAAATACCTTAGCAACAACGGTCTGATTAATTTTATAGTGTTGTCTGGTCGTCCGGACAACACCACGCCCAAGTTCTCTTAGGGGAACATATGCCGTCTTGTCATATTCGAGTAGATACAGATATAACCCGTGATCCTGTATATCAGTTATAACTCCTATAACTAACTCTCCAGGACGAGGGGCGTCACGACCATAGAGTATTTTCACGAACTCATGTATAGGTATCTCCGCTTCTGTAGACAAATAAATCACCTAATTGGGGATTATCCTTCAGAATAAAGAATATAATGTTTTAGGATAAATCCAAATTATTTGACTAGAAAAACGAGTTCATGGATACTTCCCAACGGCTACTACTTCCGTATGTATTATTCACGTAAGTGTGAGTAGAGTCAACCGCAATATTTCTAATCGCGTTTACCAGTTCGTTTTGGGGCAATGATACCAACTTTTTGACCTGGAGGCGCAGTACGCTTCACGGGTCTTCGCCGTCTTCCTCCTCCGTGCCTATGATCGACTGGATTCATCGCCGTTCCTCGAGTCCGTGGCCATTTCCGCGTTTTATTCATCCATTTGTAGTATGCATTTCCTGCCTTGACTAAAGGTAGTTCTTCGCGGCCCCCACCAGCGATTATTCCTATTTGGCATCGGCTTCTCGAATCAACGCTGATCGTTCGTTTGGAAGGCAATATGAGCTCAGTCACACCTTTTTTTCGGTCGTGGGCTCTTACCACCGCATATGCTCCACCTGAGCGGGCATATCTTCCTCCATCACCCAATATTTTCTCTATGTTTGAGACATAGAATCCTTCTGGAACTTTTCCTACAGGGACTATGTTTCCTAGGTCTATTTCGGCATCCATGCCTAACTGGATTTTCTTTCCCACATAGAGTCCCTCGACGCAGGGTAGGTACACACGTTCTACTCGTTCTCCTCTCCATATTCTTATTACTGCTAGTGGTGTCGACCTCCCTGGATCATGTACTATATCCTCTACGACGCCAACTATCTTCTGCCCCTCCGCCGTCGTTTCTGGCCAGTCAGGAATCTTTGCCTCTGCTATATGAATATTGGGGGGCGCCCGGTAGGGACCGGTACCTCGTCCGTAGCGCTGAGCTCTTGTTCTTTTACCCATGTCTTACACCTAGAATCACTAGTTTCTCCTCAGTAGATACCTTTGTTTGATGATATTTTTCGTTAAAATTTTAGCATTAATAAATAAGTGCCGAATATGTCATCAAGGTTTCTGTCTGCCGATCAATGCGTTGTATATGCGGGCTATCTCAATACCGGATGTTCTATTGCCAACGAGTAGCGCAGTATCGTTTGCCACAGCACCGCTCCTCACAATAGGGTTTCCCATGTTTATGGTACTTATTATTGTGTTTTCTTTGGGAATTCCAAATATTTTTCTTAGTTCTTCGATTTCCTCTGAGTTGAATAAAGGGGAGACGACGAGACCATGAGCGTTCACTAATGCGTAACTACCTAGTGCCTCCGTGAGATTTGTTCTGAATGGAATAACTTCGACGTCGAGTACATCTTCGATCCGTTCAACTATCTTCTTATTTCTCTCATATAGGTTCATATGTATGACTGCCTTCCTATCGTTAAGTAGCAAAATATTTCCAAATGCATTGTTGTGTGTGCCCTTAAGCTCAAGTTTTTCTACAATATAGGCGTTTCCAAGGAATTTTTTAATGCTTATCAGCTCGGCCTCTAATGTCTGCATGGGCAGTATGACACCATATGAATTTGCAGCCACAAAACAACCGACAAGATCCTCTTCATAAATTCTCTGCGTAAGTAGAGGAACTCCGGTAACTTTTCTGATATTTTCTAATATCTGAGGTCTGAAGCCCTCTCCCACTAAGCAGAACTTGTTAGTAAGAACCATATACGCCCCTATGTTCCAGGAGCCCATATAATCTATTACTGCGTAATTTTCTGCTTCATTGTTTTTTTCCAAGTTCTAGCCACCACTCAAGTACTCATTATGCTTCAATTAAACACTGTGTATTAACAGTATTTATGTGGAGGACTATTTGAGGTGAGCTATTTTGTCTAGAGCTCTTTTTGTGGGTCGTTTTCAGCCCCTCCATAAAGGCCATGAATATGCGCTTAACTACATTTTAGAGCGAGAAGAAGAACTAATAATCGCTGTTGGTTCGACACAAGACAACTATACGTTTGAGAACCCTCTCACAGCTGGGGAACGTATAGAGATTATATGGGCGTATCTCAAGAGTAGAAATCTTACAGATAGAGTTATCGTATGTGCTGTCCCCGATATTAATAATAACTACGTATGGCCTAGGCATGTGAAATCCCTTGTTCCACACTTCG
Source organism: Candidatus Njordarchaeota archaeon (assembly GCA_029856685.1). Classification (GTDB taxonomy): domain Archaea; phylum Asgardarchaeota; class Njordarchaeia; order Njordarchaeales; family Panguiarchaeaceae; genus Panguiarchaeum. Next base: position 25,690 of record JAHKKZ010000011.1, read on the forward strand.
ATGTTGTGTACTCAGGCAACGAGTTAGTCTTAATGCTATTTGAAGCAGCAAATATTCCCGTACATAAAATTGTAGAGAAAAATCGAGATGAGTACCAGGGAACAGCAATTCGACAAAAAATCCTTAGAGGCGAACCATGGGAGCACTGTGTTCCGCCTATAGTCGCTAATATTTTGAAGAAACTAAAATTTGAGGAGCGTATTAAACGTCTAGCGAAGATAAAGAAATAATGTGAGGTACTAGAGTACTTAGAGTAATCTTATATTTTTACAAAGTTTATTAACACAAAAATCACTGTACGTTGCTCGTACATAAGGGAATTATAATGGTGCGGATAACGCTCATACATAAATCTAAGGATGGTCTCTACTTTGAATTCTTCATTGAAGACGGTGATGTGCACATAATGAATGCTATTCGCCGAGCTATGCTAAGTGAAACAGTCACCCTCGCAATACATGATGTATATATAAACCAAAATACATCTGTGATGCCAGATGAAGTTCTCGCACAAAGACTAGGGCTAATTCCTCTCCGAATAGATTCCTCCGAACTTAATCTTTTAGAAGAAGTTGGGGCGGTGGAACCGGATCTGAGAAGACTATACAAACTTACGGCGCGGCTAAGATTAAAGAAGGCTAACCTAGAGACAGATCCTAATTCAATGAAAATAGTAACGGTATACTCTGGGGATCTAGTATCTGTTGATAAAAAAACCTTAAGGCCAGTGTATGATAACATACCTATAGTCAAACTAGGTGCTAATCAAGAAGTAGATATTGAATGTGTAGCTAAAGTTGGGCGAGGAAAAGACCATGCAAAGTTTTCTCCAGTATCGGTAGTCGCCTATAAAATAATGCCTAAAATAATCGTTAATGAAAACTGTAATTCTTGTGGTGAATGTGTCGATGCGTGTCCTCATAATTGCTTAACAATGGAACTCGGTAAACCCGTTTTGAAGGGTCTTGGTCTTTATGATTGTGATCTCTGTCGTATCTGCGTCAGACACTGTCCAGAGAAAGCATTGGAAATAGAGCCTAACAATAAGGATTTCATTTTCCGTATCAAGCTTGTTGGCCAGCTTACGATTGATGAGATATTAGACCAGGTAGAGGTAATATTCGATAGAAAACTAGATTTCCTGGTCGAGAAGATCGAAGAAGCTATAGAAAACTATGTGAAAGAATCTACCGAGGAATAAATTTTCTCTTTGTTCGGCGTTCTGCCACGTATCTTCCACGCATAGATATCTCTCTTGCTCTCTCAATAATAATATCCGCATTGTCCTTCTCTGATTTGTACCCTGCGATGAATGCTGACCAATATCTATGGTAGTTCTCATAGTGGTATATTTCAAGGCCTCTACCGAACACTCTTAATTCCATGGCATAGTCCTCTGGATCTTTACTTCCTGTGAAGTATCCTAGACCAAAGTCGATTACAAAGAGAGTCTCGTTTGGGGTCAATATCAAGTTCGAAGTTGTGTAGTCTCCATGGATTATTCCTGCCTCATGAAGCATACCAAGGAGAATTCCCGCACGTCTAATATATTCCAATGCTTTCTCAAAATTTTTCTTCTCCTCCAACTTGCGAAGAGCCCTTCTAAGGAGCTCTCCCCCAATATATTCGATAATTAAAAAGCATTCGTCTTCATCAACATAGAATACATAGGGTGCGGGAACAGAAGCTTTTTTAGCTAAACTTAGAAGTCTCGCCTCCCGCCTCGTCCTAGTTCTGCGTATTTTTATGTCGAGGACGGGGTGGCGGTATCTCTTCGGAAACCGCACCTTTTTAATTGCTGGACGGCCATAAAAAACTCCCCTATATATCTCGGCCTCCGCTCCTTTTGAAATCTTTGTCCAGGAATTTCTATCCATATAGATCCGCCCTCCGTATCCTATATCTTAGAAAGGCTAGAATACCCCCGAAATTAGTTAATTTATCATACAAGGGATGAGTTCTAGAAATTATTCTTACTTCGGCCTGGAATGTATCCGCAAGTTTTATTAGCTCAAGTATTTTTCTACGTATATCTTGATTGGGATTGTTAACGAGGTCTATAATGACCAGGATTTTCTTGGCGGCTCCCCATCTTATGGCTTTTTCTACAGCTTTGAGACCATAACAAACAAGACCGTCCTGGCGTCCGAGGTGTGCTAGAAACTCTTCATAGTCCTTTAAGTCCTGGGCTATTCGGAATTCATGTGCTATTTTTAGGGCTGTTCCTCTTCGTAGAATCTCATGTATTCCGGCTTCTGTACCAGAACTTGCCTGATCGATTACTATGGGGATGGACTTTCCTATTTTTTCCTGTACGTATTTCCGTATGTACCTTGCGAATTCTTCTTTTATCATTCCTGGGCCAGCAATTATTATTCCCGAGATCTTCTTTTGGTTATCTATGATGTCCAGTATTCGTGCCAAAATATTCTTAAAGAAGGCGTATTTCAAGGATTTTTCGTTGGGAGAGCCCTTATATGATACTGTTTGATACACAGACCCAAGAATTGTTAGGCTTCTGCCCGTTAAGACTCCTATCGTAGCCTCATCTCTTTCTATCGCAACTATTACTATGGGGCTTAATTTTCTAATAGTATCGGCTTCTTCAAGTATTTTAAGTTCAGCTTCGCTGAAACCATCCGTGCGGATGATACGTATTTTTGATCCTCTCTTAAGCTGTACTGTGTGATAGGAACCTAATGAAACGAATTTTTCTGGGCCAGAAACAATTTTTCCTCCGACTCTAAGTGTTTCTAGCATTTCATGGAATGCTATTTTTTCGACCTCTATCATTATCCTTATTTTTTTGCGTTCACTTTCCCCACTCTCAAATTTTATCTTCCTAGTAGTCATGGCCTCAAGCAAGTCACCGGGTCGAAGAAAGTTCCAGAGGACGAAGAGATCGTTTATGTCT
>JAHKKZ010000110.1 GCA_029856685.1 Candidatus Njordarchaeota archaeon
AGAGATATGCCCGAGTAGAGGACATATGGATTCTCTCCAAAGTGAATCACCTAATACAGAAAGTTGATCAAGAGCTTGAAAAGCTTCACTTCGCTAGAGCGGGAAGATACATATTAGAGTTCGTCGTAGAGGATCTAAGCCGTTGGTACGGGAAACTTATTAGATGGAGACTATGGATAGAGAAGGAAGACCCCATAAAACTAGTTGCTTACTACACACTATACAAAGTATTTATGAAACTCCTCCCACTGGTTGCACTTTACGCACCATTCATAGCGGAGCATATATATTTGGATCTACTACGTAATTTAGATAATTCCCTACCTGAAAGTGTATATCTGCTAAGCTGGCCCAAAGCAGATTTTATTGACGAAAAGCTCGAAGAAAAAATGGAGGTCGCTAAGGAAATAGTAAGTGCCGTTGGTGCTGCTAGAACCCTAGCAAAAATTAAGGCTAGGTGGCCTATCAAGAAAGTAATCATTGACCCAAACATTGGGCTTGTTGAGGAAGTAGTCTCTGAGATGAGAGATCTCCTACTAAGGCAGGTGAATGCTAAGGAGATAGTCATAGATCGTCTGGAAAAGAGATACGAAATCAAGCCTAGGACAAGAAATATAGGAAGGAAATATAAAAGTCTAACCCGCAAAATTCTTGATATTCTAAGTACAACCGAACCCAAAGAGATAGTGGACGCCATACATAGAGAGGGCAAATATAGGATCCATATTGATGGGGAGGAAGTGGTAATAGAGCCCGAAGACTTAGAGATAACACTAGAGCAACAGGAAGGTCTAGCAACAGTAGAATTCAAATATGGGTATCTCGCAATAACTACGGAGCTTGACGAAGATCTCTTAGCAGAGGGCTACACGAGGGATGTTGTCAGAAGAATACAGCAGATGAGGAAAGAATTAGGTCTTAAAATAGAGGACTTCATCATGGTGCGCATAGAGGCGCCTAGAGAACTGGTAGAAATGCTTAGAAAACATTTGGACTATATAAAAAATGAAACACGTGCAATAGAAGTATTGTTCACAAAGCCAGAAGGGTTTATAAAAGAATGGAGCATAGACAAACATTCTGTGAAAATCGGAATAGAGAAAGCCAAGAATAAGAGATAATCCCTAGATTTTAACTAACTTTTTCTTCACCAAACATGATTTCGTGAGATTTTCGATTTATGGATACTGCCGTTTCTCTTATATTGAAAGGTCGAGCTTACCTATAATTATCACTTTTATCGACATAAAGTATTCTGTAAACTATCGGTGCGCTTATATGTGCCTAGGGGTACCAGGAGTAGTAGTGAAGAGAATATCCGATGAAGAAGTACTTGTGGACTTCGGTGGGATTAGACGTGTTGTTGACTCATTACTTGTCCCAGATGTTAAGGAAGGAGATTACGTTATAGTTCATGCTGGAGCAATAATTGGAAAGATCGATAAAAAAACATTTGAGGAGATCACAGAGATATTTTTGGAGCTCGCTAAGGTGCAAGAAAAATGAGTGTGTCACGAATAACACTCGCACATGGTACTGGCGGTAAGGAGATGCAAGATCTGATAAGATATCTATTCTCCGGAGTTCCTATTCTTAACAATGTTATTGGTCTGGAAGCCATGGATGATGCTGCAGTAATACTGAGTGGAAATATGAACAAAAATATTGTTGTGGCTACCGACGCTGCTACTGTAGATCCCCTGTTTTTTCCCGGTGGCAACATTGGAAGCTTAGCGGCGAATGGCACTATAAATGATGTAGCTGTTCTCGGAGCCAGACCCTTATATGCCTTAGACAGCATCGTTGTTGAGGAAGGATTTCCTATAAATGATTTAAAAATTATTGTTGATTCGATGCTTGAGACATTCAGATCCAACAATGTAATTGTGATTGCTGGAGACTTCAAAGTTATGCCTAAGGATCAGATAGATAAGATCATCATCACAGCAACAGTCATTGGGATTCTTGATGGAGAACCAATACTAGATCGAGGTGCGAAACCAGGAGACAAAGTGATAGTTTCAGGAACAATAGGTGATCACGGAGCTATGATCTCAGCATATAGATATGGTCTAGATCCAGAAAAAGAGGGCTTAGTATCAGACTGCGCATCGATTCTCCCAATAATGCGCATAGCAAAGAGCATAGGCGGTATTCATGCGGCTAAAGACCCAACAAGAGGTGGCCTAGCGATGTCTCTAAATGAAATTGCGGAAAAAAGCAAAGTCTCCATATGGATCGAGGAAGATAAAATTCCGATAAGAGAGAATGTGATGGCTCTTATGGAACTACTGGGTATGGATCCACTATATCTAGCTTGTGAAGGTAGGGTAGTACTTATAGTTGAGCCAGAAAAAGCTGAGGTAATCCTCGATGCTCTAAGATCTGAGGGATATAAAGATGCTGAGATAATAGGTGAGGTACGGAAGGAGAGGCCAGGATATGTCATCATGAAAACGGGAATAGGGGGATATCGCATAGTCGAGAAGCTGAGGGGAGAATTAACTCCGAGAATATGCTGAGGGTGTATAATCATAGTTTCAGCCAAAAAACTAATAGTTGTTGGTCTGACTCAGGGAGTTGGATTCAGACCCTTCATTTTTAGGATAGCAAATAAAAATAAGCTCAAAGGCTATGTTAAGAACAAAGGTGGGTCTGAAGTAGAGATATATGTGGAAGGCGAAGCTAAGAATATAGAGTCGTTCATTAAAGATCTGAACGAACTTAGACCTCCCCCCGCAGAAATTGAGGAGATAAGAATAATAGATGCTAAGCCCATAGGCATGAGAAGATTCAAAATATTGCCAAGCGATAAAGACACTAAACTCTATTCTCAAATACCTCCTGACTTCGCGATCTGCGACTTCTGTTTGAAGGAGATAGAGGATTCCAAATCACGCTTCTATAGATATCCATTCCATTCATGTGCGTGGTGCGGCCCAAGGTTTACCATAATCGAAAGAATACCTTATGACAGAGAAAACACATCGATGAAAGATTTTCCGCTTTGCAGTATGTGTCTAGGTGAGTACGAAGACCCAAACAACATTAGACGTTTTCATGCCCAAGGCATTTCATGTCCTATATGTGGCCCTAAACTCTGGCTTGTAGATAAGAGCGGGGGTGTTATAGACGATGAGGACCCACTAACATTAGCTGCGAAGATAATAGATGAGGGAAAAATAGTGGCTATAAAGGGGATAGGAGGTTTTCACATAGCGGCTTTAGCTACGGATGATGACGTGGTATTGGAACTTCGTAGGAGGAAGAGACGCCCCCAAAAACCGTTTGCCCTCATGGCGCTTAATATTGAGGTTGCTTCAAGAATTGTTGAGATAGACAGTAAAGCGCAGAAGCTTCTTCTCTCGCCCCATAGGCCAATAGTCCTTTTACCAGAAAGAGACAATAGTGGCGTTTCTAAACATGTTGCTCCTGGGCTCGATAAGCAGGGAGTGATGATAGCATACTCTGGGATCCATTACCTTCTCCTAAAAGCCACCAGAGACAAATTCTTGATAATGACGAGTGGAAACCTAAAAGGAAAACCCATAGTAAGAACGAATAAAGAGGCGCTAAGACGGTTAGGAGAAATAGTTGATTATTTTGTTCTGCATAACAGAAGAATAGTTAATCGTGTGGATGATAGTGTAATCAGGTTTACTCACGGAAAACCTGTTTTCTTGAGGAGAAGCAGAGGCTATGTTCCTAGGTGGCTACGCGTTTCCCTTAAAACGTTGAAACCAATAGTAGCATTTGGAGCCGAACTACAGAACGCGGGAGCTATAGCATTTGACGATAAGATAATTCTCACACAGTACGTTGGAGATGTAGATGAACTTGAAAACCTAATTTTTCTCGAAGATGCCCTAAACTTTCTAGTGAAATCCTATAACATAGACCTAAGCAACAGCATATTCATTGCCGACAGACATCCACAATATAAATCCAGAATCTTGGCAGAGGAGTGGGCACGGAGGAATTCTGGAGAAATACTATACTTTCAGCATCATAGAGCACATATCGCCAGTGTATTAGCTGAGAAAGGCGTCGACCCAGCGAAGAAAATCGTTGGTGTAGCTATAGATGGTGTTGGCTATGGTGACGATGGGAATATCTGGGGTGGGGAGGTCTTCTATGGAAGGCTAAAGAATCTGAGAAGAGTAGGCCATATATCCTATAATCCGATGCCAGGAGGCGATCTAGCAACTCGATATCCGCTCCGAATGCTCATTGGTATTCTAAGTACGTTTCTTTCTGATATCGAAATACATGAATTTTTTCAAAGAAATGGATTGATGAGAAAACTTAGGTCACATCGCGAATTTGAAATATCCCTAAAATTAGCAAAACATGGGAGCACAAAGACATCAAGCTTAGGAAGAGTCCTAGACGCGATATCAAGTATGCTTGGAATATGTTTTGAAAGGACGTATGAAGGTGAACCAGCAATAAAACTAGAAGCATTTTCAAGGGAAGGAGAGATTCTGGATGATATTGATATAAAAATTAGAAGGGGTAGTAATATGTGGATAGCTGATGTAAGTAGTCTATTTGAGTCAATAATTTCCAATAATTTTAAACCAATAGATGTGGCAAAAACAGCGCAATATAAACTAGGATGGAGCTTGGGCGTAATTGCGTCAAAATATTTATCTAATGCGGATATCCAAGCAATATTTGTCTCGGGCGGGGCGGCTGTAAACGATTTTATAATACGCGGAATAATGGATGGTGCGAATGGTGTAGATATTATCATAAATAGCT
>JAHKKZ010000111.1 GCA_029856685.1 Candidatus Njordarchaeota archaeon
GCCTCAGCCACACATACTTGTCGTAGATGTGGATTCGCATGGACTTATAAGGAGTGCGTATCTGATTAAAGGATATGCTGTTCTAGAAAGAATACCTGTCTTCGATATTATAGATGCTGTGGGAATAGACAACTTTGCTAAACTACTATGCTGGCTTCTAACCTATGATGATATCTATATTTATGGTCGCGACCCAAGCATAGTTAAACTTCTGCGGGCTCTTCTGGCATATGTTTTTGGGGGACAACGAAAAATAGCTATCGAAGAAAAAGCAAGAACGAAACTTAACATATTCAATACTCCTCAGCCAGAATTTAGTATTGATCTAATTCTTCGTAGATTGCGATCAGCTATGAGGAATATAAAAGATCCAAAGTCTCTAGCCGCGTATCTTAGACATGAGATAAGGAAATATTTGGATTATCTCAGGATATTTGAAAGAGTATTAAAAGAAACAACAAGAAAATTGACAATAAAGGATCTCATTAGGCTATCTGAAAACAAATTGAGGGATGATGAAGTCAAATTCTTGCTGGCGATACTAAGAATGAGAGGCATTAATGTTGAAAAGAAAGTTTTAATTCCAGAATTTAAAATAACAGAGATATTTTAGGTGTGTTTATTGCCGATAGTTGTCGGACAAGTCGTTGTATTTAAGTGTCCTAAATGTGGAAAGGTTGAGACATATACCGTTAGGAGGGAGGATGCTGAGGAAGCAATATCATTTGGAGCGTCAAAGATAGGTTTTTTTCACCGCAACCACATATTTCTCTGTGGAATAAATAGTCGAGGAGAACCCATACTACGAAGTGTCGAAGTATCCAATATGAGAACCATCTGCTCCAACAATAGAGTTTATGCTAAGGATTTCCTAGTAGTCTGTGAGAAGGACGCTATAGGCAACCAAAAAATTGCTGTTGCTGATATTAACAAAAAAATATTGGACTTACGCTGCTACTCAGATAGTGTTAACCGAATACTGAGTTTCTTCTCAAAGGAAATAGACTCAATATTGGCTAAGTATGGTTCCCTAGAATGCGTCATAACGATGATTCACAAAGATTTTGACATGATCAAACTAAATAATGGAATCGCTCTTATTAAAGTCGACAGACGCGAATACTCAAAGAAGGAACTGGGATACATAGAGAGCATATTTAGGGAGGGCCTAGATAAAATCGTGTTATTAGACAAAAATAAAGTGGATGAGAACGTAAGGAGGGTATACGACCTATTCATTAGGTATAGCTGGTATTTTATCCTCCTCAAACTTGTCTTCCCAAAAACACCAGACAGCGAGATGCTAAGTAAAGTGATATGCTTCGTCGAAAAGAAGATAAACATGATGCCAAGACAAACAGACATTGAAAACATAAGGATGCTAATGGAAGCTGAAAATATCATCATAAAACCGCTTGTGAAACCACAAACCCTAGGGATGACAAAACCAATAGCAACACTATTCAATCTTACCGATATAACCGATCTTGTAAATGCAATATTGGAGGCTCATAGAAGAGATAGAGAGATAACACTCAAATATCTTTTAGGAATAATCAGTTGCGAAGAAATCGACAATTTTATAGGCTTCCTAAGGGAGCTGGAGAAGCATAGACTTATCGAATTACGAGGCAGATAATAGTAGAGGTAGCATATTGATATATAAATCCTAGTCATAGTTACAATCTTATCCTTACTAATGTATATATGAGTTGTTATATATCTTATTTTATGTCTATAAGTAAAGAGCTATACAGTGTGCTAAGATAGGTTACCTATACAACTTCCCAACAAATATTTAATCGGTGATAGTTTTGGGCAGAAGAACTAAGGGGGAAACGCCAAAGGAAGTTGAGCCCCGCATGGTAACCATATACTTCATGGGTAAGGCATATCAAGTACCCGAGGGAATAACAATAATAAAGGCTTTAGAGTATATTGGCTATAAACTCATACGTGGGGTGGGGTGTCGAGGCGGTTTTTGTGGGGCCTGTACAACATTTTACCGAAAGAAGAATGACTACCGACTATACTCGGGCTTGGCATGTCAGACACCCGTTGAAGACGGTATGTATCTCACCCAGCTACCCTTCGTGCCTGCTGAGAGGAGGAAGTACGATATAAATAATGTCAAGCCCGATGTTAATACTATACTATCTCTATACCCTGAGATTGCTAGATGTGTCGGATGCAATGCGTGTACCAAGGTATGTCCTCAGGAGCTGCCCGTTATGGACGCTATTCAAACAATACTGAGAGGGGACCTTGCAAAGGCTGCTAAAATGATATTTGACTGCATAGCGTGCGGAGCTTGCAGTATGCGGTGTCCCGCGGAGATCGTCCATTATAACGTTTTTCAGCTTGTTAGGAGGCTTTATGGTAAGTATATAGCACCAAAGGCTAAGCATTTGGAGAAAAGAGTTGAGGAAATCGAAAATGGGAACTATGAGGAGCAATTCAAGAAGTTGCTCTCTATGAGTGTGGATGACTGGAAGGTGCTTGCAGAAAAACTTCAAAAGGGTGAGGATATAGTTCTCTGAGGTGAAATACTGTGGTAGAGTATCCAGGCTACCCACCTGAGTTTTGGGATTCAATAGAAAAAGTTGAGGAAACCCGCGAGAAGAGACTTAAAGAGACCTTCCCAAAAATGCCTGAGGCTGAGAGAGAAGAACTTGTGCACAAGTATCACCCAGATTACAAAGAGGGAACAAAAAGACCTGTCAGGGTAGGAGCCTACAAGGGGCAGCTAGCACCACATGAGGTTGTTGATCTTCTCGAAGCCCATGCGCTCATAAACCCAAACGAGATAGATCTGGATGATGTAGACTACGATGTCGATATACTAATCATAGGGGGAGGAGGCGCTGCCGCATCAGCTGCTTTGTGGGCTAACATCAATGGTGTTCCTGCTGATAGAATTCTGATGGTTACCAAGCTTAGGTTCGGAGATGCAAATACAAAGATGGCCCAAGGCGGTATACAGGCTGCGGATAAGGAGTATGATTCTCCAATATACCACTTCTTAGACGTGTTGAGGGGTGGACATTATACTAATGATCCAGAGCTCGTTAAGATCCTAGTTACTGAGGCACCACTCATAATAAAGTTCCTAGAAGACCTCGGTGTTATGTTCGATAAGGAGCCTGATGGAACAATGATTGAGGTTTCTGGTGGTGGTTGCAGCAGGTATAGGATGCACTCATGTGGGGATTATACTGGACTAGAAATAATGCGTGTTCTTATGGATGAAGTTCTAAATAGAGAGATTCCGGTCCTCGAGTTTTCTCCAGCTGTCGAACTAATAACTGATGATAGAGGACAAGTCGCAGGTGCTGTGGTAATGAACCTTGAAACTGGGAGATACCATGTGGTTAGAGCAAAAGCAACGGTGATAGCAACAGGTGGCTTTGGAAGACTACATATACAGGGCTTCCAAACAACCAATCATTATGGTGCGACTATGGATGGGGTCGTACTAGCTTATAGAGTTGGAGCGCAGCTAAGGGATATGGATTCTGTCCAGTATCATCCCACTGGTGCCGCATGGCCTCCACAACTTGCGGGGCAGTTAGTTACTGAGAAAGTACGTGCGTTGGGTGCGCAACTAGTCAATATTGAAGGTAAACAATTTGTGTATCAGTTAGAGCCAAGAGATGTTGTTTCATCCGCAATAATTCGTGAGTGCTATGATAGGAAGAAGGGTATTAGGACTATAACTGGTTGGGGCGTTTGGTTGGATAGCCCCATGATAGAAATAATCCGTGGAGAAGGAACGATAGAAAAGTTCCTACCTGCTATGCTCAGACAATTTAAGAGGTATGGCATAGACATCAGAAAAGAACCAATATTAGTCTTCCCAACACTCCACTACCAGAATGGAGGTATTGTGATTAATAAGTATACCCAGGTTCTTGACGCTAAGAGAAAGCCTATACCCAATCTCTTCGCAGCAGGAGAATGTACAGGTGGTGTTCATGGCAAAAACAGATTGATGGGTAATAGCCTACTAGAGATTACAGTATTTGGTCGCCGTGCCGGTATCTTCACATCCAAACACATAAAGAAAGTGTCTTTAGGTAAGCTGACCCTAAACCATGTGGTGCGATGGGAAAATATGCTTAAAGAGGCAAAGATAAGGACAAAAAGAAAAGCACCAATAATCCTACCAGATTATCGCGGCGATGTCAGATACAGATAGACTTCTAGACACTTTTCTTTTTATTCCAACCTTCTTCGAAACTATCTGTAGCCAATATTGGTCTCTAATAATCCCGCTATTATTTGTCAAGATATGTTCTTAGACTCTGAAAATAGCTTAAATGTTACCAAATCTCACACAATAATCAGCATATGAATAATATAACTGTCTGGCGGGGTCCGAAATTTTTTAAGTTATGGGCGCTTCCTCGCTAGTATTAGCTTGGAGTTATTTGGATATTGTATTTTTAGAATTTTGTTGCGTTAATACCTACCTAATGCTCAGTGAGTTTTATCAAAAAAGAGTTTAGGTTTAACTGATTAATCCAAATTTTTCTTGAATTGGATGTATGTTTTGTTTCTAGGAGGTAAAAATTATGTATGTGTCAAGTTGTTACGATGTTTTGCAGGCAATATTGGAGCGGAGATCTGTCAGAAAGTATAAATCCGATAAGGTTGATTGGAGTATTATCATGAAGCTTCTGGACGCTGCGAGATGGGCTCCTAGTAGTAAA
>JAHKKZ010000112.1 GCA_029856685.1 Candidatus Njordarchaeota archaeon
GTCGATGATTTTGGGAGAATAAATTCAATACTAAACACATTCTTTAGCCTACTAAATCCGAATATTATGTTTCAGGCATTATTTGGGTTTAAACCTGCTGATGCTAATATAACCAGATTTAGTGTTTATGTTAACACATCAGCTGTTGTTCTTGATGCTAGTAGCTATTGGAAAAACCCCGCAAATATAATAATAAGAGATTTTGATACACGTCTAGGAATCTTCTCATCACATACTCGTCAAGTTCTCGCACGATTTGCATCTTCATTCTTCGTTGACCTAGCACTTAACTATATAAATGGTAGCAAGAAGAGATTTAGAGTCCCCCTCCCAGGAGAATTAGGAGTAATGCGAACATCCCCATATAGCTGGTTAGAGACAGATATAAAAAGCATAATCGAAGGCACAGCCAAACCAGATCCCACAGAATATGGGGGGATGGTTTTTGCTCTTGGATTAGCGTTTAGGATCGGGGAAAGTAAAGTATTAATAATAACAGACCCAGACATATTTACGAACGAGGCTATAGAACTTGCCTGGAAAAATGGGTTCGATAACGAGCAGCTTATTCACGATATATTTAGCTGGCTAAGTGATGGAAAACGAAGAATAGTAGTATTTGATGAGTCAAGAAAAGCAATAACTCCAGAGAACCCCCTATTCGGAATAGCAGTATCAATGAAAGTAGTCACATTTTTTACGAGATACTGGATCGTGGCTCCATTAATACCAATAATATTCGTCATTTTCTTCATCGCTTACATTCCTCGTCAATTCAGAAAAGAAATAAGGATTTTCAAGATTACAAGGAAAAAGGAAGGTGTGCCCCCATATTATGGAAGATATGTATGGTATATGTATAGAGGTGGGTACAAAGAAGCATTCAAAATTATTATGAGTGACTTCAAGCGGGCAATCCAGTTGAAGACTGGAATAACAAAGACTGATTGGAGTGAAATATTAGAGCTACTTCGACAGAGAAGACAAGACCTAGCTAAGGAGCTCGAGGAGCTGGGAACAATAGTAGGGATTTGGGATAATATAATCAAAGGTAAAAAAGTCAGGCTTAAACCCGAAGATTATATACGGATGTTCGAAACAATAAAGAAAATTCGGGATAAATTATAATGATTCGCATATAAGCCTCTCTATCGCCTCCTTATCAAACTCGGTTATTGTGCATAGTCTTCTGCAGATATCCCTTAGAAATGCTCTTACACGCGTATAGTCAGCGTCGTCTGAAATCTGAGCAATCACATAATGTACTCTCGTTCGCTCACCGATACTTCTGAAAGTCTCTATAACTATTCTTGAATCATCAATAAGTTTTGCTTCAGATGCGTACTTGGCGAGAATTGAAATTTTGGCTGAGAAAATACGATCCCTAAGAATTTTCCGTACAAGCTTTGCATGTTGTGAGTGTATAAATTTTGGTACTGGTCCAATATTTTCATCAAATTCAACAATGCTTAATCCTTGAATGCCAAGTCGCCTAAGCACAGAAAAAGCCCGGTAGCTTAATGTAAGCTTCAAAACGAATCACCAGAGTGGGAATATCAACCAGTGTTTATAACACAACATAATATCAAGAAAACGCATCGAGGTTATTATTGAGATCATGATGGAGCTCAGATTCTCGAAGAGCAAAAATATTTCGGATTAAAACTATCAATAATTTTACTTTACTTGATATCATACAGACAGAATCACGGCGAACATTATTCAGAAACATTATGAGTGATAATTGATATGTGGAAAGATAAGCTAATACTAGTGGTGAAATAAATGCCTAAAAAAGAGGAACTATCTTTCCTTGTAAGGGGCGGACAGGCAAGCCCTGGGCCCCCACTAGGACCAGCTTTGGGCCAGGCAGGGCTCCCCGTCGGCAAAGTTATTAACGATATAAATCGGCTAACGGCAGAATATAAGGGTATGCGTGTCCCAGTAAAGATAATATATGACCCCGAAACACGAGAATACGAAGTTGTTGTTGGAACACCCTACACTTCTGCTCTAATTATGAAATATGCTAAAATTGAGAAGGGATCTGGCAAAGCAGGCCACGAGTTCGTAGGGAATCTAAGGCTCGAAGATGTGATTGAAATCGCTAGGATTAAGAAAAAGGATATGGTTGCAAAGAACTTTCTAGCATGTATAAAGCAGGTATTAGGCACCTGTGTTTCGATGGGAGTAAAAGTTGAGGGGCTCTCCCCCAAGGAGGCTCTAGCTAAATTGGAGGAGCTCCTAAAACAAAAAGGACTGTATGATAAGGTTCTTAATGAGCCTCTATAGAGATTGTGGTGTTTTTTAGTTGTCTCCAAATCTTAGTATTAGCCATAAACTTAAGAAGAAGCTGGAGGCAGAGAAGAGAAAACTTTATAATATGTTCAAGAAGTATCGTCTGGTTGACAACATATATCTAGAGGCTTTTTTAAGGGTGCCCCGTGAGTATTTTGTTCTTCCAGAATATATCAAATATGCATATGTGGACACACCCCTTCCCATAATTAAAGATGCTACGATATCTGCAATATCTATGTGTCTGCTGATGTGCCAGTATGCTGAGCTTAAGCCTGGAAAAACAGTCTTCGAAGTCGGCACGGGATCCGGCTATCAAGCAGCTCTTTGTGCAGAGATAATTACGGGTGGCGAGATCAGAGTTATTGAACCAAAACCGGTTTGTTCTATGGAAATAGATCCAGACATATATGAATTTGGAAAATCCAATCTCGCAAAGCTTAATTATCTGAGAGTTGTTGACACTAGACTTGGCGATGGAACTCAAGGTTGGGTTGAGAAGGAGAGAAAATTCGATGCGATTATTGTTACGGCAGCAGGAAAATTTATTCCTGAGCCCCTAAAAGCCCAACTGAGGATTGGAGGCGTACTAGTAATGCCTATTGAACATGGATATGACTGGCAAATTCTTGTGAAGGTTAGGAGAATTGGTGAGAAAGAATATATCACGAGAGAATTAGAATTTGTCAGATTTGTCCCACTAAAGGGGAAATACGGCGTTGCTAGGAGATAATCTCTGCAAGTGAGTAGTAGTGTTTCTTATCAAAGGCTTGGCATTCATAAAAGAATCTTGGCGTAGAGTAAACATAGCCATTTCGGACAAAGGATATATTGTGAAGATCTGGAGATCGCATTATACGAACAGATACCTATTTTCTCAAATAGACATGATCTATGACGCGAAAGAGTATTTAATTATTCCAGGACTTATTGATATTCATGTTCACTTCCGGGAGCCTGGAGAAGAATACAAGGAGGATTTCGTCTCGGGGACTAAGGCCGCTTTGGCCTCTGGGATAACCATAGTAGGTGATATGCCGAATAATTTGCGTCCCATAACCACCCTAGAAAGTTTTGAGGAAAAACTGCATGTTGTCTCTAAGCGTGCATATACCGATTTTTTTCTCTATGCTATGTTAGACGAGCCAGAAGAATTATCTAAGATATTTGAAAAGTTCGGTCATATTCCCGTTAAAGTCTATCTATATAATAAAAAGACACTAGAAGCTCTCATTAGAAGAGATCTGCCCAGCGAGCCTATATATGTGTTCCACGCAGAGCATCCAGATCTAATAGCGGATCATAGAAAAGCTAGCGACGCATACGAGCTTAATAAGTTGCGACCAATAAAAGCCGAGTTAGAAGGTATTGATATTGCAATTAAGTTTGCGATGAGAAATAGGTGCCATGTACACATAACTCATGTAACATCGCCAGAAGCCGTAGCAAAAATCGTGGAAGCCCGCAGAAGAGGGTTAAAAATAACTTGTGATGTGGCTCCTCACCACCTAATATTCTTCCTAGAAAAAATAAATCCTAAATCACCTCTTTACAAAGTTCTTCCTCCAATAAGAGAAAAAGAAGTGAATCATAGGTTATTGAGGGCTTTAGCAAGGGGGCTTATAGACATTATAGCTTCAGATCATGCCCCACATTCTCCCGATGAAAAAAGTTGCAGTTTCAGCGAAGCGCCCCCTGGAATAGCTAGTATACAGTTTCTCCTACCTCTCCTGTATAGCATATCGAAGAGAATGCATATTGATTTTGATCTACTTATAAAGACGGTCTCAGAGAATCCTGCTCGTATCTTTAGAGTTTCTAAGAGAGGAAAAATAAAAGTTGGATATTATGCAGATTTTGCTATATTTGATCCAAGATACAAAGGAACAATAGATCCAGATACCTTTTTTTCTAAGGCATCACTAACACCATATAACAACTTTGTTGTTAAGGGTAAGGTTATCGCTACGTTTCTAAGAGGAAAACTAGTCTACGAAGACGGTATATTCTTAGATAAAATGGGCGAATATGTAGGGAATATTAAATGAAATCGATAATATAACAATCTCAAAAATCTAACGGGTAGCCACGGCAGCGAAAAGGCCAACATCATCGTGTTTGTCTGGGTATACTCTTAATGCGTATTCTGAGCCATGAAAACCAGGCAAACCCGGTTCACCGAAACGGATAGGCTGGCTTATGGGCTTGAAATTAAGTTTCTTTATAAGGACCTCCAAAATGTATTCTCCCTCAATAGGATCTAGTGACTCGGTGATATATAATAATCGTCCTCCTCTTTTAAGTCCACGTGAGAATTTTCTTATCAGAAAGAGAGCATCACGAAAACATTTGATGAAATCCCTCTCCTTTAGGAGTGCGGCCAGTCTTGGTCTTAATCCTATTTTTGTGCTCCA
>JAHKKZ010000113.1 GCA_029856685.1 Candidatus Njordarchaeota archaeon
GGTAAAGTATTCTAAGAATGTTACTGATCACTTGTAATAGATCTACAAGTGTTGTCACAAATATTGGAAGGTTTCTTCTTATAACTTTTCTTATGAACTTGTAGTATGTGTCTAGGCAGAAAGTAACGAAAGATAATTTTTCTTGAAGGGTTAATACAGGAGATTCGATCAGAGTCATCAGAAGCATTTGATATGTCACAATGTTAGGCATTGTCACTAATAATATTTCACCGTCGCTAGCTACGGTTCTCTTATTTAGAATATCATTTAGCTTTATCAACTGTTCTCGAATCCTCTCTTTCCATGCAAGGAGATCGGGTCTTATTTCATCATAGCTCGCAATTGCATATATTTTTTCAAGGATATTTCGTCTCTCTAGAAGGGTAACAAGGTATGAATAGATTACACTAGATTTGCCATAGAAAAATCTAGCAAGTTTAGCAGCAAAGTTTTTAAAGGAGTCTATGAATGGGGATACAAAGAGAAATGCTAGCATTAAGGATTTATCGTCAGTTCCAGGTCTGAAAGCTTTAGCTGCTTTCTCATATATTTCCATGAGCTCAATATATGTTTTTCTTCGCTTAATGTATTCTAGCTCAGTTTTAACCAGTTTGGCATAGATATTACTATTGGGTATACTTGCGGCTATTTTATCTAATTCCTCAATCGGTGGTGCAGGTCTATTTATTATCAGTCTGGCTAGAATGCCCATCTTCAAACAGAAAATCCGACCGATAAGTTCTTTATAGTCCCTAGAAAATATGTACGCAAGACTAAAATTTCCCTCCAGGGCATATTCTACAGGAGTTTTCCTACGTGAAATTTTCCTGACATCCTTAATAAACTTTTTCCAGAACATGCTTTCTTTTTTCTTAGCTTTTTTCAAAATCCTCTTAATCTCCTCTATTCCCAGACGTAGTCTAGGGTCGGAAGATAATCCATCTAAAAGAGGTATCCACATGTTGACTAATATATCTGTTATGCTTAGAGGAATAGCTGGCTCAACATACTTTAGTAACACTGCTTCCACTTTTTTACCCAGAATATCATCAACAAATCCTCCCGCAGGCTCAATTTCTCTAGAGCGATCGATTTCCTCCGCCAATAAAATCAGAAGACGTTCAAAGAATTTCTCAGCTTTTGTAACTAGAGCAAAAATAATATAATCTTTCTTTGTGTCTTTCAACAAAAGTTTATCCTCGCCAAAGTCAACTTGTTTGATTGTTTCCTTGCCAAAAACTTCTGATAGAGCTCGAACAGCAGATATTAGACTCGCAATAACTGAGTCGTCCCCAACAGAGGTAAGCCTCAGGATGCTAACGGGAATACCACTATTAGTAATAACGCCAATAACTCTAATCATGGCAATCACACTAGTGGGAGATAAGCTCCCAACAAGTTTTTTCTGGAAATAGGTATATATAATGATGGTATATAAGTAATTTTGAAATGGATAAAAAACACGTATTTTCATAGAATAATTTTTAATGATGAAAACGGCGATAGAATCTAGATATGCGTTTTAATCCTTCCTGGATTTCTTCTTTTGATTTAGCTATTGTTATCCTCAGCCACTCTTTCCAGTTCTCACCAAAATCGATTCCGGGCGCTACGGCTACTTTTTCTTCGCGGAGTAGTCTGAGGGAGAATTCTGCGGAGTTTATACCTGGTAGTCTGATAAATGCATATATTCCGCCCTTCGGCTCAATAATTTCCCATTCATTCGCCTCGACAAATTCCTTAACTACTGCCAAGTTTTGTTTTAGAAGTTTGAGGTTTTTCTCAACAATTCCCTTAGCTATATTCTCCTCGAGCAATCTTCTAGCAACATATTGGTTTATCGAAGGCGGCGATATATATGTGTGTACCTGTGCTAGCGCCATAGCATCAATTATTTTCTTTGGACCAACAGCATATCCTATCCTTAGGCCGGTAAATGAGTATGTTTTAGAGATTGTAAATACCGAGACTATGTGGCTGAAACCCTTTATGGATGCTATGCTTATATGCTTTCCTTCAAAAACATAGTCTTCATATGCCTCGTCCGATAATATAAGAATGTCGTTATCCTCGGCGAAATCTATAACCTCCTTCATCGTCTCGATATCAAAGACGTAACCCGTTGGGTTTGACGGATAATTCATAACAACAATCCTCAATTCGCCCCCCAATCTCCTAATCTCGCTTTTTGCTCTTTCAAGGGCTTCATATGAGTAGTCATATTCTCTGAGCCTAACTATCCTTGCGCCAACATACCTAGCTATTCCAGAAAAACCAAACCACGAGGGATCCTGCACAATAATAAACCCTCCATCACCTGCAACAACCCTAAAAACAAAGCTTATAGCTGCGGTTCCACCAGCAGTAACAATAATGTTATCGATATCAGCTACTATCCCGTTTCTCTCTCTAAGTTTTCTTCGTATCACCTCCCTGAGCATTAAATCGCCGTGAGGGAGACTATAATGCGTTAGTCCTTTCTCAAAAGCTTCTACAAAGAAATCCTTAACCCTCTCTGGGGGTACACTAGCGAGTTCTCCCCACTGAAGCTGGATGATATCTCTGGACTTTTTAGCCTCGCTGGTTATTATGTCTACATAAAGATCGAATTTGGGCTCAAAGAGCAACTTCATGATCATCACCATCAGAAAAAAGTCATTTTTGGTTTTTTATTCTCCGAAACTCAACTTAGCTATGTTACTAGATCAATAAAAATAGTTAAGTCTATGTTTTATCAATATCTCCTCAAAAACTTTTTCTTATGCAATTTATGTATAAGTCTGAATGCTTGTAGATGGTGATCTAAATGGTTTCTAAGAGACTTGTAGTTGTTGGTGGTGGCGCAGGCGGCATGGCAGCCGCTGCTAAGGCAAAAAGAACAAATCCAGAGTTAGAAGTTATTGTTTTAGAGGCAAAGAACCATGTTTCTCATGCGCCCTGCGGCCTACCATTTTTCCTAGGTGGTTTCTTTGATGATGAATCTAAACTTGTTCATTATTCTGTTGATTTTCTTGAGAAGAAGAGAGGGCTGAAAATATATCTTAGGACAGAAGCATATAAGTTTGATTTCTCGGCAGGAAGAGTCCATGCACTAAGGGATGGGGAAGAGGTAGAATTCGAGTATGATTATCTAGTCCTAGCGATGGGAGCTAAGCCACGAAGACTCGGTGTGGAGGGGGAAGATCTTAGAGGTGTGTATTACATTAGGCATATAGATGATGGTATACCAATAAAGAAGGAGTTGATAAAAGCTGAGAATGTTGTTCTAATAGGTGCAGGAGCAATAAACATTGAACTTGCAGACGCATTTCTAAGACAGAAGAAGAAGGTCACGATTATAACTCATGGTCCGAGGGTTCTTTCCAAACTCGACCCAGATATGAGTCGGTTCGTGGAGCAAGGGTTGTTAAGTAAGGGGATAAGTCTACGTAAGGAAGAGGAGGTAGAAGCCTTTGAGGGCGATGATAGGGTAAGGAGGGTTGTGACTGATAAGGGGGAGTATCCTGCCGATATTGTTGTTGTGGGGATAGGTGTAGAACCAAACACGGAGAATCTTAGGGGGTCTCCTTTGGAGTTTGGATATAAAAATACGATCAGGGTAAACACCAAGATGCGGACGAGCTTAGAGAATGTTTATGCTGTGGGTGACATAGCTGAGATGATAAATATTGTTACGGGTAAACCTGCCTGGTATCCTTTGGCTCAGATAGCGAATAAGATGGGTAGAGTTGCGGGTTCGAATATAGGAGGTGTTCCCATGGAGATGAAGGGAGTCGCTGGCACAACATTCCTAAAGTTCTTTGAAATGGAGATTGGAATAACGGGTCTTAATACAAAAGAAGCTAAAAAAGAAGGGTTTGATGCTGAAAGTGTGAGAATAGAGGCACTAAATAAGCCCTCCTACTATCCAGATGCTGGAAGAATAGTCGTTAAGTTGATATACGATCAGGAATCAAGAAAGCTTCTAGGAGGACAAATAATAGGCAGAGGGGTCGGAGGCAGAACAAATGTTGTGGCGGCGGGCCTATATGCGGGAATGACGATAGACGACCTCTTCTATGTGGATATGGGGTACTCACCTCCGTTTTCCCCTGTATGGGACCCACTTGTGATAGCATCGAGTGTGTCTATGAGAAAGAAGCATAAAGTCTGAGGAAATATTTTTTCTTATTTTTCTGCTCAATAGCATCGCTTTTTGTGACTTTGGATTCTTAAACGATTAAGTATACGAGGCCTATCGTTAATAGGTCTGCCGTTGCAGTCAGGATGGGTATCGATAAGTTATCAGGATTTAAGCCATATCGGAATGTCGCTACAGCTATTCCTAATGATAGTGGTAGAATCATGAGTGTTCCCATAAGGCCTATCGCTATGTATGTTGAGAGTAGGAATATGAGGTCTCCTAAGGTTCCAGAAAGAATCGCACCAAAGAACGTATAGGTGCAGGCTAAGATTGTTAGGGGTATTAGGTAGTCTGGTAGCTGTGGGAATGTTGAGAGTAGGCTTCGTAGTCTCAGTTCTATCGTTCCTAGGTGCAACTTAGTTGTTGTGAACGAAGCAAATATCGCTCCTAAGTCGCCTATTGTATCCATCATCGCTGGCAGCACTATCAGTATGCCTGGATGCGCAACAATCTTTGTTTCTAGCCAGGTAAGTATATAC
>JAHKKZ010000114.1 GCA_029856685.1 Candidatus Njordarchaeota archaeon
AATACCTCTACTTGTTCTGACCCATCAACGAATACTATTGCTTTGAGATTCTTCGACCCCATCACAGCACCGCCTCCACATCTCCCAGCCTGCCTCCACTTATCTACGCATATACACGCATATTTCACAAGATTTTCTCCTGCGGGACCTATCGTTGCGATTGATGCATTTTTCGATATTTCCTTTCTAAGGGTGTTGTCCGTGTCCACAACCCCCAAGCCCCACAGATCACTAGCATCTCGGAGCTCTAACCCATCTTCCGAAATAACGACATATGTCGGTTTCTGAGCTTTCCCTATGAACACAACGAAGTCATAACCAACATGCTTCGGATACTTAGGAAGAGAACCACCAACGTAGGACTCACCATAGCATCCAGTCAGGGGAGATTTGAAGAAGAATCCTACTTTTGATGCAAGCGGAATACGTGTTCCGTTAAGAGGACCCGATGCTAGTATGAGAGGGTTTTCTGGTTCCAGCGGATCTACTTTTGGTGATGTAAGATCGTAGAGAATACGTGCTCCGAATCCTTTACCTCCTATGTATCTCCTTGCAAGCCCCTCACTCCATCGTATCTTCTGTACCTTCATTTTCGATAAATCTACTAGAAGGCCAAAACCAGTATAGCCCCTAAGCATCATCTAATCCCATAGACGCATCAATCAGACCAATAAGGATTATGATTTTAAATTGGAATTGAGGCTTTCCTTATATTATTTTTTCGTAGAATTGTATTTACAGCTTGTCCATATGAGGTGTCCATAATGACTAAAATAAGAGAACTTTTAGATAGGCTTGAAAAAGCGAGTACAAAGGAATATCAGACTTTGCTAGGGCAGATATCTGAGGAAGTACTTAAGGATGAGATCCGCGATGAGCTAGGAAAATCAGCTTTCCGTGATATTGTGGACCTACTTGTCATTCTCCCCGAGCAAACCTTCAATGAGTTTATTGAGAAGTTTTCAGATATTATTGTAAAGAAGATTGGTGAGGGGAAACCCGAGGATTTTGGAAGACTTTTTGAGGGTTTATCTAAGGCAAAGAGAAAGGCTTTCTCTAGAAACTTCAGATCCTATGTTAGTAAGCGGCTTTCACTGTTTTCTCTTCAAGAGATCATCAAGATGATATATAGTGTTGTGCCAGCCACTCGTGAGACACTTTTGAGCCAATATAAGGAGATCATGATGAGACCAGATTTCACTAAGACCCTTCTTGAGACCCCAATAGATGTCCTAGCTGAGTTCCTATCTGTGATGCCAGAATCCGCACGGAGATCCTTGATTAATAGGCATAAAAACTTCTTTCTGAGCGATGAGTTTATTAGCAAGCTGAAGAACGCGGATTCTGATTCACGAGCAATGCTACTTCGTTGGTTACCAGCGGATCTATTATCTAGGATTATGGAAAAGCTTGTTGGTTAGAGGAGATCTGCTATGGGTAGTCCCGAAAAGATGTTTGCTGAATCTGACTTCATTATGGTGCTTGAGGCCGGAGACGAGATTATAGAAAGTTTGAAAAAGTTTGCTAAGGAGGAGAACCTAAGTGGTTTCTTCATGGGTATTGGTGCTGTCCGTGATCCGGTAGTAGGATACTATGATGTTGAGAAGAAGCAGTATGTGAAAGCTGAGCTTGAAGGAGAGTATGAGGTACTTAGCCTTATGGGAACTATAAGCTATCTTCCAGACGGAAAACCATTTATACATGCCCACATAATCCTAGGAGATAACCAACATAGAGCTCTGGGCGGCCACCTGTTCCGTGCCGAGGTCTCAGTAACTTTGGAACTCATCATACTTAGGACACAAAAGATGCTTAGACAGAAAGATAAGAAATTTGATCTATGGCTTATCAGTGGTGTTGAGGAGTAAACACAATATCCATCTGTACTAGGAGGAAGAAAAAGCATGTCTAAGGAAAACTCTGTCGAAAGAAAAATTAATGCCATTTTTTCTTCCTTAAGAAGAATCCAAAAAATGCTGGAATACTTTTTGGGAACCAGATCAAAGTATATAGGTATAGCCGCGGAGAAGCTCACCGAAACTGCTATAAGAGACATATATAGGAGAGGAGGTCTTAAGATAGGGAATAAGTTCTTGCCTCCCATAAAGATTCTTGATAAGAACATAAAGGGGAAAGGCTATGAGATTGACTTGTTGGGGGAGGATAGTGAGGGCTGCAAATGGATCATTGAAACAACGACATATCCGATATTTAGTATGAGGAATGCCGAAAAGTTCTGTAGACGTGTAGAAAGGTGGATTGATGAGAATAATGAGACTCCATGCTTTCTACTAGTTGCATATGAGGGTATTGAGCATAGCCTATATTATCTTCTGGAGAAGCACCTATCCAAACTCTGTAAGAAGGTTATAATTTTGGATAAGCTAGAAAGCGAACAGTTGCTAAGATCCTGCGTGGGTGAATCACGGAGGTTCTTTGATTAGTCTGGATACTACCCGTCGTCTTCGAATTCTACAGATTGGCAAACGTTTTTGTCCAAGCTACTGCTTTTATAAAGCTTTCTTTGCAGATAGTTCTGCTTCCTATTAATATTCACTTTTTCCATATATTCGAATCGCTATACATATGTATGACGCTGATGCCTATGCATAGTGTGCGTATCGGGCTGTTCAACATTGACTTTGTACCTAGAACAAGCTGGCATCGGAGCATAGCAAGGCTTGCTCAAGGATCCGTTTGGTTTGGCCATAAGGAGATTAGCATTCCTCCAGCCTATCAAGCGGTTTTCAATAGGATCTGGCAACGAATACGAAGAAGGGAATTGCTTAGGGCTGGCTACCGGTGTGAAATCTGTGGCTCCTCTTATCGACTACACATTCATGAGGTTTGGGAATATGATCGTAGAAGCAGAACGCAGAGGCTTAAAGGCTATAGGGTTCTGTGTGCTTATTGTCATAGGGTCCATCATTCGAGCTATTTGGTGAGAAGGGGGGATATAGATTTTCTTGTTGATTACATTGCTGAGGTTAATAGAAGCAGAGGAATAAACATAGGACGCGTCGTTGTATCCGAAAGACTCCAAAAAGCGTACCGGATATGGGTTGAGAGGTCTGCCTACATGTGGAGGATAAATATTGATTATGAGAGATATTTGGGGAGATTCCTTAGGCTTGCTGATGTGTTCCTTAATTATTGGATCTATGTCCACATGTTAAATTCTCTGGATCATTGGCTGGGATTCTATGAGGTTGCCGGGAATAATCCTATTCTATTAGTGATTCGTAGGCGACATCTCCTTTCTTCCCTGAAGGCTTCTCCACGATTTTTTGTATCAGACCATTAACTTTTATGTTTATTATGAAGGCTTTTTCTGCGACCCTATCAACTATGCCGAGTAGTGGCAGGGAAAATAGTGTCTTTCTCAGCATTTCATAGTCATCTTTCCTCAGAGCTCCCGCAATTATGAGTAATGATATGTAGGTGATTCCTATCCATACGGCGGATATCCCTATAGTCAGAATATTACTTATTTGAACAGAACCAAAAATTCTTAGTAGTACCGTTGTATTGAGGCCTAGTTCTCTGACTAAGTAGAACAGAAATATTGCTATGATGAACATCTTAGCCATACTCATCTTCTCTAGCTTTATTCCATATCTCCTTACGATGTAGGCTAAACCTACTATCGTAGATATCAGATTTAGGAAAAATAGGGCGAGTGGAATCAACCATATAGGATTCGTAAATCCGAATTTTTGTCCGCTAAGGAACACAATCATGCTTCCTCCGACACCCAGAAAGCTTATCGCTGCTATAACCTTAGTTTCCTTAAATGTGAGGAGAAGAGGTATTACTATGCCCCATCCCAGGATACTCAAAATAAATATCGATGTTAGCGAAGCTAGTATTCCTCCTGCAAGAGTATATGCATTCCCATATACTATCGAAACGAAAATATCTGAGAGCCCCCCTAGGACAAGCCATAGGTAGAGAAGTATCGTTGCTGAGAATTTCACCGCAACGTTATACGTTGCGGTTGTGTTCATACTCACACTGCTGTACTCCTCAGAGAAACTTGGAAAGAACGATGTGCTTAGAGATTTCGGTATGATCGATGACGCTGAGAAGATAAACCATGCTGCACCAAAATTACCATAGGCCGTCTTATCCAGAAGAGAAACAGCAACAATGTTGTAGAACTGGGAGCTAAGCATGATTATGAACATTCCAATACTGTATGGGAAACCATACCTCAGCATTGGCCATACAAGCTTAAAGTCTGTACTAACGCCTCTCAGAATTGTACACGCATAGGCTATGTATATTGTGGCCATAGAAATATATCCTATTATCTGACCAATCAAAGCTAATAGTGCCTCCCTACTCTGGATATAGAGGAACAGAGCAAGAAGATTCCTAACTGTTGAGGTCATTATCACAAATAGTGCGATTACTTTTTGTTTCTCAAGGCTGAGGAGACCTCCATTTATCACACCTGTAGCGCTTGTATAGAATATCATCAGACTTGCTACTTGCACGTATGGTGCTAGATACTCCTTACCGAATACTAATGATGTTAAAGGATATGCAAATACCACTACGAGTACTGTAAACATTATGGACTGCAAGCATACTGCGATAAG
>JAHKKZ010000115.1 GCA_029856685.1 Candidatus Njordarchaeota archaeon
ACATTGTACGTTTCTAATATCGTTGTGTGAGTGACATAAAGCTTATACTTTCCTCGTATGCCCATCTCAACTACAGACCAAGCATACTTATTAGCTATATGCTCATCGTAGAGAGCATAGGCGAGAATATCAGCATCTATAAGCCTCATTTAGTCCCCCCAAAGCATATGTTTGCCCTTCTCAGCATCCTCACGAGCTGCTTTTTTATCGCCACTAAGCCTAATACTCCTAATCTTCCTTATGATCTCATCAGCGTCTACAGCCTTTCTAATTAACAATTCTCCTTTGGGAGTAACCTCAATAATCACCTTAGTCCCTGGAGCAAAAATATTTCTAAATGCCTTCGGAATCAATATCCTACCCTTCTTATCAACTTTTGAGTATCCCACTCCCACATCCCACACCCACAATAATAACAACAAATCTATATTTAAATAAAATACATACAATTTGCCAAAGTTTTTATACTATTGGGGGATTTTTCGTCCTTAGTGCCTATTCAGTAGGAGCATTTTCAATTTCTCTGAGCTAGCTATGTTTCTCGCTATATCATCCCCAGCGTCGTTCACCATGAAGGCCTTAGATGGCGAAGTATGCTATCCTTGCCCAGAAGCTCATCCAAAGAACGGATAGCCCTATAATACAACAGTATTCCTACTCAGTGTAGGATATGCATCACAGAACTGGGGTGGATGTATCGAAATTATGTTTTAAAATACGAAGATGTTGTTGCTGTGGGAGTAGCTATGTGATTGGAGTTTTTTACTATGGAAAGGCGATTTCTTCTAGGAGTTTTATGAATATTTTTGCGTTCCTAGTGGCGTCATCCAATGCGTTATGGGTGTGTAGTACTGGTACTCTAAATTTTGCTGGTAGGCTGTATAGTGTTGTTCTTAGGTTTCTCATGAGGCCTCTTGCTAGGTCTTTTATGCTCATTGGGTTGTGGTGGATTATTTCATCTGCGTTATATCCGAATAGTTCTAGGTATAGGCGTATCCACCCGACATCAAATTCTGGGTTATCTGATGCGAAGAGTATTCTTCTTTTTGTTATTCCTACTATTTCGAGTAGAAACTCCACAAATCTTCTTATAGCTTCTTTTGGGTCTTCACCTTTCTCTTCATAATAGCTGAGAGTTTTTCCGCTTGTGTACTCCATAGATTCGGAGTCATAGTTATCTGTTATAGGCTTGAGCATAGCATAGAATGTTCTTCCCAGTGTTGGTCTGGAGCCAAGAATCACCTCGACAGCTCCTATTTCAAGTAGATTATGATATGGTGTTTCGCCTCTAAAGGTTCTTAGAGGACCTGATGTCTCAGTATCCACAACAACAATGATGTTTGGTTTAGGCAAAGGATCTCACCAATGGTTATCGCCGAAGTATTGTTAATTATATTTTAAAGACATAAAAACTATGGATATGGTTGTGTTCATCCATTTGTTGGTGAATGGATGTGCACAGCGCGTTGATTTTGTTGTTGTTTGTTATTAGTATAGCTACTATGTTGGTTTTTGCTAGGAAAAATCTGTGGGTAGCTGTGTTCGTTGCTGGTTGCATACTCTCCATATCCACCAGTAGGATAGACACAATATTCGTCGCACTACAGAAAACGAGTACTATTGAAAACCTTTTTCTTTCACTGGCTCTGCTCCAAATACCAATAATTGGAAAACTCCTTGAGAAACCCCTAACAGAGAGTATTAGCCGTTGTGATAGACGTGTCGGAGCTGCTATGGGCCCCGCCATGTTCGGTTTGCTTTCGATCCCAGGTGGAGCAATACTCTCAAGCCCTCTAGTCGATAGGATTGTTGGTGATGATAAGTCTGCTGAGGATAAGGTTGCTCTCAACATTTGGTTTAGGCATATACTTTTTCTTGTTTATCCCTTATCAACGGCACTTATCGTTGCTGTTATGCTTGCTCATCTTGACCTTATCGGCACTATAATACATATGTTTCCACTCCTAGTACTAGGTGTTGTTGTTGGCTACATATACTATCTGAGGGGGCTTAGTGGTGGGAGAAATACAAGTAACAAGCTCTATCTGGGCGCCCTTGTGATAGTTCTGATAGCGCCGCTAATCCAGCTGACAATGGACGCGCTGGGAATAGGTATGGAGCTCGGGGCTTTTGTGGGGGTAACATTAACACTAGTACTCTCCTCAACATACACAAAGACAAAACTTAGAAATGTGGTAGTGATTGCTAGAAAAGCCAAGGTATGGAATTTTGCTCTTATATACCTATCAATAATGTTCTATGGATATGTTTTTGCTCAGACAGACGTTCCAGGGGTAATATCTGCTCTCAGCCCGCCTAAGATTCTCTTGGCGGTGATACTTCCCTTCCTAATAGGATTCGCTGTTGGGAGAACCCAGCTTACACTCACCATAATGATCCCATTATACATAGGTCTCTTTGGAGCAATGGACTATCTCACACTCGCAACAATGTACACATCGACCCTAGCAGGATACTTGATGAGCCCCGCTCATCCCTGCCTGGTACTAACCGTAGAGTATTTCAAGGCTGATCTCTACGGCTCCATAAAGAAGATATTTGTTCCCTCAGCACTACTCACATTGTTCGCAACAATATATATGATGCTATGACCCACAGCCACCTTATAAGTTTTGTTATGCTTAATGTTATTGGTTAAGTTGTCCGTAGGCTTGCTGTGAGGCCGACAATAAAAGTTTGGCTTTTAGTATCATATCGCGTGTAGCCTAAAAGCTTCCTGTAGATAGGGCTTATCCCATTTAGGTTTGAAACCAGATCTAAGCCATGTGCAGATTCTCTACTGAAAATGTGCTCACCCAGACAATGCTAGACACAACAGAACCTAGGGGACATCATCCTCAGAAAACCTACATTGCACCAAAAATGCTAGCAAAATTCTGCAACATTATTCTTTTCCTCTGGAAGAATACTGGCATATATGGAAGTGTTAAGTCCTGCTGAGTATAGCATTAGTGTAGTGATTTTCTAAGTTTTTCTGGATCTTTGGCTATTTCTACTATGTCTTTTGGCGTTAGACTAACGATTTTGGGTTCTCTTATCTTGTTTTTCGCCACTACTATTGCTGGGATATCTAAGTTGTGGTTTTTTAGTTTCTCCCTAAATTTTTTGGCTTCATACTCCGTTATACTCCCCATTTTGACTTCTATCGCCGCTATGGCCTCTCTTTTTCTCTTAATGATTCCATCTACTTCATTTTTTAGGATTTTTTCTACTGTTCCACCTAGGATTTCCGCTATGAATTCTATTATGAAGTCTTCGTAGAATATTGGTAGGAGTTTTCTTATTTCCTTTGTTATTAGCCCTAGTGGTGTTTCTTGCTCCCCATACCCAAGCTTCTCGTCCAAATAGTAGTGTGCCCAGATCATGGGGGATTGTATCTTGTACAAGTAGCGGTTTTTTCTGTGGATTCCAACTCTGCTAACTATACCCATTTTTTCTAGGAGTTTCAAGTATGATTTTACATCTGATGATGATAAGGATTCGCTAGTGATCCCCGATATGTAGGACGCTATTTTAGCTGGGGTGTGATTTCCAACAGCAATAGCCTTTATTATAGCTTCATATCTTCGTGTAAGTTCCCTTCCCTCTTCAAAAAATATCTCGCCGATAAGTGCGGGCACTACGTCTTTCATGATAAGAGATAGTCTCACTAGAAAATCATCTATTAGCTGGTTATCACGTATTATGTTTAGAAGAAGCGGCTCCCTCGCAAAAGGAGCCATCTGTAAGAGAGTTTCCACATCTCTGATATGATTGCTCAAAGCCAACAAAATGTTCCTCGGCTGTATAACACCTATTTTTATCGGAGTGACTATGCCGAGAAGCGGGCTTTTCGGCCCAAAAATTTTTTCCACATAGAACAGACTTGACGTGATTAGAATAAGTCTAGCTTTTGAGCTTGGCTTCAAAGCCTGCAGGAGATCTTGAAGATCCTCTGATAACCTGTGGAACTCATCTATCACCACAGTTTTTTCCTCTAGAAGGTCTCTCTGGATAGCCTCATAAAACACCTCTTTAGCTATAAATGTAAAGTGATCGTTTGTCAGTCTAAAGATTTTACCCGACCTTGACACAAAGTAGTATCGGTCAAACTCAACAAATTTTCTAACAAGATATGACTTCCCTGTTTTTCTCCGACCATAAATTAATATCCAATCCCCAGCTTTGTTTATTAAATCGATTTCGAATCTGGGAACAACAATTCCCATAATCATCATTCCCCATAACATCAGTTATAAAAATAAAAATTGTTTTTAATAAATCATTTAGCTTTCTTCTCCCTTCTTATAATGAATATTATCATAAATAATATGGCCTCTACCACAACTATACCTATGATTAGTAGTGCCTGGATGTCGTAATTAGGTTCTATCAATGCTAGGCGAATTTCCACCACTATCGAAGCAGTATTATTGTAGTTGTCAGTAGCTAAAATCTCAACAACCTTGACATCCCCAGGAATCCTGCCTACGAAGA
>JAHKKZ010000116.1 GCA_029856685.1 Candidatus Njordarchaeota archaeon
ATATCCAACCGCGAACTCAGTATATTGAAATCTTCCCGAAGATTCTTAATTTCCTCAGCCAAAGTCTGAATCTGCCTTTGCTGCGTAGCATAGGCCTCCCTAAGAGCCTTCACCTCCTCAACCAAAGCCTGAATCTGCTCCTGCTGACGCCTAAAACCATTAATTAACGTTTGGGTTTGCTGTTGCTGATGCAGATAATCCTCTCTGAGTTTTCTTATTTCTTCGAGTATAGCAACTATATCTTTCTTTGTTGCAAGTTCTTTTATTAGTTCTTCCTTCAGCTTCTCCGCAAGCTTTTTCTTTATCTGTGGATATTTCTCTAAGATCTCATCGAGATGCTCAGCCAACCATTCTATCACAGCTTCCGATGAACTCCCCGCCAACCAGATACACCAATTTCCCAATCTAAAAAATACAGAATACATTTAACATATCTAAAGAAATAAAATTGCTAAAGTACTCCTCAATATGTTATTAATAATTCTATAGGTTCTATCCTTAGTAGAAGTTTTTTATCAATAAAATAAGCGTAGTTGTCTTTACCGTTATCCACAATTATAAATATTTCGTCATTCTGCTATGTGATTTTTTCCTTGCAGTATTCCGCTGTTTGCTTATTTAGGAGACTACAATATTTTTGTCTGGCGTTATGATTAGTCAAAGCGTAGCGCATCTCCTAGATTTAGGGTTCCTATTCTCAGGTTTGCTATTACTGTTATTGCTCCGAGAAGAGATAGGTGGGCTAGGGTAATATTTATGTATGCTGTGGTGGGTATCTCTATGTGTATCCACAGCGGTAATATAGCGCTGTTCAGCAAATCTGTGAGGAATAGAAGAACGCTGTGATGTATGAGTATGGAGAGAGCTACTGATGCTGCGAGGATCGCCGTATATTCTATTAGGACAATTTTGAGAATCTCTACTCTTCTCATGCCCAAAGCATAAAGCATTGCTAGGAGGGGAACGCTCTTATTTATCTCGCTGATTACTGTTAGTGTGAGTGCTACTATTAGCATTATATTTGTTGTTAGTATCAATCCTAACACGAAGATGTCGATTTTTGCGATAAGTCTTAATACTCTTTTTATATGGCTGGATTTTAGGATGACATTTGAGCTTATACTCTCCTTGCTGAGGAAGCTAAGTATATCGTTTATAACAGTGGATTCTCCGCTCTTATCGCTGAGAGCTACCAATATCGCATTACTACTGACGCCAAGTTCTTTTTCCACCGCATACTTATCAAAAACAATTAGCCAACCTCCAAAGAGGGCACTACTCTCAAAAATCCCTGAGACTGTAACGTATATTGTCATTTCCATTCCTAAGGGATGAACAAAGGTTATTCCCATTGGGTCTCCTAGGCTTATATCAGCAGCCTTAGCTATCTTACTTGATATAGCAACATAGAAGCCTTTACGTATCCCCCCACTTAGAAATCTGATCCTCCAAAGGGATTCGTTTCCAGAAATCCCTAATATACTTATGGTGCGATGCGGAGGCGTTATCTTCCTTCCACCAATAATCCTAACTACTGGAGCTGATGCGAGTATTATCTCTTCTGTGCTATTAACCGATGGGAGGGTATCTATGTAGTTTCTAACATAGCTCGTTTTTTGGGGACTATAGATAATTACACATATATCCCATCTAATCCTCTCAAAATCCCTGATGTATGTCTCCTTGCTTATATCTACTAGTGAGTTCAAAGCGATCCCGCATCCAACAGTCGTTGCTATTAGCAGAACAAGAGTAAAAGTTCTAAGCCTATGTGCAGAAATTCTCCTCACTGCAATCTTAAGAGCCGGTCTCCCATATCTAGAACAAGCTTTATATTCATCGGTCTCAACAGAAAAGCGTTCTCTGATGGCCCTATCCAGCTCATATCCCCTAATCATATAAGACAGGAGTATATATGAAAGAAATACTAGGAGTGTGGACATTAATAGGAGTTTTACTGTCGGTAAGCCGAGATACATCCATCTTGGTGCCCCTAAGCCAAGCAACTTTACGGAATATGTGAACAGCATATTACCAATAGCTAAGCCCAGTATCATAGCTGATAAAACCGAAGTCACTACTATGATAAGGTATTTAAACGCCACGATTTTCCTTACATCACTCAGACTAAAACCAATGATCTCCATAAGAACAAAGCTTCGAAGAGAGATCCTAACATCGAGATACACATATACTATTATAGACAGAACAACTACTATGAGAACAATGCTGTCCGTTACTGCGTAGAATATGTTCATTGACAACGATGCTCTTTCAGTTCCTATATAGCCAAAATTTAAGTTTATGGTTGACATATTACTTCTGTTCAAGATCTGCACAACACTATATGCAGTCTCCGCAATTCTACTCCTATCCCAGACAATTATCGCTATCCTATTATAGACTTCCCCAACACCTAATATAGATCTCAGTGTATCGATAGGCATGAATATCGAACCGCAGCCTGCAAGTTCAAGACTTGGAGCCCATATAGGATATCTTACCTCATAGATAGGAAACTCCCTGTCAAACAGGACTAATATGTCTCCTTTTCCAACGCCGAGAGCCTTAGCGAGGGTTGGTTCGATTATTATTCTATTTCCAGAAAAGCGCTCCCAATCAATATTTGGTATAGTATTTACCTCGGGGCTTTTCTCTAAGCCAAAAATAGTTATATGGTATGTATCATTGCCATGCAACAGGTTTGTACTATATTTTATCAGACCAGAGCAATACTTAATGTTATTAACTTCCTCCTTTATCTTAGATATCACACTTAGGTTTAGGTAGTCTGTATCGACACAAAAATCAGCTACCCTACTACTCTCGTAAAGGCATCGCTCATAAGTTATCACAGAATTCTTAACAACATGAACAACAACAATTGTTGAGATGCTAAGAGCTAGAATAATCACCAAAACTATCGATCTCTTATCCCTCCGCACAAACCTTAATGCATATCGCAGATAGAATCCAACCAGCCTAAACACCCACAGGGTTAAACTTATGGCCCCTTATATGATACCCGCGATGAACATATCGCCTTGCCAGCTCGACATCGTGAGTCGCGACAATAATCGTGATTCCTTCCTTATTCAAATCTCTGAACAACTCGAAAATCGATTCCTTATTCTCCTCATCCAAATTGCCTGTGGGTTCATCAGCCAGCACTATCTGAGGATTATGAACAACAGCACGAGCAATAGCAATCCTCTGCTGCTCTCCTCCACTTAGACGGCTCGGCATCATATCTGCCTTCCTAAGAAGACCAACATAGCTGAGAATTTCCTTAGCCCTTCTAATAGCCTCGTTTCTGGAAAAGCCATTGAGTTCTAATGGCAATAGAACATTTTCTAGTACTGTAAGCATTGGTATTAGATTGAAGAACTGAAAAACAATACCAATATGTTTCCTCCGAAATAACGCTAATTCATCACGACTCATCTCAGTTATATCCCTACCAAGAACATAAATCTTGCCTCTATCTGGATTTAAAATCCCAGCTGTGAGAAGAATCATTGTTGTTTTTCCGACACCAGAAGGCCCAAAAATTCCGACAAATTCGCCCTTAAGAACCTCAATAGAAGCATCACTAAAAATAGTAATCCTGTGTGGACTAGCATAGCTTTTCTTAACAGAATCCCAAACAATAGCTCTATCCAAGACTGAACACCAAGAAAAAAGAAAAAATAGAAAATATTTTGGGAGCTATTCTAATCTTTTACGTCTTGATACAACTACAACAGCTACTATGAGCACCACAAATATTATTATGCCACCCATCATCCAAGGCTCTACTGTTATTCCCTTACCGCCTGCGGTTTCTGCAGGTGTTGCTTCATTCCAAGCTTCCTCATCTGTGAATCGTGGTGGGTCAGAATCAAGCCGATCCCAGTTAATTGACCATGCCTCTGGGGCTCTTACACGCTCTGAAACAACTTTATTGACTATGACTTTGACAGTATATTTCCTTGTCTGCTCATCATCAAGAGAACCATCACTGTTGGTATCATATTTGAGACTTATACTGAACTCAAAACCTGTTTCTACTAGGTATCCTGTTGATTTGTAGACATACCATATTCCTCCATACCCATCTAGGATAAATGGTGTGTGGCCTACCTCAACATCTGTATATTCTATCGAGAATGTAACATTTGCAAGCATAGCGAAGTGACCTTCAATGCTTTCAAGCACATCGTATGAGCCACTCATGTCGAATTCTGGTACTTTAGCACCCTCCGACTTTGCAAGAGCTAGATAATACTTAACAAATTTTGGCAGAACATTTGTCAGTATGTGTGCCTCAAGCTGTATCTGGCCATAGAGTATATCCTTATATGGGTAAACCCTTATGCTGCCTGGAACAAGCATAGGTCCTACAGCATAGAATGGTTGTATCTCCATCATAGCTCCCGAAGACACATTATAGTAATATAGCGTTCCTTCATACTCAGCGTTTAGCCCGGTAGGATTATCC
>JAHKKZ010000117.1 GCA_029856685.1 Candidatus Njordarchaeota archaeon
AAACTTCTTGAAGATTTTTCAAATGGATATGTGGATCTGGTGGCCCCAAAGTCCTTCATACAGGAATTCTGCAACGCCATCAGAAAATACGTTGTAAGGGGATACCTAAAACCCGAATTAGCTAATAAGTACATCGAAGAAGCATCCGAAATACCCATAGAATACATCGACACAGATTGGAACACAGTCAAAAAAGCGTATAAGAAAGCACTCAAACTCAGCATCACCACCTATGATGCCATCTACATAGTGATCGCTGAGAAACTAAACGCAACAATCATAACAGCAGACAATAAATTATTTAACCAATTAAAGAAACACACAAAAATAACGCATATAAAGAACTACAGATCACCCCAAGTATAAGCCCCTAGATCTAAACACCAGAAAGAGGAATCCCCGTACTCCCCCACTCCTCCAACCCCCAAATAAGATTTCCCATCCAGCATCCAGAAAACAGAACCCAAACACCAAAAATCATTTTCGTGCAATTTTCGCAACGGTTAGACAGCAACCATCAGAAAACCAAAACTATTTACACTAGAGAAGTACCCCCATTATATATCTTCTCCATATAGCTCACCTTATATCCTAATTGATAGTTACGAAATGTGTAATATATGCAAAAGTAACCAAAGAAGAACTCCTCAAAAAGCAAAAGTATGGAGCCAAGTAGTAGAAAAACTGTCGCTTTATAAGTTCTGTTATGCCTGATGTTACGGTTTAGATTGTCCATAAGTTTGCTGTAGAGTTGGCGATCAAAGTTTGACTTTGAGCGTTATATTGCATATAACCTAAGACTTTTTATGGATGGGGCTTATCTCATTTGAGGTTGAAACCAGACCTAAGCCATGCCCCACTTTGTCCTAGTCCGTCCAGTTTTCAAACAACGAAACACATAAGACCGCAAAAAAGAGGAGACGGAAACACCACGATACTCGAGGAGTAGCAGTCCTGTCCCAGTTTTCGTCCTAGTTTGTTCCAGTTTTTTCCGAAATGAAACACATATCGACGAGGCTTAGATGAGACGAAAACCACATGTTTTTCTGTCTGTTCCAGTTCCTACGTTATCGTTGGGCTATACATCTGACCTAACATTCATTGCTCCGCATTCTATACATCTAAAGAATCCAAGGCTAAACTTCAGTGGCTAACTCTATAGCAAATCTATAGGCAACCTAAACTACAACATCAAGCATAACAGAACTTATAAAGCGACATACAAAATAATACTATTAAAGACAAACCAAATAAGTCCTCATAGAGGCCGCCTAGAAATATTTTTCCGCTTTAACACTAGATGTCCTTATACTCCTAAGTCTCACCATGACAAAGACAATTATCATCACACCAACAATTATAGAGAAAATCAGCGAATATAACATGGAAACTCCCAAACCCCTCAAAAATTGAAAACAAGAAGGTATCGAAAGTATTATTGTTAAAAGACCCACCACAATATTCAGAAACTCACTTCGTTGCTGAGCAAGCTCAGCCTCTATCTGCGTAATAACAGCATCAGCATCTGATATCCTACTCCTCATCAGACTAATAAGAAAATCAATCTCCATCCTATCCAAAAACTCGCTAAAAATAAGATCGTAAACCTCATTGGACATACGCCTAGCAAAATTAACAAAAGAAATATAGGAAGACACCAAAACCCTCAATTTACGAAGCATGGGTAAATCACGATTCCTAAGCGCACCATCAAACCTACCCTCAATATCAAGAAGAAGATACTCAAATGCAGTTAAGAAAGCCATAATCAAACGATAGAGATCCACTTGACTACGCATAGGGTTAACCGCAACAGCAACACGCTCAGAAATAAACAGCATAGAGTCCACCCACGGAGAAACATCAAGCGTCTTATTGTACCTAGAAACAATACCCTTATCAGAAAGAGGATGCTCACTCATAAACAACATTGACGGGAGATACTCGAGAAAATTTTCTTTTTTTCTTTGATCATCCATATTTACATTTTTATCGGATTCATCAAAACCTACCTCACAAGCTAACAAGTACGAGTAATACCGCCCTAGCTCAACATCAGCCCCTAAAACTTTTTTAATAGTATCCCCAATCTTATCAAGGAATTTCCTGAGCGACTCCAAAAAAGCTCCCAAAAAAGTTTTTAAATAAATGTCACCTCCAAAATCAAAATTAAAAACAACACACCCATATAAATAGCGGCTATCTAGCGGTGATCGCATCGCCAAAATCAATAGCGAATTAAACACACCAAAATTCTTTAATGGAGAAACCTCAGCCCCCCTAACCTGGTAAACTCTTATACCAAAAAACTTCATAAAGAACTTATCAAAATACTCCTCCAACTCTTCCACAGGTTCAATATTCTTAAGCTCCCCACAAATATTTCCAAGTCTTACCGGGATAAAAATAGAGTAAGATAACAACCTAACCAAACTCATCACCTATAAGCCCCTAGGCATCATCATTTCCAACCTATCTACAGGCCCAATAAGAATCTGCATAACATAGAATTTCCTATCAAGAGGATCATAATTCCCAATCACAACGAAATTTTTGGGAAGCCCACGAAGCTTATTAATATGCACCCTCAAATCTGGATCAAAATCAAGCTCTATGACAAAGCTATCAAGTTTTATCTTAACTGGAAGATTATCAACGACCTCAATCACATCCCCTTTATACACAATTAAGCGAACATTAGAAGCGAACTTGTTAACATCGACAAGGCGAGTACATTTACCTAGAACTCCTTGAAGCTCCCGAACAGAAAGCCTCTCAATTCCTCGAAGTGAGACTAACACAAAGTAATCTTGATAGCTATAAAGTGCATATTTATTAGATTCCGTAGAAATAGCATCCAAAGTTGGGAGAACAGGATCACTATCGATGGATACAAGACCAGAGACACTAATAATATCAAGCTCAGACAATTCGCCCCTAGCAAATCTAGCAAAACCCCTTGAAAACAAAGCATGTTTCGAAAGACCCAAACCCTCATAGCAATCAGCCACATCATTGAACATCTTTACAACACGATCTACAAGTTCATCACCCCTCAATAGAGCTATAAGAGCCTCCAGAAACCTTATATGGCAACCAACAATATCGGCTAGAACCCCCATAAGATGCTCAAGAGCCCTCCTGAACAATTCTATAGCACTAGAATACTCCTTAATAGCCAAAGATTTATCACCACGAATACGATAAGCATCCCCCAAACGAACATAGCTAAAAGCCAAAGCCTTATACTTAGCGGCAAGCAACAACCTCTCCTCAAAACCATGAACAATCCTACGACCAATAAGATCATCAACAACACTAGCGACGTTTTCCCAAAGTCTCTTACCCTCAATATGCGCACGGTATACCCCATCCAAATCAAGCGGGGAGGGAACCCTAGGAACTCTAGCACTCAAAATCTTAGCCCTAATAAACACACGAAGAAAATCCCTAAGACGCTCCGCCATAACCCGATAAATACCATGAAGAGAAACTTCCATCTTACCAACATTATTATAAGCTCTCTCATAAGCTTTAACAGCCCCATCAAGATCATAGTCCATATAAAGAATATCCCCCCCAACAACATCACGAATAACACGAATATAGCTAAGAATAGGCAGAACATACTCCCTAGCAACAGAAACATCAGAAAACTTCCCCAAAACCCTATCAATAACATCACGAGCCTCCTTCAACCTACCAGCAATAAGAAGCCCACGAATAGCATCTAGATACCCCCGCAAACGACAAAAAACCGAGAAATCAGGATCCTCATCCCTAATTTTATCAGCCAAATCTATAAGAATACTAGAAGCCTCCTCAAAATGGCCCTCATACTCCCTAAGAACCCCCCTATAAAACCCAAGACGAACAACTACATATAGTGGGACAAGGACACCCCACTTTCTATAATATGCCTCCGCTTCTTCAAGATGTTCAATAGCAGACCGAATATTTTGCAGTGGATCAACACCCCCAAAATCACCAACAGTATACAAAAACTCCGAAAAACTAACCAGAAAAGAAGCCAAACGGTCATACAAACTAATTCTGCGAAGATATCGTAAAGCATCATTAAAATACGATACAGCCCTAGAAATAGATTCACCCGAAACCTCACCAAACTCCACAATAAAATCCTTATACACAAGAGAGATATTCGAAGTACAATAAGCCAAAACCAAAATATCACCAAGCCTCAGAGCGATACCTAAGGATCTCCTAAAGTGCTCTAGGCTTTCCTCCAGTAGTTTTCTTCTTTCCTCTGCTGATCTGGCTATTCTTGCTAGCTTCCCTAGGCTTATTCCTATTCCGTTCTCTATAGCCTCTATAGCTTTTAGGTCGTTTAGCTGTTTTGCCACTTTCAGAGCTTTCCTAAAGTGCTCTAGGCTTTCCTCCAGTAGTTTTCTTCTTTCCTCTGCTGATCTGGCTATTCTTGCTGGCTCCCCTAGGCTTATTCCT
>JAHKKZ010000118.1 GCA_029856685.1 Candidatus Njordarchaeota archaeon
CTATCCATATGTAAGCTCTTCTAGTGTTGTTTTCACGGGATATATCGAATTTATGTATTCGCAGTTATTACTGAAGAAGGACATACAATCCGATTTCAGCGCTGAGTTTAGGTTCTATATAGATGGAGGAAGTACAGGTGCTGATGGTATCGTCTTAATGTTCTATAAAAACCTTGATTACACACCTGCACCTGGAAAAGAATTAGGCTTTGATGATGGAAGTAGTGTTGAAGGTTTTGGTGTTGAGATAGATACATTTGCGAATCCTTTCGATCCCTACGAATCAGGTGTCCACATAGCTCTAATAAAAGACAGTGTTACGAACCATCTTGTAAGCTACAATGTGTCAACATATGATATTAGGGGTTCATGGCATACGCTCAATGTTACAGTAAAATATAACAGGCTTCTAATATATCTAGATGGCTCTGAGATCATAGATTATACTTCCTCACAACTACTTAGCAGGGACTATGGAGGGTTCGGAATAACAGCGTCAACAGGTTCCTTCTATGATATACATAAGATAGATTGGATAAGACTCTTTGTGTCGTTGTCTACTTCACCCCCACCTTCACCTGGTCCGTCACATCCTTCAATACTAACAGGTTTCTATCTAATGTTGCTGATTATTGGAATCGCTATAGTGGGAGGGGGAGTAGGAATATGGTTTCTTTCTAGGAAATGGATGAGCCGTAGAGAAGCTAGGGTCTTGCAAGAACCAACTCCGACCCGTCCTGAAAAGAAGCCTTCAGAAGAGAAATATCTGCTTTTCAAGGACAAGAAGATATTTGTTGATACCATAAGCCTTATCCCTAAGATGCTAGGATATGGAATACTGGCTATTGTAATTGATATCCTTATTGATCCGGGAAAGGTAGGATTAGGAGTGGGAGTTGGTTTAGCTTTAATGCTATTCACAATTCCAACCTTCCTAGCAATGATACTATCCGAAAGCTTTGGTGTTCTAAAAACTGGTTTGATCTACATTGCGTTAGGTATCTTGGCTTTCTTCATATTCTTTGGTAATCTAGCATTAATGTCAGATCTCCTCGCCGGATTTCTAATAGTAATAGGATTCCTCTTTATCCTAATGGGAGCAGATCTAATAAAGATATACCGTGAGTCAGAAGAGGAGTGATAAACCGAAACTACAATTTTCTTTCTATATTTTTATTCCAAGTCCTAGAATTTTACTGTGAAAAGTCCTAGCGTTCTCAGGAGGTTCTAGACTATCTTATCTACGTTGGTGATAAAATATGTATCCTTAATGTCTTTTATTTTGCTATACAATTTTTTGTCCGCTGTGATGAAGACTCCATGAATTTTCTCTTTTAGAACTAAGTATACTGCATCGTATGTTGTTATGTTTCTTTCTATTGCCAATGAAAGAGCCCTTCTGAGATCTTTCCTGCTGAGTTTTATTATTTTGGGGCTCAGTATCAGTAGATTATGTAGTGCGCTTAGAGCTTGGTCTAGGCCAAATATCCTTCTAAGCTTAACTGCTTTCCAGAGAACACTGACAATCTCATATCTCAACAAAGGTGGGGCATAAAGAATTATTTTTCCATTGATATATGCGTCACGTAGTTTTACAGCAAGTTCGCTATACTCCTCATTTAAGATCCACATAGCAACGATATTAGCATCAACAACTACCCTCATATATGCTCCCTATCCTCTCTGATCCACTCAGCAATTGTTCCAGCATTGAGCCTTGGAAGTCTTTTTCTTATTGTATCTAATCTCGCTGCAGCAGTCTTCATAAGCTCCTTTCTGATTTTCTCCCGTATAGACCTCCTTATATATTCTGGCCAATTTATGGGAATACTTTTCATCATCTTCTTGAGCTTTTTGGGGATCCGTATAACGAGAACATCTGTCATACTCATACATATCACCAATAAGTATAACAATAAGTTATACATTATTTAAGCCTTAAAAATTTCTTTGTAATAAGCTATAGATACTATGCGATGAGTCCTCTAGGTGCGTCGTGTTGGGTAAGCTTGCTGTTTGTCCGAGGGATTGTTATGATACATGTTTCTATGAGGTGATCAGCGACAGAAAACTTAGACTTGTTCATACTGGCAAACCAACAATAAAGCTTAGTTGTCCCAGAGCTGAGAAGGACTTCGATAGGGTTTTCTCTCCAGAGCGAGTCTTATATCCGTATGTTGCTGTTGATAAGAGAAGAGGTTTAAGGAGGAGGGTTTCGTGGAGTTATGCGATAAGATTAATCACCAATAAGCTTAGAGAGACGCTTAGAGATTATGGCGCAGAAAGTGTGCTATTTCTCGACTATGCTGGAAACCGCGGTATATTCACCCGATATATGACTCAGCGTCTATGGTATCTCCTAAATGTAGCTAGAATAGATTATACCCTCTGCGATGGTGCTGGTGAGAGAGCACTAAAGCTACATTATGGGAGCACATATGGTGCACTACCAAATCATATGGAGGGCTCTAAGCTCCTAGTATACTGGGGGTTCAATGCCGCTATCACTAGTCCACATAATTTCTTCTACGCATCTAAACTAAGAAAGTGGAGAGGCACAAAGATAGTTGCTGTGGATGTGTTGAAGACAGAGACTGTGCGCTATTCGGATATGTGGTTGAGGCCACGCTATGGAACAGATATTTATCTAGCCCTCGGAGTCGCCAACTATATTATCCAAAATGAGCTATACGATGAAGATTTTATTGAGAGATATACCTATGGGTTCGAAAAGTTCAGAGTATATGTAAGGAAATACGACATTGATTTGGTCTCTAGGAAGACAGGAATACCAAGAGAGAAAATAGTAGAATTCGCAGAGACCTACGCTGAGAAGAAACCAAGCATAATATTCATTGGATATGGTCTCCAAAGGAGAATAGGTGGAGGCGAAACCGTTAGAGCGATATCCCTCTTACCAGCCCTAGTGGGGATCCATAGAGGATTCTACTATGGAAACGTTGATGGACTAATGATAGATCTGGAATATCTTACGGGTTCATTTCTAGGAAAGCCCTCAAGAGTAATACCCCAATCGAGGATAGGTGAGTATATTGCGAGAGGTGAGTTCAAGTTTATCTATATCCACCTAACAAACCCCGCAGCGACACACCCAAGAGCTGAACTCATAGGGAGAGGACTACTAAGAAAAGATGTGTTCGTAGTTATACATGAAACCCATTGGACAGACACAGCAAAATTGGCCGACGTTATCCTCCCAGCACCGACATGGCTTGAGAAGAAGGACGCGGTTTTTAGCTATTGGCATAACTATATTGGTTTGAACGAGCCTATTATTAAGAGGATGGGAGAATCCAAGACGGAATTGGAGGTAATGTGGCTTATTGCGAAGGGTCTTGGCATAAAGAATGAATTCATATATGAGGATCCTATGAAGGCCCTCAGTAAGGCTCTTGATGAAGAAACATACAACAGGCTAATCACAGACCACATCGCCGAGATACGATACCGAAAACTAGATGAATATCAGACGAGAACAGGGAAAATAGAGTTCCTGAGCACCGAGGCAATAAGGCAAGGTCTAAACCCAGTACCGAAGCCAATAGACATTAAACCCCCACAGAAGTTCCCATTCATACTGGTCTCATCCGCACATATAAAGTATACTCACACACAGTTCGAAGATGTATATGGTCCAATACCACCAATACTCGAAATATCAGAGGAGGATATGAAGAGAATAGGTATTGAGGATGGAGACAAGGTAGTTGTGAGTAGCAAGTATGGAAGTGTGATCCTCATAGCGAAGAGAAGCGACAGAGTCCCAAAAGGCATAGTCTTCGCCTATAGATCATGCAGAACAGTCGATGGGAAAAGACTAAACTACATAACACACGATGAAACAAACGAGCTGGGCGGAGCAACAATAAACACAACGTTTGTTAATATCTCAAAGCATAAATCAGGAAACCAGTAAGCGTAGCCTACCTATACGACTAATAGAGGCTAACTCATCAATTCCAAACTCTCCATCGGCATAATCTAAATCCTATGGGTAGGAATTCAGATCCAATAAATCTGGGCTCTAAAAGATGTGGTATTAGATGAAAATCTCTTAAAATCCCGCTTATTCTTTGCTATACGACTGTTTGAATATTGCTGAAAATTCACATAACATTTTTAAATAATAATTTGTCTTTTTTTAGGATTGGTGTCTATGTATGTGGCGAAAGCTTCTGCTTTAGGATTGATATTTCTTCTCATAGGAGTATCTATTGTTTCCATTAGGTGGTCGCCCAAGTCCTAAGTTATGAACAGATTAAACATTTCCAATATTTTCGATATTATGTACTCGGGCTCCCCCCAGCACCTAATCGTTGCAAAACTAGTTTCGTTAGCAATTTTTGGTGACTTCTAAG
The DNA here is from genome assembly GCA_029856685.1 of Candidatus Njordarchaeota archaeon. Lineage (GTDB taxonomy): Archaea > Asgardarchaeota > Njordarchaeia > Njordarchaeales > Panguiarchaeaceae > Panguiarchaeum. The sequence goes on from JAHKKZ010000118.1 coordinate 4,380, forward strand.
ACGTGGCGAGAAGCACTAAAGAGATCAGATA
>JAHKKZ010000119.1 GCA_029856685.1 Candidatus Njordarchaeota archaeon
CAGTGAGGTCATAGGAACCGGATATGAACGCCCAGTCCCTAGTCCTGTTCCAGTAAACCTTGGTTTCACCAGTCTCATCCCAGTACAATGTGACGTTGGCTGGTTCAGCATGGGCATATGTGGCAACGGTATCGACGGTCAAGGTTATTACCAGGGTCTTGTTCTCGTGGTGAGCCTTCTCCAAGTAGACATAGACTGTATATGTTCCCGGTACCAAATTCATACTTATTGTGTCCAGTGTCAGTGTCCAGCTTCCATCTGGATTGCTTGTCAATTGATGTGTCCCTATCCAAGTTGAGCCATCCCATATCGCGTATGTCTTATTGTCTGGATCCTGGATCGACGTCGCTGTTCTCGAATCATTGTACCAGATCTTTATCGTCGTTGACAAGCCGTACTCTATTATCTCAGAAGTCTTCGAGGCCGATGCAACCGTTGGTATTGGGTTAACTACAAGGGATGCGTATATTGTTTTCGCTTCATAGTGCTGTTTTGTTATTACTATGGTTAAGGTATATGATCCTGTCACGTTTAGTTTTTCGGCAGGTATATTGAGGAGGTAGGTGCCGTTTTTTAGATCTGTTAGTTGAGTTGTTAAAGTGGGCATGTCTTTCTTAATTCCTGAAATTTCGCATGAGGCTAATGCTCCTGCAATATATTGGTCGAAATCTTGATCGTAGTAAGTTATTCTCATTGTTACATTTTCATCGAAATATATGCTTATTTTAGTTACATCAGCCTGTGCAATTGTGTTATGTAGTCTTATGACAAATGTTATTGTTATTGTTTTGTTTTCGTAATTTCTTCTTCCAGCGAAGATTTCAACTAGATAGGTGCCTTCAATGAAAGACGTTAAATTCAATGATGTAGTATAATATCCGGAGGAATACGAGAGAGGTCCACTATCAATTGTTGAACCTGTTGTAGCATTTTTGATGTTGTATGTTACTTTAGCATTCTCTATGGGTATACCATATCTTTCATCTATATATTGAATCCATATGCTGTATGATGCCATCCAGGGTATTTCGATGTAGTCGTCATAAACTATATTGGTTGGTCTTTCCTTGATAATTAGTGTAAATGACTTTTCAATGGTTTCATGATTAGCTTTTGTTGCCCTAATTATCATTGTGTATGAACCGGCATCGACATTACTTAGCTCGTTTTTAAGTATCCGGGAGTAGTAGCCACTTCCCTGATCCGATAACGTGACTTCTATGGTTGATGTTGGGGTATATATGTGTATAATAACATGAGCATTGCTGATTCCATTTCCTGATAAACTATCGTATAGATATGTAGTTATTCCTAGACTTTCATTCCAATATATGATATTACTTGGATCAAATGTTATATCTAGGGATACTGGTCTCTCCTTAACTGTTAATCCAATGGTTACTGGCGAGGGTTTCAAGGGTTCCTTTCCATCTGCTAAGGGACTGTCGGGGGTAGCATTGATATAGATGGTGTATCCCGTAGCTGCCTTTAAGTTAGTGGTGTTAATTGTAAATGTGAAGGACCCTGTTGCTGTGGGCCTCTCAGTACCGTTTAACACCGAATAGCCAGTAGAATTAAATACGTACCAGTAGAGAGTTCCATTAACATTTCCACCTGTATCTTCACGTGTAAGATTTACGTATATTGTTATAGGGTCTGTCCAGTATACCTCGTAGAAAGTTAAGGTGTTATATATTGTGAGCCGTGTTGGCACTGGTGGGGTTGTTATATCATGGTCAACAAGCCAATATGTCACGCTAGAAGTAATCGCAATCTGGAGTTCTGTTCCTGGACCTGCAACCTTAGTGGTGAATGAAGAGTCGCTATATAGGGAGACGTTATCCCATGTTTCTGGTGTTGTTACCGTAGCATTGAATTTGAGATTCCAATTTCCTTTCTTTATGTAAATATCTATCCAACCAGTCAAGTTTGTGTATGCTTCAGACCTTATAGCAGTGTCCGACGCGTTTTCTAGAACTAGATACCCATTTTGAATTATTTGTTTAGGATCCGTATCTGTTAAAGCTTTGAGTCGGAGTCGGATCAGATCATTAAACTTTATAGTTATCGCGTCTGAGCCTATCGTGTATATAAGTGTTGAATAATTCTTTGTGACCGTATCGTTGACATAAATTCTGTTCCCACTGGTAACTGTTACATTAATCTGATACGCGTATCTAACGATATCAAAAATTATTGCACCAGAACTATCTGTGTACCCACTATAAATAACATCTCCGCTAGTGATGTTAACGAATTCAACCTTAGCACCTTTTATCACTTCTCCCTCATCATCATAAACAGTTACATTAACTGTAATCAGGAACTTTTCAACGTTGTTTTTAATTATTGTAAGAGGAGCCCGAATAGCCTGGTATAGATCCATGTATCCAGAGACAGCTGATGAAGGAGTTCCTGTAGCGTTCCACATAACTATTCCATATTTCAATTCGAGCAAACTTTTGCTAGTGACCTGAACGTTTGTGTAATTCACAGCCCAGTAAATGTAATCTATGTTGCTATCGTTTCCCTCAGAGTACCACGTTATTACCTTTGAATCAAAAGTGAAGGAAGAAGTCGCATTGCTAATCTCAACGAATCCTATGCCTCGACCCGTATTATTGTGATAGAAAGCGACACCATCATCAGCTCTATGATCCCAAGAATCTATGCACTCAATGAGAGGTACATCTTTGAGGTAGATTTTAACATCATCGATATACCATCCTGCTTTAACTATTGAATAATCGGATCTAAAACGGAAATTTATGTAAACGGTTTGACCCTGATACTCAGTTAAATTGAACACAGATCGAACCCAACCGTCACTATCTCCCGTCCATCCATCACCATAATACGTTGATCCGTATCCTGGTCCCTCTATTGGATAAATCTTAGTCCAAGTTGATCCATCAGTGCTTATCTCGACCCATGCTAAATCGTACCTATATTCAATGCTATACCAATGATAAAACTCTAAGTAAATTTTACCATCTGTTAATGGCAGCTTAATATTCGGGAGTTGTAAGTAGTTATTGGCGCGATTATTATAGGTGTTATCTAGATCAGTACCCCAGCAATAGCTTCCTGAGTACGCACTGCTTGGACCATATGTGGGTTGTCCCAATTCCCATTCATCTTGTGCTCCTCCGTGTACCCATCCATTGGAACCATGTTCCATATCATCAAAGAATACTATTGGGGTGCCTAGTCCAAGCGAACGTGGTTCTGTATATGATGGCATGTAAACATAATTGAATGTTGCATCGCCAACTCCATCATCAAGATCAAATACCCATCCCCCAACATAATACGTAGTACCTGAATCATCGGTAATCCACTGGACTCTTTCAGTCACTGTAAAGCCCCAGTCGTAAAATCTATAAGTATAGTAAACATAAGTTATGTCTATACCTAGATCACTATCATATAATGGAACTTTTTCTACTATGTAGGTAACGAATATGACACCTTCGTAGACTGCCAATAATGTATCTCTTTTTTCTTGAATATATCTGTCCCCAATCTGTTGATATCTCATATTGTTTGTATTTCCAGTTCCCCAATAATCTTCATATGATGTCGATGGGTTCCGTGTAGCTCCAAAATGTAACCATGTGTGTCCTATTTCGTCTCCAGTAGGAAGAGTAATGTTCATTGCTTTTCCGCCATTTTCAGGAGGAAGTTCTATTTTCCATCCGTACAATTGACTACTAATCACATACTTATCACCATTTGGCGTCGTCTCAGAAGTAACAGATATGCGTTTTGGATATGCCGGAGGATCGGTGTAATCAGTGCTCCAGTAGATCTGATAAAGCTTGGAACCATTCTTAGAAATTGTAACAAGGAATGTAACTGTTGCGGCAGTTAGATGAGTATCATTGTAATACGTTACGTTCCATACCTGTGATGGTATTTCTGTAAATGTTCCGCTACTAACTCTTATAACTCTGATCGAGTATTTAAATGCCGGTGGATTGAATATTAAGTATACGTCTACTGGCCAATTATTTCTATCCGTAACGTTAGGTTCCTTGACGGTTACATTTACGCGGTATTCCCAATCAGTATCCCACCAGTCTCCTGGCGGGTTGGTCCATGTTACCCCACTAATCTTATATGTCTTTGGTCTCGATTTTCGTGTTTTTAGATTTTTTCTGATGAGTTCTTGACTGATTGGGACTAAACGATGCTTCCCTTTCCCGCTAGGAGTTTTCTTTTCTTTAACAATTAGTTCTTCAACACTTTTTTTATTCTTAGTATTCATCATTTTGACTTCATATATTGTGAAGATTGGTGCAATAAGGAGGATAATTAGGCTTAGACCTATCGCTGTTTTTGCTTTTATCATTTAACGTAACACCATTAATAATTGATATTGA
>JAHKKZ010000012.1 GCA_029856685.1 Candidatus Njordarchaeota archaeon
GCCAACTAACTGAGAAGCGAGGTTTTATAGCACCGATCTCATGGATTTTTCCGTTTAGGTGGACAACAATATATTCCTTTTTGTTTAGAGTCATAGGCTTAAAATCTTCTATATAGCCATGTTCCTTGAGTATTATTAACACTGCTTTAATAAGTTTGTTTGTAGGGAAGATGTATATTGTCCTCTTATTCACCATCTCCGCATTTTTAATCGCGGAGAGAGCATCAGCTAATGGGTCAAGACGCGTCATTTCCAATCAGCTCCTATGAACCGAAGATTTTTTGAAGCCAAGAAGGCCATAAACCTCCCTAAAGCATCGCCTACAAATGTAGAGCCCATATTTCCTAATAACCGCTTTTGTTGTGCCACAACGAATGCATCTACGGGCCCTCACAGATTTAGTATCGAAGAGAGCTTTCCGGATTAAATATAATCTTTTTAGCCTAGAGCTCTTTTGGGGCACTATTGGCTGAATCTGTTTGCTCATTTTATTATCGACACCCAGATAGTCTGTGGTCTATACTAACATTATTATGGGAATTTTTAAACTCACGGTTTTCACTCCTACTCGAATATCCCAGCATTAATCTCGCGGTCAATTCGAAATAGCTCTTTCTTGGTAAGCAACAAGATATTGTTTTTCCTCAATAGACCCTCCGACTCCTTATCACTACCACTAAAAGCTATAAACACCTTCTGCGGATTTTTATCGACGAACTGTGAGTTGACTATACTGGTAAACTCTTCAATTTTCTTCGCGGTAGCTCTTCCTAATGTGGCATATACTAGGGTTATCGCATTATCCGCTTCGCAGACAAGGTCTATTCTACCATGCTCCGTGGTGATTAGGTATATATTTTTACAGGGATGCAAAACTACTTTATTTCCACCAGAATCTTCGATTTCGAGTGGACGATTTATCTTTGAGAAAAGCTTATGGATCAATCTTCTAAATCTATTCTGGGAGATCAAGCCGAGACGCCTAGCAATCTTTGTGATGTTCTTAGAGATTGCCTGCTCGACTAGAGCATCTAGAGTAGCGTTGTATACTTTATCGCCAGACGGAGTCCTCGCGATAATCCCACCAATAACATCAATTTTGTCTCCAAATGTTATATCGATATCCACACCGATATCCTCCTTTATTTTGCGCTTGATGTCTCTGAGTCTAGACTTTATGAATTCTAAGTCTCTAGGGTTCGCGCTTATTATGAGCTTATCCACGCCCAGCTCTAGTACTGCTTCTCTTATAAGTCTATACAGGATATCTCCATAGTTTATCTCCTCGATCGAGGTTCTGACCTTTGTTTTTATTTCCTCTCGTAGCTTATTGCGGAGCTTCTCAAGGATTTTACCCTTTAGCTCTGCTTTTTCCCTTCTAATTTTGCGTAGCTCCTCATCGAATATTCTGCTACGTTCGGATTCTATTATTTCCTTCGCACGCTTCTCAGCTTCTCTTCTTGCCCTCTGCTCCGCCTCTTCTATGATCCTCCTAGCCTCTTGTCGCGCCTCTTCCAGTATCCTCTGAGCTTCCTTCTCAGCATTCTGCAATATGTTCTGAATAAAAGACTCAAGCTCACTGCCCACTAAGAACCACCTCCACCAACGTTTCTACAACCTCATTAAGCTCTTCATCAGATATCAGAGTAAGACGTTCAAATTCTTCGTCATACCTCAATTCAAGTTTTTCTATCTGTCTCTCCAATTTCTTCCGATATTTCTCCACAAACTCATTGACAAGCTGCGATATATACCTCTCACTAACAATGCTTCTTCCCTGAACCTTAGCATTTTCAATAATCTTCCTAGCCTCTTCCTCAGCCTTCCTAATAATTTCTTTGGCTTTTTTTTCTGCCATAGCTACACGAATAGCGATGGCTATGCTCATAATGTCCCCCCTAAGGCAACCAACTTTAATCTAGAAACAATCCATTAAAACATTACAGCTATATAACTACACACAAACCATTCCTCACTTTTTCCCCTTCGATTTAAGAAATCTGCTAAGCCCTGTCTGAACTGTCTGAATTTTAAGCTCAGTAGGAGAGAGCCCAATGATTTCTATGAATTCCCTAGCATTTTTTGGCGCAAAGGCTCTAAAATGGTTATTGAAGTATATGTATAGCTTTTTGATGCTTGGCTCGATCTCCTCCCGAATTCTCTTAGCCCATTTTTCGAGTTCTTCTCTTTTGTAGTCATAGTAGTACCAGACCCTCTTCCCTCTACCATGAAAACGAATGTATGTGAAATCGTTTGTGGTTATTTTTATCAGGGAAGGCAACAGAGGCTCATCGACTATAACATATGCAACTCGATAGGATGATAGTAACTCGAATGTCTTTTCGTTTAACCAGCTCCTATGCCTAAATTCTATAGCGAATTCGTATCCCTTAGGCAACCTATTTAGGAATTCTTCAAGGCGTTGGAGTGTCGACTCCGTGCAAACAAATTCGGGAGGAGCTTGAAATAATATCACACCTAACTTATTTGAGTTCTGAAGGGGAGAAAGTAATTTGAGAAACCTAGCCATTTTGCGGTCGGAGTATAGAAAATGCATCTGATGAGTAAATTCCTGGGGAGCCTTGACACTAAAAACAAAATTCTTCGGAGTCTTCCTAGCCCATGAATGTATAGTTGTAAGCGGGGGAAGCTTATAGAATGTAACATTAGCCTCGGTCGTGTTGAAATACTGAGAATAATATTTCAGCCTACCTGCCTCATCTAGCCCCTCTGGATAAAAGCGTCCAACCCAATCTTTATACCACCAACCACTGCAACCTATATAGTATTTTGCCACAATGCACACCAACATATACTAATCTATTTAAAACTATAGGACCTCTGATAAAACTCGCCTAATATTCCTAAAATGCGACCCTACCCAGTAAACCTTACCACATTTATCGCACAGCCAAAACTCATTATGCGATCTGAAGACCGCTGGAGGAACCTTATTTGCCACCTGCTCCCTGCCCACTCTTACAAGAATACCATTACATAGTGGACACCGCGTGAAGAGATTCTGACGTGCCTCCTCAGATATGTTGAGATCGCTTAGAATCTTTCTTAGAGCTTCCGTATGGCTCAAACTGGTTTCTATCTGGACTACTCTTATGCCTAATCTATTCGCTCTATATGCTAACTGCCTATCAGATGTCACCACAATTCTGTTTTCTCTCATCGCTACTACAAGTATTGCTTTATCAACATCTGAATACTCTCCTCTCAGATCGCTCGCGGCAAGTGTGTCAAATCCTAATATTCTAAGCCATCTAACAAGATGTCCATGCATCTCATCAACAATGAACTTAGTCAAAGTTCTGCGCCTTAGCTAGTGAGACCCAATTCGTTTATAAGAACCTTAATTAGATTTTCTAAACCTATACCCTTTTCTGCCGAACACGGAACTATTTCGTATTCACTCCCAACATATCGAAGTATAAGCTTCCTAAGGAACCCTATTCTTTCGCCAAGATCATTCTCAGTCAGTAGATCTATCTTATTAGCGGCGATGACTATAGGCTTTTCAAGAAGCTCATTATCATCCAAAATTTCTACCGTAGATCGCACCCGCATCTCTAAAATATCGCTATTCTCACTTATATCTACGACCCACAGCAACATATCTGCTTCCAGCATATCCTCTAGGTTTATTCTAAAGGAAGATATTATTTTGGGATTCAGATCGACGACAAAACCAATTGTGTCAACCAACAGAATCTTCTCAGCACCCCTAAGACGTGAATATTTTGAGGAAAGCGTAGTGAAGGGTTGAGGTGAAACCAATTTTTCCTCGCCAGTAAGGGCATTGAACAAACTGGTTTTCCCTGCATTGTAGTACCCAACTATGGTTGCGATTCTGAAACCAAGAGCTTTCCTCCTCCGGATTTGAGCAATCTTCTCTCTTAGGAGCCGCTCAATCTCCTCCAAAATCCTGCTCCGCCTTTTTCTAAGCCATGCAACCTTTGGAACCCACCCATACTCACCTCCAGCCCTAAAAAATGGTTTGTCTCTTGGTCCATGAATCAATTTTTCTCGAAGCTTGAAATATGGGATTAGCTTCTCGAGGAAAGCCAGCTCAATCTGCAGCTTAGCCAATTTATCACCAGCATTCTTCTGGAAGATCTCCAGGACCAACTCATAGCGGTCAATAACTCTAAGACCCGTGAAACGCTCCAGATTGAGCTTCTGAATACTCCTAAGCTCATTCCAAACTATCAGAGTATCAGCCCCCCTTTCCTCAGCTCGAGACCTAATCTCATCTATCTTCCCCCTACCAAAAAGCGTTGCCGACAAAGGATGAGGCTTATACTGCACAACCTCATCAACTATTACGTACCCCGCAGCTCGAGCAAGCTTCTTGAACTCCCAAAATCTCATCCTCCAATCTACGAGCCCAGGAGTCCGAAGCATAGCGATAACCGCATATTCTTCAGAACCCATACCAAACCACATCAATAACCAAAATAAACACAAATGCATCAATTAGTTACAATTAATTTCGCCACCTATTACTCAGCCACAATTTTCATCATCCAAAAACTCCAAGACCTGAATTTGGTCCATGGCTATGTATCTCTCACTCCGTCTGAAAAAACTACATGTCAATATCTCAGTATTTTTTCGCTACTAGCATCCTATAACCCCCAACAAAAACAATATGCTAGCAAAAGATATTAAACGCAACCGATTATTAACAAAAGAAAGAAGCAACGAAATGGAGGCGGGGGCGGGACTTGAACCCGCGACACGGGGATCTCTGCCCTTAGAGCTGCAATCCCCCAGGCTAAGCCTTCTACCTCACCCCGCCTTCCTGCAATATACGTTGTCATACTCTACCATAAATTCACAGTAAAATTTATGTTTTTAATCTTAAAGGTTATTAACGCAAATAGATAATTAGACGATGGATCAGAGGGAACAAGGATTATACTAATTAAACAAAGAGGATGAAAAGTTTTCTAGGAAGCTTGGACTAGTCTTCCTCTCTAACCGAGTTTCTTCTTAATCTGAATGCTATTTTCAAGGGTGTCAGCATATTTAGTATTGTTGCTTTTAGTTGCGTCGTTATTGTTTGACCTGGCATCGGGAGTAGTGGGTATCCTATTGTCTGTACTTCTTTTTCGGGTTGTGCGTATATGCCTATGATCACCATTTTTTCTCCGCATGCTTCGCATGTTTTTTCTGTTCTCATTCCTACGTATTCGCCCTGTTTCTTTTCTCGGATTTCGGTGAATCCGCACTTTGGGCATCGTAGCTTTGCGTAGAATTTGTATCTTCCCCGCCCAGGGTTTAGTATGTTTGTTGATTCTCGGATCATCGTTGTGCCCTGTTTTCCGATCTGTGAACCGATAAACGCGAGGATTAATGCGTATATCATATATGTGAGGGCTCTTGTGGGGTCGGGTTCTGTGTATGCGAAGAATATAATTGCGAGTAGTGCTCCCAGATTTATTATTGCGCCTACTGCGGTCAGTACTATTCCGATTTTCTTGTTTCTGCTTACAATTTTTCTGAGGAATCGCTTGTCTTCCTCAAATATTCTGTCGAGAATAACATCTATGTTTTGGGTCATCGGACATCGCCGGTATTTCCCAGTAAATATAAAGTCTGATTTGACCTTAATAATGCTTATCGGTTTTGGTTTATGCTGTAGACATCGGTGAATATGATGTCGACAATCGCTCGGGAGAGGAAAGGTCTTCCAAAGCCCGAATCGCAATGGGTAGCAATAATTAGGGTTCGAGGCCGAGTAAATGTTCGGAAAGATGTTGAGTATACCCTGAAGCTCCTTAGACTACATAAGCCTAATCATTGTGTCGTTGTGAGGTATACTCCGAGTGTCCGTGGAATGCTTATTAAAGCTCAGCATAAGATAGCATGGGGTGAAATAGATTTCGATACATTTTATCTACTCCTAAGAGAAAGAGGCAGGGCTGTTGGAAATAAAACACTGACAGACGAGATGGTTAAAGAAAAAACAGATGGAAGGTATAATTCAGTTTATGAATTAGCGGAGGCTATATGGAGGGGAGAAATAACATTCAAGGATTTGGAGTGGTTAAAACCTGTATTCAGACTTCATCCGCCTAAGAGGGGTGGATATAAGAGGAGCGTTAGAAGACTCTATCAGGAGGGGGGAGCACTTGGATATTGGGGGACGGACATTATCAATTTAATAAGAAAGATGGTCTAGCCTCTTCTCTCTTTGGATTTTCTCTTTGAAAATTTTACTCTAAATACACGATTCCAAAGCTTTTCGATAACTTTTCTTATTCGTGCAAGCTCTTCTCGCTCTATTAGTCGCCGCTGACATATCTTCCTTATTATTAGGTATTCGTCCTCCTGATCCAAAAAATTGTATCCACGTGCAAAGTAGAGTTTGACGATCTCATCAATAACATCTATGCATGCCTCTATCTTCCCTCCCAGGCTTATATATAGGCCCACACGGAATGCGTCGCCCATATTTAATTGTGGGATTATCATCACGGGCTCGCTATTCTTCAGTATTAGATGAGCTGTCTCTGTTTCGAGCTCCCAATAACTATTTCTCAGCTCTCTGAGTAAACGAATTTTAAGCTGTTTGTTAGCTTCTTTAATAAGTCGCTCCGCCATTTTTGAGAGAGGTTTTAAGACAATAGCTGAATACTCTCCCGTCTTCGGATTAATAACTGGGGATATATTCGCTACGTAAAAACCATTCTTTATCCAAAATCTAAGAAGCTGGGGATTCGCGCCAAAAGATGCGCCAACCCAGCTTTTGCCTTCCTTCTCAGCTCTTTCAGCCAATAGCCTTAGCGCGAGACTTCCTAGTCCTCGTCCTTGAAGCTTTGGATGTGTAGCTATACGAACAATTCGGAAACCTTCAAGCTGCGGAAATTCTGTGAGTCCTGTGTACCTTGTTATGTTGTCTGGTATTAGATGCCCAGAGGGAGCCTCTTCCAACATTTCCTGCACTTTGTCTGAGGGTATGCCTCCCTCTTCTGCAACTTGCAGCGCCACCAGCGGATAAGAATCTATTACTAACGCGAAGATTCTATGATGAGGAGCATCGCACATAAGAAGCAAATCCTTTGGATTATTTCTATAATGTGCTGTTGTTAGAATACCTATCAGCGATCGGATAAATTCTTCGGATTTTCCGCCTTCTAGGAAATACTTGCTGGGATCAATCTCTATTAGCCTGGCTCTATTGATCTTTTCTAAGATTTTCTCATCGATAGGTACAGGCTCGGCATCCAGAAGCAACATATCAAAAAGCCATCTTTCCACTGGATCCGTCTCAGAATATCTTATGGGCTCCTTAAGTTCTATTTTTTTGTACTCCATATCAAGCTCATCCAGCATCTTTAGGAATCTAACAGCAAATACTCTGCCAGTACCTTCATAACCATGTACGGTTCCTGAGAAAATTATCTGCTTGTATGTCCTCACCGCGCGCCTCAAGTATGGAAATGGTATGGCTGCGACCTCATCAATTACTAATCCATCAGCTATACTCGCTAATTTTATGGCTCTATGAGGAAACTCAAATTCGAGTCTAAGTATGTCGCTTCTAAAGCTTCCTTCTTTCTGCGAATATATGTATCTTAGTCCTAGTGCTTCATGGGCGATTCTTGTGAATCTGAAAACCTCCTCAACGTTCAATTTGTCTCTTGAGGTCAGGCATATATACAGTGCCCGTTTATGTTTTTTAACGAATAGATATGCATACCCAGTTATTCCCAGACCGATACTCGCAGATTTTCCGCGACCTCTGTTTGCGAGTAGAATCATGTAATGTCTCCAATCTTCGAAATTTTGGAGAACCCTTACTTGGTCTTGGGATGCTGCCAGCTCATATATGTCTCTAGGGATCTTTGTGTTCTCTGGGATCTCTATCCTCTTTTTTATATACTTTTTTCTCTTTTCCTCTGGCCGCCAGATGAATTCCTCTTTTCCTACATCGAAAATATATATTCCATAATACCCGACAGACTTCTCTATGAGTCTTCTAAGCATAATCTTTCGGGGAGACTTAGGATAGTAGGGAGGAACTATTTCTTCATAGTAGACTCTCGATTCGTAGTCATATGGGAGCATCAATACTATTATTCCGCCTCCACGCACAGTTCCAATCACACGTGAAAGTGCTATTACATCTGGCCAATCCCTCAGGTCAATAAACGCAAAATCATATGTTTGACCAAGTATCCGATCCGTTTCCCAGTTTTTGATAATCTTCTTCGACTTCGATTCACAGAACTCGTCGAATAAGCTCCTAAAACGTTTATAGTTTGATGTGCATATGACGGATGAATCTGCATCCGCCTGCTTGGCGATTTTCAAGGATATGTCGGCCACTTTTTTGTTTTCCCCAACAAGGATAAAGACCCTCCGCTCATAGGCCATCTTAGCGAAATCTTTAGCCTCGTTTATCATGCTTAATAGAAAATCCACACCACCCATAGCGACAACCATTGAGACTTTCCAGCAACGGAATATCGTTTTACCTCCTAGTTTAACGAGTTTTTTTGAGACTCTAAAAATAGAAACCTAAATAGACTTCTAGCAAGTATTCTCGCAACTCTTATGGGCTCTATGTAGCGACCATGTATTACGTAGAGATTCAAAATCTCAGTAGCGTTCGCGATGCTTATCCCTACGGGCCTTATATACACTATGTAGCCATTTCTCAGCCGTATCGGAATTCGTGGACCATTGCGATGATAAATTTCCAATCTCCTCTCAGCGTCTGGAAATTCAGAGAGAAACCTTTCTATTCCAGGGGACTCCTCATATGTTATCGCTATTACCGGTGTCTTTGTCAGCTCATAAAGACGATTGAGATCCACTATGTTGTATAGCGAAATTATTGTTCCAGATAGAACAATTATCCGCACATCTGGTCTCCCAAGTTGTTTATAGAGAGAATATACTGAGTCTGTCGCATCAAGCCCCCCAACAGTACAGAAAGCAAAAGAAAAACCATCTATTTGTAGATCGGCACGCATCACTACGCCAGCTAATACAGATTTCCTGATCGGAAATCTCTTTTGAAATGACTCCGCTACACCAAGTACTCTTAACCCTTTTTTTGGAGTTATCCATCTCAAGAGACGGATCACCTTCTAATCAACGGTGTAGTGGTGCGCTACTCCCCTCGCGTAATCATATACTGAAATTCTCATCACTATGTTTGTGTTCTGCATATTTACTATCGGCCTGCTCAGAAGTATTGCTATAGAGACTATTTTTATGCCATAGAAGGGATACGCTATCTTCCAAACACCAAAACCTAATACCTCCTCCCCAATTTTCACGTATATTTCGATTTTCTGTATTGACTCCATCCCATTGATTTTTGATGTCACATTCAGTTTTAATACTACGTAGTATTCATTACGAACTGTTTTGCTGAGGTCTTTGGAGAGAATGCTTACTGACCAAAAATTCTTACCAGCTAGTCTGGCGATATATAGCTGTGAAATTGCTAATAGGAAAAACACCACATAGACCAGCAATACTCTCTTGCTTCTCACATAGTTAAATAGGGGGCTTAAGTTGATCGCTTTTCCCGCACTCTCCATAGCGTATACCAACACTAGGAGAATACCAACAAGAACCAGCAGAAAACGTGCGCCCAGCTCATCGAACATAAGAAAGATAAAGCCAACATAGGGTATACGTGCAACTAAGACCCCCACAACCCTATCCTCATCTACCCATCCCCAGGGATCCACATAGGGATTCGTACTAGGATTGTCTCCCTTTGTCAGAAAATATCGTTTTCCATCACTCTCTCTTATCGCAACAACCCTATGCAGTATAAGAACATTTTCTTCAGGACTCCTAAAAACAATAACATCACCAATAGAGATCTCTCTGGGGTCCACGCGCCTAATTATCACGAGGTCTCCACGATTGTAGGTTGGCTCCATAGACGATGTTTTTATGTATGATATCATATATGTAGAATGCACCAGATACGCGAACAAGCCTAGAATCGCTACTAGCACTAGAAAGACAGATAACTTCTTTCCCCAAGACACTCCCGACAACCCAATATCCACACATTTTAATAAATGTTTAATTGGAGACTTACAAAACTAAGGTTCCATGGTGACAAACTGTGGATGTGTTCAGAAAAACGCTGTATGCAAATACATTCTGTGCCTATCGAGATAAATATATGAATAGGATACTCTGTCGCCATCCCTACAGCTACGGAGAATGTGATCTTGATCTATGCCCAATAGTCAACAGTTACTATGCCAATGTGATCTTCCAAGAGGACGGCATATACCTTATCGTGAAGACACCCTCCGAAGATTATATTGCTGGAGAATGGAAAAAAACAAAACTGGAGATCTCCCCTGAGCTTGATAACGAAGAAGAAGTAATAAAACTTGCACTAGAAAAAGCTGAAAAAACATCGGAGATTATTAAGAGAGCCCTACAGGAGAGAATACGAAGAATCTATATGCGTATGCGTTTCCTCAAGGAAAGGGAGAAGCCTATAGGAATATTGGCACCACCAACGCCTCCTGAAAGAGTAACGACCGAAGAAGAAATGCTCGAAGAAACACTACGAAGGGAACTGGAAAAAATAGAAGCGGAAGAGACCAAGCCCGAGGAAGAATTGGAAAAAGAACTAGAACGAATAGAAATGGAAGAAAAAGAGGAAACCAAAAAAGAGGAGAAAACAGAGGAAACAAAAACAGAAGAAGAAACTACAGAGCTAGAAAGAGAATTAGAAAAAATAGAGTAAACAGTTTAACCAATCATGACAATTACTAATTTTCTTATTCTCTCACTTCTTCTATCCGAGGGTCTTCATTTGTCACTTTAACGCCCCATAACTTCGCACATTCTAATAAGCAACCAAATATAGAAATAATTACACCATAAAACCATGAGACTAAACTTTTATTGAACCTCCAAAACATCAGGAGGTATTCTAGGAGAAGTAATTAAACATGAATCTAACCTAACATTAGATGGTGGAGGGGGCGGGACTCGAACCCGCGGCCTCTCCCTTGCGAGGGGAGCGAGATGCCCCTACTCCACCCCTCCTAGTTTTTATTTCATGTTCCCGTTCTTCAATATATACATAGCTAGGATAATCTGATTATTATTTTTTGTGTTTTTCTAACATTTTAAGCTTGCTAAAATAGATGGCTATTGGGGGGTGTCCTATGTGGGTATAAGTGATATTGCGAAGTATATGATGGAACATCCTAGTTCTATTCGCGAGATTATGGAGCTCGTTGCTGAATATGAGAAGCATCCAGAGAAGTTTCCAAGACCACTTGTATATCTTGCGGGGGGCTGGCCCCAGGATCCGCCGCCACGAGTTCTTAGGGAGAAACTAAGGGAGGTTCTTGAAGATGATGATGCTTGGAGGAGAGCTGCCAGGTATTCGCCCACAATAGGCTTCCCTGACCTAATAGAACTTATCCCTGAGTATGAGCGTCATGTTTTTGGTCGTAATGTCTCTTCGGAGAAGATAGTGTTTGGTCTGGGCTCTACTGAGCAGACTGCTGCCATTTTTAGGTTGCTACTAAATCCTGGAGATGAAATCATACTAACGAGGCCTGGATACTTGAATTATGTTCGTCAGCTCGAACTTGAGCTCAGTTTGAGAGCTAAAATTAGGTATTGGCCGATAATTGAAGGCTCTGAGTTTAGGCCCTCTATTGATGCGCTTAACAACATGTTAACAAGTAGAACGAAAGCTGTTCTGATAACATCACCAGGAAATCCCGATGGCCAAGTTTGGGACGATACTCTACTAAGAGGTATTCACGACCTTGCTGAGGATCATGGATTCTATGTCATTATCGACGCAGCGTACAGAGCTTTTATTTTTGAAGGTGATAAAACACCATTTCAACGTAAGCCTTTGGAGCGAGAAATATGGATTTGTTCATTTAGCAAGGAATTTAGGGCTCCAGGTTGGCGGGCCAGTTATGTTGTTATACCAGAGGAACTAAGAAGACCTTTGAATACAATTGAGCAAGCTAGAACTCTAGCTCCAGTTTCGCTTATCCAATTAATGCTCATCAGACTATTCTCAGATAGAGAAGCTCTAGCAAGTGTAAGGAGGCACTACGAAGAGGGGGCACGAAGATATGCGGAGTTGGCTGAGGAGACAGTGAGAGAATTATTGTCAATTGAAAATATAGGGGTTCTACCGCCTAAGGGTGGTTTCTACGTGTTCTTCAACATAAGTGCATTCAGTGAGGATGATAAGAAGGTATGGCGTGAACTAATAGACAAAAAGCAATTAGCATTGGCTCCAGGGAGCGATTTCAATGGTGCGAGGGGCTGGATAAGACTCTCATTCGCACCAGTTGTTGAAACCCCCGAGGTTCTTAGGGAGGGTATTAAAAGGCTCAAAGAATTCTTTGCTGAGATTAAAGCCCACCAATAATTTTTTCTATGAACCATTTAGAGTCAAATTTCTTTAAATCTTCGTATTTTTGCCCTACTCCTACAAATTCTATCGGCTTTTTAGTGACATACACAAGTGTTATTGCAGCACCTCCCTTAACATCGGCATCAACCTTTGTCAGGATGCTACAGTCTAAGCCTACTCCCTCGCTGAAAAGTTGAGCTTGCGTTACAAGATCATTTCCCATTAATGCGTCAACAACAAGACATCTTATGTCTGGTTTGGTCACGCGTACAATTTTCTGCATCTCCGCTATTAGGTCAGAATCTGTGGCTAGTCGCCCAGCTGTATCTATTAGTACAGCATCTATCTTTTTAGCTACTGCATGGGAGATCGCATCGAAACCAACGGATGCTGGATCGGCTCCATATTCCCTTTTTATCATACGGATGTTTAGCTTCTTAGCATGTTTTTCCAATTGTTCAATCGCACCCGCTCTGAACGTATCAGAGCATGCTAACACTGCCGAGAATCCATTTTTCTTGAGAAGATATGCCAGTTTCGCTATTGTTGTTGTTTTTCCGCAACCATTAGGCCCTAGGAATACCATAACATAGGGCCTCCACTCTGACGAAGATAGATTTTCATGTCTTCTTTCCTCAATTTTCTTCAGTATGTCTACCGGCCTTACTGAGAGTATTCTAATTAGTTCCTCCTTCAGAGCATCAAGAATAATCCTCCTAATATTGGTGAACCTTCGGACGGTTTTCCCTTTAAGCTTGCTTATAATTGCTTGTGAGACCCCCCTAGCTACAGGTGCCGCAACATCCGCAGCGATAAGGTTTAGTTCGAACTCAAAGAGAGCTTTTGAGAGTTCAGATTCGCTCAATTCTTTGTAGGCTATCGTCTCAATCAGATTCGATATTGTTCTTCTTAGTGCGTCAAACAATTCAATCACACATATTGACCCATTAACCTCCTTTATTTTTAAACAACTCAAAATATTGGACTCTTAAGTATATATAGAATAGAAAAATAGGTGCTAACTCATTGCGTGTCCTTGGACTGGATATCCTACCAGACAGACGCAATTTCTTCTGTGTGATAATAGATTCTGACACTGAGGAAATATTATTTAGGGGTGTTGTGAGGAAAGAAAATCTGGCTAGTTTTATTGGGAAACACTCCGTTGATATTGTTGCTATTGACAATATCTTCGAAATATGCGATAGTGCTGACAAAATAATCAAATTCCTAGAGGCGACAAAAGTAACGCTGATCCAAGTGACTGGACCTCTATTTAGACAGAGAAAATTGGCTTCGTTAGCTAAGGAATACGGTCTTCACGAAGGAAAAAAGCTTTCTCCTGAGCAAGCCGCTGAAGTCGCTGCCAAACTCGCATTAAAAAGGGAGGGAGTGGAAGTCTTGGCATTCAGAGAAGCAACATTGATTATAGTATCACGTTCACGAAGCTTCGGTGTCGTGGGAGGCAGTCATCAAAAGCATTATCTGAGGGCTGCCGAGGCAAGAATAAAAGCTGTTGTTAGAGAGATTCAACGAGTGCTGAGTGAAAATAATGTTCCCTACGACATCTTTATCAGGGAGGGAGAAGGCGGATACAAATCGGCCAAAATAATTGTTTATGAGCCCATTGAGCAGATCCAAAGAATTGTTAAAGAAACAAAAACTGATTGGTATCAAGTGAGGTTAGAACCGATAAAACATAATAGGATACTCTTTGTTAGTTCGTCTGAGCTTGGCTCTTACCATTCGGCTGGGAGATACTTGATTGTTGGTGTCGATCCTGGAGAGACAACAGGTGTCGCTATCCTTGACCTCAAAGGAAACATTTTATATGTCGACAGTAGAAGGTCGATAGGTTTCTTCGAATTAATCGACAGAATCTATGAGTATGGGCGACCAATAATAATCTCATGCGATGTCCCAAAAATCCCTCATTTTGTAAAAATGCTTGCAAACAAGTCTGGAGCGGTGATACATAAACCAAATAAAACACTGTCAGTTGCTAGGAAAAATGAGATAATACGGAAAACTGGAATAAAGATAGGAGACTCCCACCAACGTGACGCGCTTGTCGCGGCATTACTTGCCTATAAGCATTATGAGAGAAAATTCTCTAAGATAGATAATCTAGTTCGATATATTCCTTTTGTTAGTGCAGATGCTGTTAAGGCTGAGATAATACTTAGAAATATGGATATCCGCTCGGCGATTCTTACCCAGCTCTCGAAAATTCTACAGACACCCCAGCGAAATATGGATCATATTTCACATCGGGAAATCGCTTTACTTCGAGAAAATCAGACTCTTAGAGAGAGATACGTAGAACTCAAAAATAAATTCGATACGCTTATTCGGGAAAATAGGAGGCTTAAGAAAGAGCTTATTAAAAGCGAGCGTAAAATATCCGAGCTCATAGAGGAGTTAGAGAGGCTTAGAAAGGGACGGGAAAGAGAAGCATTCAACGAACTTAAGTTTAGAGACACCATAGTACGGAAACTTTCTAGCGAGAATGAAATGTTGAAAAGGACGATTCTTAATCTTGAAGACAAAATAAGGGAATTAGAATCGAAAATAGAGATTCTTGGACGCATCGCTCTTAGAGAAAACAATGAAATCGTCATTAAAAAAATAGCTCCTCTCACATACCAAACAGCATCTTATTGGCTCCAGACATATGGCCTAACACGGTATGATATCATACTTACGCAAAAAATCGTGTTCAGCTCGAAACTGCTGGAAATCATAAAATCTAAGATATTAGGCATAATCCTAATAGATTGGAACACAACGCCCCCAGAAACTATTGATACCCTAGAGGCTAATGGCATACCTATCTTTGACTATTCTGATTTTTCTGATATTGTAGATAGGAACAAGCTGGTCCAGAAGGTTAAGATATCCGATATTCTAAGACGTATAAGAAACATTTTGATTGAGAAATTCGAAAGCTACGAACAACTTTACAAGGAATTCATACAGGTTTTGGAGGAATACAGAAAAAAGCGAATTGAATATCTGTTACAATAGCAAGCTACTTCCCAAAATACTTTCTATATACTTTTATAGAGATTCCTAGTATGACTATCAAGGCTATAACTGCATAGACTATTGGGAGGATTTCCTCGATAGGCCCTCTTTCCTTCTTTTCCTCATATTGTACCTGATAGACAAATACTTCGGATCTGAATACTCCATATGTCGTGACTATTGTTGCATTGAGTGTGATCCACCGTGTTCTGTTATCTAGGCTTTCTATCGTATATGTCAAGGTGTCTGGGGAAACCGATATAGGTTTCGATGTCCTGTATATTGTTTTGTTATTAGCGTCCAGCAGAGAATATGAAAGTTTTGCCTCAGTTATATTTCCGAATCCAAAACCAACAATTATATAGACTTTACATGATTTACCTGCATAGGGATCTTTCGGAACTACCGCAAGTATTGGGTATAGAGGAAGACTTTCTGCTCCTTTGTTGATATACATGCTTATATAGGTCGCTAGCTGGTCGGCATCAAAAAGGCCTAGTGTTTTGAACCAGATCAGACCATCGCTATCAAGAATCACAATTAGAGGAATATCGTATGTGCAGTTGATTGTGAACGCTTCGAATGTTCCGTTCATCCCAACAATTGTCTCTGTATAATTATCCCACATAATAAGCCCATTCGGAAACGTTTCTTCTAGAGAATACGACGAAATATTAAAGCTGTTTGTTATGTCTATAACTAGGGCATACACCTCTCCTTCAAAGCGTTCAGTTATACTCCGCGTGTAGTTAAGTATTACATTCAAGGTCTCGTTGGTCTCTATTCTCGCATATATTAATAGGAATATCTCTGGGCCCGCTTTCAGAATATTTTGCTCTTCTGTAGTGTTGCTAGTAGTGTTCAGGACTGTTATATTAAAATATGGAATCTTACCATAGAGTGCTATTCGAGGATAGTTATCCCCATACCTGTTAAATATATAATCACCCTCGGAGACGGGTACTATTTGCCCCGTATAGTTTTCGTACTCTTTTAGCAATTCGGGGCTTAGCTTTTGATAGAATACTTTAAGTGCTGGAACATAACTTATTGATTCCGTCTCATTCTTAATATAAGCACCATATTCCTCGAACAGTGAGATATTGACATTCTTTATAGCATCTAATACTAGTTTCCCACCATATATCTGTATCAGAGCCTCATCAACCGATGAGAAATTGACTAACGAACCGTTTTCCAATTCTATTATTATCATAGGGAGTTTTGTTACATTGGAGGCTTCATCCTCAGCAAAAACTATGATTTCTTTATCTATCCTGAACCCATTAAGGCTCCTAGTTTGAAAAGGATGGATGAGCCCCACGAATATCAAGGTAAGCAATAGTATGGGAAATACCAATGTTCCACGCATATTGATCACACACAATCTCATCCTAAGTAAAACGAATCTCCGTTTAATAATAAATTATGACTTTGACACTCGCCTAAGAGCTTCATTAATTCTATCCAACAGTCCATGACCTGGCATTAGACCCGCCAACCAATATATGCTTGAGATTAGGAAAAGGGCATTCTGTCCATAGTTCAATAGCTCATTATTAGCAATACTCCACGACGAAAAAACAACTATTCTTCCGTTTCCAAGGTAAGTAGCGCAGCTAACTATAGCTTCGGGGGGATTATGATTTTTGCTACTTCTCACAAGTATACTTAGTTTTTTGCCTTCCCTCCTAAGCAACATAAGAGCTTTTGGAGAT
Source organism: Candidatus Njordarchaeota archaeon (assembly GCA_029856685.1). Taxonomy (GTDB): domain Archaea; phylum Asgardarchaeota; class Njordarchaeia; order Njordarchaeales; family Panguiarchaeaceae; genus Panguiarchaeum. The sequence goes on from JAHKKZ010000012.1 coordinate 17,149, forward strand.
TCTGCTATCAATTCGTCTACACCACTTGTGATACGATGGTTTTTATTTATATTTGTTAAACGAACTAGAACAGTCTCCGTCGACTCCCTCACATTATGCTCAGAGACGAATATTCCCGCCTCACTGAGTATCTCTGAGGTCGAATCGAAGCTAGGAGAACTTTCTGGATCTAGCAATATGAGAGCTCCTAAGCCGCCATGAATAGCCCTAAGTATCAGTGAGATCTCATCCATCGTATACATCTCATACTTCTTCGCTGCTATTATAAGGACTTTTCCCTTAGTAAGCTCATCTAAGGCTATTCTTTCAAGTATATGAACTCTAAATCCCACATACTCGAGAAGAAACTTGAAGTTTTCTAGGTCGTCTAAATATTCGCTTGTTGCTTCTAAAACGACTGAGCTCATCTTTATTCACACCACAATAAAAAAGGGACTTCATTATATTACAGCAAAAAAAGTTTATGTGAGATTCTAGGTTATTGAATGGTAATCACGATGGTTGTTCCAGGTACATATTATAGACGGATCATAAGAAAAGTAGTATTCGATTTTGATGGGTATGACACCCTTGAGGCATTTCTACGCTACCCAGCAGGAGAGTACGGAGGAAGCGTTACCTACGAAAGGATCGACAGAACCTCAATAATATCAAAGATCTACTCGGCACTCCCAATACACACCGAGGCTATAGTCCTTGATAATATTGAGATATTAATACGGCTTCCAAGATATTTCAGACAAAGAATTTATCGGCGTGACCACATTGCGTATCCAGGTCAGATAATATATCGTCCCCAGGTACCCGCAATATCGATAGTTGCTAATCACCTAGAAACATATGAACCTGTTGAAATAATAGGGGAAGTGAAAATAGAGGGAAAGAGAGAGAGCAGAGAGGAAGTACCATCAGAAATCCAAAACTTAGTGGAGAAAATTAGGGATCGAGCAAGTATTTATGTAATTATACGAAAACCCGAAAGAAAGACAGTGGAGGAAGAGGAAACCAAAAAGGAGGAACCCCAATGATCGGACACCTAAAAAGGGTTGGAGAAATTCTTCACAAATCTAATCTCGCAGATAATCTGTTGATAATACGACTCTATAAGTTTGTACGGCCTGGCACAGTCATTTACGATGCACTAATGAGAGAAATAGGTAAGGTCATTGAAGTATTTGGGCCGGTCAGATCACCATATGCTCGTGTAATAATCAATGAGAAGGAGAAGAGATACGTGGAGGAGCTATTGAGGGAAAGAGCAGAATTCCAGAAGAAGGAACAGCCTAGAAATCGATTTTTCTGTTATATCATACAATATGAGGAGGAAAGAGTTAGATGGAGAAAGATGCCACGTCCACGAAAAGGCCGAGTAGAATAGTTTGTCCCAACGCTGTCATAACTTCGACTATTCGGACACCACCACAAACCCGTAGATTTATGAAAACCCTGTCAGCACTCACAGGTATGCCTATCTGCCCTCGGGGGAAATCCAGTCTAGATGAAATAGCATACTTCACTAAGAACGCTGGATTTACATCATTTCTGGTCGTTTTCTCTCGCCAAAACAAACCTTCTCGTATAGACATATATATTCTGACCCCTCAGGGTTTCTTTGAAAAACTGGGATATTTGCTCATAGAAGATTTTAATATTCTTAGGAAACCTCCCGCTTGTGTAGGTACTGAACTAACTTTAATTGGTGAAAACGCTGTATCTCAGAATCTTTGGAGACTTATTATTGACGCATTCGGAAACGATAGTTGCTCAGCATATCCTGGCGGTAAAATATCTAAATGCAAAATAGAAAGCGAAAATGGATATGCGGTGATGGCATTTTGGGAAAAAGACCGATTACTAGTAGAGATTCAAATAAGAGATGCAAGATACTCGAAGGAATAATAATCATAGAAATCGAATTTGCAGATAAGAGAGACGCCGAAATACTCTACACGTCACTACTACCAGAAGCTAAAAACCCACCTACGTATCGGTCAATATCAAGAATTTCCCTAGATAACAAAAAGTTAAAAATAGAAATTTCCTCTAAGGATTTAGTTAGCCTTAGAGCGGCGATTAATAGCTACTTCAGATGGCTATACGCTATTGTTATGGGGTTAAAGGTGATTAGAAGTGTCCGCAGATAGTGTGCGATTGGCCCAGGCAAAACAACAGCAAATATTAGTTCTCGAGGAATATCTGAACCTATATAAGCAACGCCTACTGGAGGTCGAGGCAGCATTGAGAGCCCTAAATAAGGCAAAAGAGACTGGTGAGGAGTCCGCGTATGAAATTCTTGGAGCAAATATCTTAGTTAAAAGAAATATCAACGAACTCATCGACGAACTTCACCAAGAAAAAGACATGTTATCGAAGAGAATACGAAGCATCGAGGAACAGTTGGTTCAGCTCAGAAAAGAATTAAGGGAACTCGTATCAAGGAAACCAGAAGGGGGTTAGAGTAAGATACACATGGCAACGTATACATTTAGGAAAGAAATAGAAATAGGAGCTAGGACAAACAGTGCGGAGATAGATCCGGATCTTCTGGGAGAAGCCATAGAAAAAGCAGAAGAACATGCATATAGGAAACTATATGATGAAGTCTCAAGGCACTTCATAGACTTTTCACTAAGTGCAGATATAAAGCTCATACAAAAAGATAACAAAGCAGTACTAAACATGACACTCACAATAGGCCTCGAAATATCGCCACTCACCTCAAAGATAACCGAACAGAATAGAATAGCTAAGGAGATCGCCGATGCTTTCTTCGAAACAATCAAGCAATACCTACTTAGAGTTCTGGAGAAGACTAATAGGTCTGCCTAGCGGACTATTCATAATAGTTCCCCATGAAAAACCCGACCTGGACGCCCTAGCATCCTCATACATAATGCAAGAACTTCTAAGAAGAAGAACGGGAATACAGACCCTAATACTAGCCGATCGCCCAAACCTAGAAACACGCAGAATACTCAAAAAACTAAACATAGAAATTCCCATCACCGAACCAGAAAACTTCTCAGCAAAACCTCCCTATGATATAATTCTGATCGACACCAGCGACCCAAATAGATTTCTATCTGATCACATAAAACAAACCATAAAAAAAGCAAAAAGAATATTTGCCATCGACCACCACACCACAGGTCTCAACGCCTCAACAAAAATAATAGCTCTCCGCTACCCAGCACCCGCAACAACAGAAATACTCCTAGAACTCAGCGAAAAACTAGGGATCCTAGAAGAACTTCTAGAAGACGAACCCCTCGCCAAACTCGCAGCCTTAGGCCTGCTCACAGATACTGTCTTCCTCACACTAGCAACACCAAAAACATTCCACTACATGAGCCAACTAACTAAAAAAATAAACTACACAGAAATAGTAAAAACACTCAAAGAAGGAAAAGAAAAAAAGACACTCCCAGAAAAACTCGCACATATAAAAGCAATGCAACGCATAATACTAAAAGTGATAAACAGCAAAATAATCTGCATCACACACGTAGGCAGCTACGAATCAAAAATCGCAAACACACTAATAAACCTCGGAGCAGACCTAGCAATAGTAATCTCGCCAAAAAAAGAAAAAGGCAAAAAATACATCAGAATAATCCTCCGCTCCAAAGAAATACCACTAACACCACTCGCAGAAACAATAAGCAAAACCTTCCACGGAACATACGGAGTAACAATGAACAAAGCGGGAGGCATACAAATACACACCAACCAGAAAATAGACAAAATAAAAAAGACAGTACTACAAATAGCCACGGATTATCTAACACAAATAAACGGACAGATAAGACCACAATAAAGTAACTTTTATAAAACAGATTAGAAGAACATATAATAGATATAGCAGAGAACCCTTGCAAAAATGCCTACTAAAACAAAAACAATAGAGGGCCGGTGGCGCAGCGGGAGCGCGTGCGGCTGAAGATGAGTGTTTAAACGAATGTGTAGTACCAGTGTACGAATTAGAGACCGCAAGGTCGGCGGTTCGAGTCCGCCCCGGCCCACCATCTTATTCTCTTTTTGGGTTCTGTTGTGAGTATGCTTGTGACAGGGCATTACTTTGCATTATTTTCTGGAGAATGCTATCGAAGCTGCTAGACATTCTGGAAAATTGTCTAGTCGATTTTGATAGAGCAGAAAATATTAGACGATATATTTTTTGTGATTCTATAAGTTTGCGCCCCCTAGGAAGGATATTCCACACAACGAGGGGGATGATAAATATTCATTTAACCTAAGTAGTCTGAATAGCGAGATAAACAGAAAGCTATATGCCAAGTATTTGCTCTAGTTCTATTATTGTTCTGCATAGGACATATGATGTTGTGAGGGGCTCTGTTCCTATTGATATTATTTCGTTTGCGGTTTCTAGGAATTTTTGGGGTATGTCTCCGTGTGGTAGGGCTCCTACGATTATTCCTATGTTTCCCTGTGGCTGTTTTGGTATTACTTCTGCTATTCTTTTATGCTTACCTTTGGTTTCTAGACAGATTGTGTATGCTATGTTATGTTTTTTCGTTACATCTTCTATGCTGTTTGCTTGGCCTATTAATGTTTTTCCTTCTGGTGTTTCTATTTTTCCTTTTTGTAGGAGGTCTTCCATGATGCCTAGGAATCTGAAGTAGTGGCGTGGGAGCCTTGCTTCTGGGTTTACTATGTAGTATTTGTCCTGCGTTGTGTGTATTACTATAGCTTTGATGTAGCCTTTTTTGTTTAGTTTTGAATCTAGTATTGTTAGGAGCGCTCTGTGTAGTATGTCTACTCTGCCTCTGTTTTGGTAGTCTTCTAGTTGTCTGATTGCTGAGAAGTGCAGTGTTTGGTCTAGGATCATTTTTGATGGATGTTTTCGCCGTACTTTTGCCCATTTCTGAACCGCAGGATGGTTCCAAAGTTTTTTAGGTATTGATTCAAGCGAAGCTTTGGTAAGGATAAAAACGAACATTTCTTTTCCCCAACATCTTCTTCTATATTTCGGGATTATTTAGTGGAAATCACATATTCTTTGTTCGGTGTTGCCTATGGGCGCAATACGTGTGGGTGCTGCTCAGATCCGACCAGCTCTTGGAGACCTAGAGAAAAACAGGAAAATTATTGCTGAGTTTGTTAGGCTAGCGCATGAGAGAGAGCTTGATCTTGTGGTGTTTCCAGAGTTATCGAATTCTGGATATAATTTTGGTGCTAAGGAAGAGGCTTGGGATTCCAGTGAGGAAATTCCGCAGGGTAAAACAGTTAGGCTTCTAGAGCAGCTTGCCAGTGAGTATTCGATGTATATTGTGACTGGAATAAATGAGAGGGCAGAGAACAAACTTTATAACTCAGCAGTTCTTGTTGGCCCTGAGGGCTATATTGGTAAGTACCGTAAGGTCCACTTGTTTTTAAATGAAAAGGATTTCTTTGGGAGAGGTGATAGGTTTCTGGTTTTTGATACTAAGATTGCAAGGATAGGTATTATGATCTGCTTCGATTGGATCTTTCCAGAAGCTGCACGCTCTTTGGCTCTTCAAGGTGCTGATATTATCGCCCATCCTGCGAATCTTGTGCTACCCTATTGGCAAAAAGTAGCTCCACTGAGAGCCCTCGAGAATCGAGTCTACATCATTACGGCTAATAGGATAGGTGTTGAGGGAGACCTAACATTTACTGGAAAATCGATAATAGTTAGTCCGAAGGGGGAAATTATTGCTGAAGCAAGTAGGACTCACGAAGAACTGATTTATGCGGATATAGACCCCAGAATAGCTAGAGATAAGAATATTACATCTCGAAACAACATCTTTGCTGATAGACTTCTTGCCGCATATACTCTATGAGGCTCACCTGTTTTATTCTTTTTTGGTCATTTTATGTCTAAGCAGAGCCCAGGGTACAAGAATTTTCATTGGAATGGAGGCATTGCTTCTAGAAAAGACAATAGCTCTACGTGCAGGGAGATTTATTAGTGTTGTTGGATCTATTGGGAGCTCCATAAACTTTCTGAGAGTCTTTATTTGTAGTGGTGTTAGACCAAACAAGGTATAGGTGTTCACCGTTTTTAGTATACGTGGATTTAAGTCCTCCGGGCTCTGAGTTGAAAACTCTATGCGTAACCTAAATTTTCTGCCCTCGCGGGCTATTCGCTCTACCCATGAAACTGTTCTTAGTACCCATTCCTTTTCATTTAAGTCATATACAAAGCGAGGGAAATAGTTATGTGCTTCATCTATAAGCAACATTGTAGGCGGAAACTTGTCTCCATAGTCACTAAGCTTCATCTGCGCTATCTTGCTTATTATGTGCATGACAACTATTCGCTTAGCAACAATCGAAGAAACTAAGTCTACACGTACTATATTCACTCTTCTTGGCTTTAGCATCTCTTTCATACTTATGTCGGATGTGCCTTCAGCATCAAATATTTCCTCCCCAAGAATCGCTGCTAATCTTCGTAAAATGGCTTCTCGTGTCGCATCGGTAATAACTTCTTTGGGAAGTCTCGTATTTTCGAGCCACCAGTAAAATTTCTCTAATGTACATCTCTCATTTGAGTATATACTCCGAAACTTCTTTACAAGCTTGGGTAGAATATAGTAGCCTTGGGGAGATAGTGCAGGAAGATAGTATTGAAGCATCGAGGGAGGAATATTACCAAATTTTATCGTGAAATACCTTATTCTCACATTTTTTGCATCGATCTGCAGTTTATTCTCATCAATTGAGGTATGTTTGGGAATCCAAACCACCACATCATCTATCTTTTTGGGTTTTAGTCCTAGGTCTTCCCACATTTTTATGTCAAATGCGCTCGGTTTTATAGGATCTTCATCCTGTACAGGTTCCTCAGCGATCATCGAGTATTCATTGTGAGTATCTATAACCACGACAGCCCCACTGAAAGTCTCGACAAAGTTGTATATATCATTTTTGCATTTGGCAGTTTTACCCTTGCCTGTGGTCCCAGTAATGAGCTCATGTTCAAAAAGAAGCTCCGGACGCATTCTGTACGCTATCATCCTACTTGTCTTAGGATCGTAAATAACCTCATCACCAAACATTATAGCACCATATACAGGGCCGCCGTCTGGGATTCCATAAATCACATTGATTATTCTCTGCGATGGTAAAAATGCAGGGGCTCTTATGTGAGGGGCAAAATTTACATCTCCTCGAACAATCTTACCATCCACATTTTTAAGGGAGCATATAGGTTCTATGCCTACTAGTGGCACCAGTTCTAGGAATTCTATGTCTCCCTCAGCTACCATTTGAGATGTGAGAGTATTACGGGTTTCTGAGACATCCCTATCTATAAGTTCATGCCAGGCAACGTCATAGCCCATCATTGTTATTATTCCAGCTATGTATTCACCATGTAAATAATCATAGATGATCAATGGGAAACCGACACGAACTTTTGTAGACCAATTTGAGAAAAGACGTATCCAAAGAAGTCTAGTTGCTTTACTGGCACCAACTTTAACAGATAGTTTCTTAGGGATTACTAGGTATCCTACCTCAACACACTCATCTAACCATGGCATACTTATCTTTTCGATGATTTCCTGTTTGGATTTTTGGTTGACTGGATGCTTTATGGAGAACGAATCAAGTAATGCATCTTCATCTACTAGTTTTTTCTTAGTTTTCTTTTTCTGTGACTTGCCGACAACAAAGTATTGGTCTAAGCTCATTTTCTTCCCTCTGAGAAGAACCTAGCCCACCTGCGTTCATTGAATAAAATAGTCTCGTCAACACCACTCTCTTTTAGCACTCTAAGCACACGATAGATAAGGTACCTTCTTTCTTGGTCGGAGAACCTAGCTAAGTTATCAGCCCTACTGATGACATAGCTTATACCGTCTCCTAGGGCCATATCGGCATATATTAGATTCAACACGTAGTCTAAGCCAAACTCCTCTATAACCCAATATGGAAATTCGTATCGGAGCATTATTTTTTGTGGCGACTTAACATAAAAGAAAACGGGCTTCATATCCTCCGGAAGCTTCGAAACTAAGTTCCCATTGTATATATATGCTGAGGATCTCTGATTAGGATTTAGATATGTTACATAGAGATCGGCGTCGGTGAGCTCATATGCATCCGATACTCGAGCTATTCTAGAAGCGAAGGAATTTTTAACTGATTTTATGCAGATTATCGCTCTATTAGTCAGAGTTTTTACGGCTGAATAGAATTTATTCATGTATCGTGAGGTATAAAGTGGGCCATCCCAGAAAATAGCGTCGATAAACCCACCATACTCTTCTGCTATTTCTTTTACTGTCTGTACTTCTACGTCTACTAGCATCTCTCTCATTTTTATACGAAGCTGTTCTTCAACATTTCCAGTGCGCCTTAAGATGGCAACGGATGTTCTCCATACACCCTTTATATCATAATTGAAATTAGGGTGCTGAGAATGGAAAAACACAGCTGATTTTGCTAGTATGATTCTCATAGGATGCAACTTTATTGCAAAACCTCCTCCGTCAACACCTACGATAGCTTTGTTTTTAAGAATTAACAGGGGGTCGACTTTAGGTATTTCATACTTGTACCTTCTCTCAATCGGAATTATTATTCCGGAATCTATAGCCTTATCAATTAGAGACTCAACATAATTATTTGTGAGGCTCCCTATGTGTGATTTAGCGATGTAATTTCTAATCACATTCTCGAGAATTCGCGGGAGCAACATATGAGATAATATTTCTGGATGTCTCTCGTTTTCTGTACTTCGCTTCTTTATCCGTCTATAATTCGTCTCTAGAATCTCTAC
>JAHKKZ010000120.1 GCA_029856685.1 Candidatus Njordarchaeota archaeon
GAGTGATTTTGTTGTTTGGAGCCCAGGAGTTAGGATCTCGAACGATAGCTCCGCTAAATACATAATGGATATATTGTATCAGTTCGCATCCACAACGTTTGAGTATTCAACATTTCTGTTTGGTCCCTACGCAACCACAATGAATCTTCTCTACGCTCTGACCCAGGCGGAGTATGTTTTGGTGTTGACACACTCAACGAGAACTGGGATTCTCACGAAGGACTCTGGAGGATTTATCCTCAACGCGTCTGTGCTGAGATCCTCGATTGAGAGGTATAGAAATATGTTTGGGCCCATCAAAGCAAAGGTAATCGGTATGTGGTGCGGTGCCGATAAGCACCCAGTTACTAGGGTTTTGGAGGAATATACCGATGTTATCCCAGCAGAGAATACCAGGAGTGGGCTTCAGGTGCTGAGTAGCTTGATAAGGATTTTGTTTGGTGGTTACTGGGTTCTGGAGCGTAGAAGGGAGGTTAGATCCGTCCTAATCGACGGCGAGTTGTTCACCGCAGTATACGAGATGTGGGACGAAATCAAAAATATCTCCCTACCACTAGGAGAGAACCAAAGCATAGAGCTCGTGAAGGTTGAGAGGAGGGAAAAGATCTATCTGGTGGACCCATCCAAGAATATCTCGGAGAATATAAACTACGGGACATGGTTTGATAGAGTGGAATTCGTAGAAACCCTGAGGGATGAGAACGAAGAAAAAATCGTCCATATCCCTGGCCCAATAGGATGGATTCATAGACCCCTAGCACTCGGAAAAGTGAAGATTCTCGGAGACATAATATACCACGTGGACTTCGGAGAGGATGCTGGGAGGATAGTTGGGTGGCTCCAGAGAAACCTAGGCTCTGCGGAGAAGTACTACGAGATGATAACTTGGAGCGGAAACCACACAGTAGGCGAGATAAGGGAAGCAATAGGATTCTTCGAGGAAGCGTCTAGAAAGATAGAGCTTCTACTCTTGTACAGGGAGTATGCGGATGGGGACGACCAAAGAGAAGTAAACTACATTATTAAGAATGCAATGCCGATAATACTGAGGTACAAGATATGGATAGCTAGGGCTTTGAGAGCAAAGCCGTACCTAGAACCAGCAGAAAACCTCATCCAACAAATAGACTTCATCTTAGGGGACAAAGACAGAATACTAAGCGCTGTTGGCAGGCTCAAGAAGGGGAACTATAGCGACCCAGAACTCTTAGCAAGGGACATATCCCTCTTGGGACTTGGAATGAGAATAAGCATAAAAGCACTCCAACTAAGCGTGAAGACAAGGATTATTGGTGCCATGATACCTGGACTAAAACAGCATCTGGATAGTAGAATAGAGGAGCTCAACGAACTATCAGCACTCAGATACTCATTTGGGCTAATAATCAGAGCACGCTTCCTCCAAAGCTCCCTTGGAGCGATGAACCTCGTTAGACTCATAGTTTGTTCTCTGAAGGCCTCTTGGAACGAAACTCTCTTACTATTCGATAGGATCAGAACTGGGAACTACAATGTGAGTCTAAACGTTAGTAGGGAGGTGGAGAGCGACGTAAGGAGAGCCGAGGAGGTGCTCGGCTCTCTGAGGACGCTATACACCTTGACGTTTAAGGTCGCAATCCTCCGTGGATTCTACCCAGCCTATGAGGAACTGTACCTCGAGGCTAAGAACCTATCGTCGTACTACTTTAGGTTCCTCGGGGCTGTGAGGAGTGCCGCAAATGTTCTCAGGATTGCGAGGATTGTAGAGGATGCATTGCTGAGCAGAGAGAAATACGGGAAGATCTTAGCGGGTATAAACACCACAAAACTGCTGGATCTATACGAGATGCTGAACATAACATTCATCAAGAAAAACACCACCGAAACATCGGAGCCACCAATAATAATAACGTGTAGCGAGAACACAACATGGATCCTCAGAGAGATGAAGGAATACGCTGAACTCATGGAGGGGGAACTGGTAATGGCGATAAACACGTACAACAACATAGCCGCACTAAAATACGTGCTGAGACCATTCCAAAAATACTTATTGGCGCAGAGAGCGGCGAACATAACAACAAACCTAGAAGCCCCAGGAGCACTAACAGAATACATAAACACAGCGGACGACCTAGTAAGACTCGCGGAAATACAGGTAGAACTCGCGGAGACCCATAGACAAGGAATATCGACCATAAACAGAACAAGACAGGTGCTCAACGAATTATACAACTACGATACATACAACATAACAGAAGCACTACGGACAATAGAGAATCTGACCGAACAGGCAAGAAGAGGTATAAGAGATGTGATTAGGACGCACGGAAAGATCATCATGATTACAGATAGCCTAGTATCGCTGGAGTATACACCTACTTACGGATATGGAGGGGTCATCAGAGAAGAAGCAACCACCACGAAAAGATATGCCTCCGGGCTTGCCGATTGGTACTATGAGCAGTACCGCCGCCTTGCCTCCGTACTCAGAGCCGCACTACTATACAACGAGTACACATACACGGTGGTACCCATGTTCGACGACCTGTGGGTACACGTAATCCAAAACCCAGAAAACATAACACCAGAAACCGCGGAGTACTGGGCGGAATACGCGGAGAACCTCACATCTCTGATGGTTGCGATGAACAAAGACATAAACGTAGTGCTAATGGAGATCAAAGGCGAACCATATGAGGAGGACATTTTCCGATACTTAGACTGGAGATACGAGCTGTACGAAATGATTGTCGTCGCCACATGGGCTCAGAGCATATATGTGAAGGCTAAGAGACTCATAGATCTTCTGCTTGAGGCAAACAACACAATAACTAAAGCCCTCCACGCGGAGAACGAAACCATAGAGTATATCTGTAGCATAACCATGATTATCCAGAGCGGCGAGTATGACTACTTGGCTTGGGAGGATGATGTGAATGTTTCTTGGGCTGGTGAGTACTGGGAGGAGAAGTTCGTTGATATCGCATCACCATTAATCCTACTACTCCAAAAAATAGAGAGAATATACCAACAAATATACAAATCAACACGAACCACAAAATTAGCGAGAAACGAAACGGCAAGCGGATACAAATCACTATACTACTTGGCCGAGAACGCAACAAAGCTGAATGTTTTCACCCTCCTCAATATATTGGATCCCTACTTAGATATTATCTACGATTTCGCTTACCCCACAGAGAATCCAGAATACAATAAAATCACATTAGGGTTGCTAATGGATATAAAGCACTCCGACAAGATCGGAAGCACCATCAACAACGTGCTCTACTCAATTCTCTACCATAGACTAGAAGAAGTACTATACGAAGCAGTAAAAACAATGATCAGCAACACAATCAATGAGTGGAACACCGAGATTATTGAGTATGCATACAGAAGACTAAACGAGATCATACCAACCCACAAGGCCCTAGAGCACCACCAAGAATCACCATTCATAGTGAGAATAGAATCCCTCTTCGAAGAGCTCCATGTACTCGGAGAAAAGCTGGCTGGAAGCAAGATTGTGGAGATTGCGCATAGGATTGTTTCTACATGGGTAAAGCTGAACTTGGTGTGGGATGAAGTATGCGAGGGCAAAGGAGAAGTAGTATACTATAGGGCCGTTCTCAGCCCAGAAGCGGGGTGGAAACTCGTCCGAATAACACTATATGAGGCCGAAGAGAACACATATAAGCACCAAACAGAGGCAAAACCCGAACCAAAGAGCTTGTTGCAGATGAGCTATGAGGAGCTACTAAACCAGAGTGCAGACATGGTTGAGTTTCTCGATCCAGAAACAACCGAAGAAGTCTTAGATAGTCTGGAATACCTAGTATTACTCTATGAAGAAACAGAAATAGCGGAAGAGCTTACAGGAATAGGAGAAATAGATGCTTTTCTTCTAGGGCATTACAAAGCGATCCGCTTGAGAAGGAAAGCGCTAAGCTTATGGTACACATACGCTAAGGACGCACTGAGCTATAGGGATGACCTGTTAAAGAACATAGAGCTTGAAGACCCATCGGAGATGGAGATCGGAGCTAAGAGCACGCTGGGAGCATTCACATTCATAGACGAACTAGTAAACAAAATCGCGAAGGGGGCAACAGACTTCGTAATGTGGGTAAAGCAGAGACTAGACGAATTCTTCTCGTGGGTACCATGGCCCTTCCACGACCCCCTAGTAAACGCAATCCTCGCGGTGGTCGCCGCACCAGTAGCCCAGTTCGTATTCATCATCAAGAGTGATGTCGGCAAGATGGTTCTTAGCGGAGTCTACATGCTCATCCAGATGGGTGCGGACATCATACAGATCGTCGCCGCGGGCCTCGCCTGGCTCATCATGAAGGCTATCGAGTTCCTGGC
>JAHKKZ010000121.1 GCA_029856685.1 Candidatus Njordarchaeota archaeon
CCTGTGATAAGAAATCACTTGGTAGCTCCCCTGGTTTCGGTCTGAACGGCTCCATTGTGACAGGCATTATTAGGTACGTTAGAAAAGCAACAGCGTATATAATTAGTATCGAAGCGATTAGCTGATCTGCTCTCTCTGTTCTAACAAAGAAATAATATTCTAATGTAAATACTACCAGAGGATAAAATATGAAGACGTATGGTATCGCAAATGCCGATATGAAAGGTATATGAGGATCTATCGGTAAGGGGAGTCCCCTTGGAGGCAATACGGAATGTCCGCTCACAACAAGCTTCGCGACAAGGCTATAACCTATAACTGCTAATAGAGCATAGATTATGGAGTACGATATAGCCTTAACATGCCAATATTCATATCTTATCTTAGTCGGATATATCCTCATACTCCCTCCCCTCGATTAACGATGAAAAAGGATTAAGTAGGAGTTTTAAATATACCTAAGCAAGAATCAGCCAGCGATGGCCATGAAAACGGCTTTTCTTTTCGTAAAGTTGAATATTATGAGAATCCCCATAAGCTTCTCTGTACCTATATCGGCTAGTTTTCTTAAAATTGTTGCGAGAACTGGATAATTTAAGGAGTTATAACCATATTCGGATGCTAACTCTAGTAATTTTTCTCGAGTGAGCCCAAGTTTACATCTATATAGAGCTTTTATGAAAGCGCTAAATGTGTAATATTTGAAGCCTCTGAGCACCTCCTCATAATTATACCACTTCTTGTCATGATCTAATTTGCTTAGAAGATTTTTTGGCGATGCGAATGCTGAAAAAACAACAGCTAAGGGGTCAAAAGTATTCTCATAGTACCGTGGCAAGACAACCAGTAGGTATTCCTTGCCTATAGAATCATTCTTTTCAGACATCTTTATTATTTCCTCAGGGTCTATTTCATAGTAGAATTTCCTCTTGTCGTACTCCTCAGCATTCCGCATGTACTCTTCTTCAGAAGTATAGATGCCTTTGACTCGCAGAACAACTATTTTTACGAAATTGTTTCTCTCCATCCATCTAACAACAGAAAATTTTATGTCGAAAGGAGCTCCGACAGGCCCAAACCCTACAACCTGGAAACCCATCAGTTCCAACATACTTTTTATTGACTGAGCAAGCCAAAAACGATAGCTCCAGGGTGATCTGAGAGGAATCAAATCACCCACCCAAAAGAAGAGATAGACATATTGGGAAAAGTATACTTATAATAAAGAAGACTTTAAAAAAGTTAGTATTGCTCCGCAATCTAGATCATATTTAGATCCTTTTATTCTGGCCTTTGTTGGGGTTTCATTACAATATTTTCTGAGCTCAAATACTTCGTTGATAACTGTGGGGTTTTCGGTCGGTGTGCCCCTCATAACGGATCAGAGGCGATACACCTCATCATCCCAATAAGCCTTTATTATGAGGTTTATATCAGAAAAAATTTTCTTTTTTCACTAGACTTTCTTGGTGTTTTCCTATGTGGGATCTGCTGGAATATGCTGTTGAGAAAGCCCTTAAGCTTGGTGCCGGTTTTGTTGAAGCTCGTGGGGAGAAACAAGTAACGAACATAATTCGTTTCTCAAATGAAGTTCTAAAGTCGATAGAGTCTACATCATTGATAGGGATCGGGATAACTGTTGTTGTCGGTAAGTCTCGAGGCCATGGGTTTACTGGTGTTCTTACGGAGGAGAGTGTTGAGGAAGCTGTGAGGAAAGCTATAGATTCCGCTAGGGGTCTTTCCGAGGTTGCTGGGCTTTCTGCCGAACCAATAGAGTATAAGCCTAAGGAGTATAGTGGTTTCATTCCGTCTAGAAATAAGGACCCAGAGCATATAGAACTCGAAGAAAAAATAGAGCTCTTAAGAAGGGGGGTCGATGAGATAAAGGGCTCAGAAGGATTAGCATCAATAACAGCGATTTATGCCGAGTTGTATGGTGAGAGGTTCTTCCTGAATAGTGAGGGGCTAAGAAGACATTGGAGACCTATGAGGAATGGAGTATACTTCCAAGCGGTAGTAAGGAAAAATGGGGAAATAGGGTTTGGACGCGAATTGTTTGCTTCTTCCTACGGCCTAGAGATATATGAGAAGAAGACACCAGAAGAGATAGCTAAAAAGGCATATACAAGTGCTGTTGAATCTGCAGAAGCGAAAACAATAAAACCTGGGAAGTACCCTCTCGTCGCCGACCCAACATTTATAGGCGTATTAGCACATGAGAGCTTCGGTCATCTAACTGAGGGAGACTATGTTGCTACCAAGGCAAGCATACTTCACGGAAGAATTGGTGAGAAACTTGGATCTGAATATGCGACAATAATAGAGTCTGGGGATCCAGTAAACTATGGATTCTACATACCCTATGATGATGAGGGGGTCGCCACAGAGAAGGTTGTGCTTCTCGATAAGGGGATACTCAAAGCATATTTGCATTCACGAAACACAGCTAAGCTGATGAATATGCAGCCTACTGGAAATGCAAGAGCAATAAGCTTTATGTACCCAGCAATCGTCCGTATGAGAAACACGTATTTCGGCCCAGGAGATATGACCAAGGAGGAACTATTTGAGCTTGTGAAAAGAGGTGTGTATACGGAGGGTAGTACTGGAGGACAAACAGAGGACACAGGAAACTTTACATTTGGTGCTAATAGAGCGTACTGGATAGAAAACGGTGAGATAGCATATCCGCTGAAAGGAGTTGTGGTAAGAGCTCATATACTTGACTTCCTTAAGAATATTATCGGGGCTTCTAAGGAGGTTATAGTGATGTCAAGCCCTCTTGGTGGATGTGGTAAAGGAGGTCAAGGCCCATTACCTGTAGGTGATGGTGGACCATATATGGCGATAAAGGAGGCTCTCATAGGAGGAGGTGTATAGGTATGGAGGATAAGGTAAGCAATCTCATAAGTATAGGAGAAAAAGTAGTTAGGAGAAAGGATGAGATAGGGGTTGATGACATAGAGGTTTACCTCTACGAAGCTGACACATTTAACTCACGAGTAATAACAAACTATGTGACTGTGAGATCGGGTATAGATGCGGGTGCTGGAATCCGCGTAGCTATTGGTAAGAAAGTTGCCTTTGTGTCTGTCTCAAGCTTAGATATAAACAGAATTATTGAAACAGCAAAACTTGCGGCAAAAATAGCGAAAACAAAGGAGGAGGACCCCAATTTTACGCATCTTCCTGACCCTATGCGTGGGTATGCGGGACATGGAATATTCGACGAGGGACTTGCGTCCCTGGGCTCAGAAGAGCTCTCTGGTTACGTATCGAGATTTGTGAAGGATACAAAGCAAATATCAAATCTAAGGAAGATGGATCTATTCCTGACAAGGGCCAATTATACGTATGCTGTTGTGAACTCACGAGGAATAAGCATTGGAGACTATGGCTCAGTGATCTTCGTGTGGTATGAGGTCGATCTCGAGGAGAATGGAAAAAGAGGGAAAGGCATGGACATATATGTAGCTAGAAAATTAAACGAAGATGAGCTGTTCTCCATAATGCCGAGAGCTGTAGAAATGGCGGAAGAAGGTCTTAAGGCAAAGAAACCAAAAGAGCCCTTCAGAGGAGACGCAATAATAGACCCTTGGATAATGTCAAGCATCTATTGGCCCCTAGCATATAATGTGTCTGCTCTCAACGTGCAGGAGGGAAGAAGCAGGTTCATAGGAATGATTGATAAGCAGGTTGCAAACCCCAACCTAACAGTACTGGATGACGGCACACTACCAGAGGGATTAGCTACGAATAAGAGTGATGATGAGGGGATACCCATGCAAAAGAAAATCCTAATAGACCGAGGAGTTCTTAAAACATATCTCTACGACACATACACAGCGTACAGAGAAAACAAACAGAGTACTGGAAATGCTAGAAGAAGAGACTACAAATCCCAGCCATCACCGTCAACAACAAATCTTGTCTTCAAGAGCACAACAGGTAAAAAACTCGAAGACTTGATACGAGAAATTGATAGGGGTGTTCTACTAAGAGGAGAGGCTATGGGTTCACATCTCATAAATCCGCTTAAGGGGTCAATGGCAATAACATGTCTAAACGCTCTCTACATCGAAGGTGGCGAGATAAAGCATCCTCTTCACGCAATTAGCATGAGTGCCGACTACTTTGAATTCCTCAAAAACATAGATACTGTCGGTTCAGACTACAAGATAACCTCCGCAGGGAAGATACCAACAATAATAGCCCGAAATGTGTACTTCAGCTAACAGAGTACTGTATTTACCTCAACTATACATTTAGATATCTTTCTTTTCGAATGCCCCATTTAAGATAGCTTTAAAATAAAAATCCTCCCCTATGATATTCTCCTA
>JAHKKZ010000122.1 GCA_029856685.1 Candidatus Njordarchaeota archaeon
AGCAAAAATCTTCATGGAGACATCACCACTCTACATCGAGGGCATAAAAACAATAGCATATGAGATCGTAGAGCAACTAGAATTGAGCACACCTGATGCAATATTAGTTCCAGTCGGATCTGGAGCCCTCATATTCGCACTTTGGAAGGGATTCAAAGAACTTAGAGACCTAGGCATAGTAGACGAAACACCAAAGCTTATAGGAGTGCAGGTACGTGGAGCAGACCACGTGGTAAGGCTTTTCTTGAGAAGCCCTCTCGCAGGGCCGTCTAAAGGAACCATGGCTAGAGATATCGAACTTTTCATTCCAGAACTCGCAGAGATTGCAATACAAGCCATCAGAAATTCTAGTGGAACAATGATAAGTGTCGATGAGAAAAAGATCCCTGAATACACAAAAATCCTCGCACAAACAGAAGGAATTATCGCTGAACCATCAGCTATCCTCCCAATAATTGCCATAAAGGAACTACTGGAAAAAAGTGAACTCAGCCCAGATATGAGAATAGTAGCTGTGGTGACAGGCTCTGGGCTCCGGACACCTAATATACTTAGAGGCATACTACCAATAGAGTCACTACTGAGACGCGTTATTGGGGAGCCCCACACATCGCGCCTAATGCGGATCGGAGAAACAAAAATACAGATACTAAAAATACTAGGCCAAAAACCACAACATGGATACGGAATAAGAAAAGAGCTTCTCAAACAATACAATAAGAGATTATCAATGCCAACGATATATCAGCACCTAAAGGAGTTAGAAAGCATGGGATTAGTGAACAGAATAGAGAAGAAAGACAAAAAGAGGAAAGTAATATACATACTAACAAAGAAAGGCATAGAACTCATCAATCAAGCTCATATAAGCTAATATACATTCAGCAAACAGCCCTCAGTGCTCATCTCAGGGAAACTTCAAATAATTCACAATACGATCGAGAAAATAGTATTCAATGAAAAAATTAAGGCTATAGTTACTTCCCAGCAGGTCTAGGCAGGTATATTATATGATAACTAACAAAAAGGCAAGAAAAGAGAATGACAGAGAAGCTAGCTGTCAAGAATAGCCTCAAACATCTCCTTATCGAGATCCTCGAGTAGTGGTATCTCGAATATCTTTGCGGCACGCTCAGTCAACGCGGCGACATCACTTCTCTTTACGAGCATGATATTGAACTTGCGCATACCAGCAAGCAGTTGCTTGAGCCCAGTGCCAATCCTATCGACGAAATAGCTGTAGATGCCGATGCCACCGGGAGGTATCTCCTTCCACTTATCGCCAAATCTCTTCCTTAAATCACCAGCCACAGCAAATATACTCTCAAGCTTATCGCCGTACAGCTTAGTGAACTCAGGAGCGACCTTACTTAGCTTGCCCTCCTTGGCAAGCTTAGCAAAGTACTTAGCTTTCATAGCAGCGGTCAGCGCAGGCTTAGCAACAGCAGCACCCACGACATATGGTCTATCCTTATCTGGGAATCCACTTAGAGCCATAGCTTTGAGAATCTGGGTCTCATTGATGATGCCACCAGCAATGAATATGTCTGGGACATATTTGCCCTTCTTATCCAGTATTCTAGCGGCCTTAATCACAAAGGATAGCATATACAGCGTTGGTGTACCCATCTCAAGCATCATTGGCCATGGGCTCATACCAGTTCCACCACCTTGTCCGTCGTATGTTACATAGTCTACTTTTGCTTCTGAGGCTGCTTTTAGTGACCATGCTATTACTGCTGGTCTGTACTGACCCATCTTTAGGGTTACTATTTTTGCTCCTTGTTCTCTTAGTTTGTCTACATCCTCACAGAAGTCTTCGATTGTGGGCATTCCTAGTCTTGAGTGTCTTTCGAATGACTCGATCGCTCCAGTCTTCCATGCTTCTTGAACTGCTGGATCCTCTGGGTCTGGTAGCACTATGTATCCTCTTCTTTTGAGTTCTATCGCTCTTTGGAGGTCTCTAACACGAATTTCTCCTCCTATCGATTTTGCTCCTTGTCCCCATTTGCGCTCAATTCCGTTTACTTCTAGCTTTGTGAGTACGTATATGTCGACTCCTAGTCTCTGATCCTCCACGTTGGTCTGGACGATTATGTCGCCATATTCTCCATCCCACCAGTCCCTATATGCTTTGATTCTGAATTCCATGTCTGGGCTCTTCTGAACTTTGCCATTGCTTATTATTGAGTCTGGATCTACTCCACATACGTTCTCGCCAACTGTGACTATTGTTCCAGAAATAGCTGCTCCCGCTGCTAGGTGCTCCCAGTTGTTCTTTGCAACGAAGGTGCTACCCAGACCCGCAATTATTATTGGAACCCTTAGCTTTATCTTGTGTTTGTAGCCCACCTCGACCCCGACTTTCACATTTTCAAATATTGCTTTATCGGGATCCCTGAACTCCTCGGGAAAAGTTGCTTCTTTTCTTACATCGCTCATTAGCTGTAGGTCAGCCCAATCAACCCCATAGTACTTGTTGCTTGCGATAACAGCTTTTCCGAACAAATCAGATCTCGGATATAGTGTTTCTCTGCCTCTCAGTGCTGACTTAGAAATCTCACACAATACTGGGCACTCCTCAACACAAACGGGGCATATCCCCGTCGGCATTGGATCCATAGCGAACCTTATTCTTGTTCCCGTTGCTGAAGAATGGCCTATTGACGATCTTGCGCCCATTCTCAACACCTATTTTCTGCCATATACATAAATACTAATCTATCAATATATTCGAAGGGTATAGGTATCTACCATCTGTAATATAGGTATTCCCCACACATATGCCAAGGCATCAAGAAGCACAAATCTGTTCACATGAAGCAAAAAATCTCAGCTCATAGGGCAATCCTTACTCCCGTGGAATATGATACGATAGACCACTACTATGCGGCGATGCGTAATAAAAAAGAAAGCTTAAATGATGTATAGCAATAGCTTACGGCTTACCCTCTTCATTTAACTCGGATTCTTCTGGTGTTTCCTCACCTGGAAGCTCCTCTACCCGCCCTTCTTTGGTTTCTCCCTGTGTTATATCCATCCCTTCTGCCTCTACCTTCTCAGCTAGCTTAACAGCTTCTTTAAGTACACCGATAAATTCATCCCCACTAATCGAGACTTCCTTATATTTCTCCTCGAAGTTAATTAGCGCATCGTTGAATATGTTTGGATATTTGAGGCCAATTATGACGCTTGCTATTATTCCTCCGAGCCCGAGAGCCCCATAGAGAAATACTGCTATTTGCAGACCAACTATTATTCCCACTACCACATCATCCGCTACTTCTACTGCGGAGTATAGGAAATAGGCGAGAACAACCACGTTTCCAGCTCCAAACATTCTAAAAATTTTTCTGAGGAGGGATCCTGGAAAATCTAACACTATTTTCTTCTTGTTCAGAATACGCACCCTGCTACTCGTTATTACCCAGTAGGGGATTGAGAGTGGTGCTAGGAGCGCTGAGAAAATGCCTACAACTATCACAGCGAGTACAAGAACTGCCCCCACTTCGCGTTGCGTTCCTACGAAGGACACTATCTGTGGTAATGCGAATCTTAGGACTAATAGCGATATACCAAAGGATACCCATGTTATTGACATCGCAACCCGTATGCAGCCGCTAAACCCTTTGTGCAGGGATCGATAGTTCTCGCTGAGAAGAACACTCACACTCCTACCAAGTTTTCTGGATAGTAAGAATGACTCAAAATCCTTTTTTAGGAGGAAATCACCTATCTTCGCGCCAAATTTGACTATTGATATCAGCATAACAATGCCATAGATAATGCCCAAAATAGCTGAATAGCCATATGCAAGAGCGATCGCACCTACTATCGACAAGACGAAGATCAATGCGAATAAATCTATATTCATACCTGCTTACCTCTTCAGATCCTCCACTATGAGCTGTGCTACTTTCCGCCCAGAGAGCAGCATTCCGCTGAATATTGGTCCCATTCTTGGCCCTCCGAAAAGAGCGTTGACAGCCATTCCTGTAACGTAGAGACCAGGTAAAACTTTGCAGGTTTTCTCAACAACAAATTTTTCGCCCTCTGGGGCCCACATAGATCCTTCTCCCAGAACTTTTATGTTTGACTCAGGTATCTTTCTTGCCACAATGTTGAGTATTTCCGCATCATGCCCCGTAGCATCAACAACAGCTTTTGATCTAAGAGCTATTGGGTCCACATGCAGTCCGGCTATTGGTATCGCCGACCAAATAGCTACGACACCTTCTATTCTTAGTGGATTTTTTCTGAATACAACATCCTCAACATTTACTCCTAGGAATATCTTTGCTCCCGCATCGCTGACGGCAGACAAGAG
>JAHKKZ010000123.1 GCA_029856685.1 Candidatus Njordarchaeota archaeon
ACTTAATGCAGGACCATATAGAACAATCCTAAAAATATAATGACCATATTTGCTCTTGAAGATCATCTTCATCGCTTCTGTTTCTGTTTCTCCCTCTTTTCGATTCCTGCTAATACTTACGATATATTCCTATTGGATCACTATTTTTGGTTTTTGTCCTTCTTCTATCACAATCTTCACGGTTACTTTGTCTGCTAGTCTTAGTGCTTTTGCTTCCTCCTTACTTATGTATACGGCATACCCAGCTCCGAGTTTTGAGACTTTTCTTGTCGCTATGGAGATAACGCCTTTTTCTCCACCTAGGATCATCCTAGCTAGCTTTATTGCTTTCCTCATAATTACTCTTTGTTCTATTAGTTTCGAGAGAGTTATCATCTTCTTTATCTGCTCCAAACCTCCTTTTACCTCTTCTAGGAGGCCTCTTAATTTTGGATCCAGCTTCACTACCTGGGACATAAACGGTATTGTTTTTCCTTTTAGAGCTGTTTCTATAAGCTCAATGTTCCCCTCAATCTCGTGTAATTGCTGGAATAGTTCGGTCTCATCTTCGATCCTCATACTTATTCCTGCTTTGATGAAGAGTTCCTGAAGCTTTCTGAAGAATTCAGACACATTAAACACTTTGAGAGAACCATCGGGACTCGGGACATATGCTAAGATGGAGCCATCATGTTTCCAACTAAGAATCGGAAGATAAATGTTGTCTATTCCAAGATGCGAGAAAAACCATCCAGTTTCATCTGGAAGAGAGACATAGTTCTCCGAAAATAAACCCACTGCTCTATCTCTACTTAGAACAACCGAGAATTTTTGGCCAAAAGAATGGATTATGAACCCACCAAACAATTTTAGAGCGTCACTAGGTCTATCATAAGCAAAACTCTCATAGATTCTTATGAGAGCGCCTCTTATACGCTCAGAATCAGCATTCTTATCAACTATCAACACTGGTTTCCCATCAGAAAAACCACTACGTACCTCGGGATAATCTGCAAGGATTCTGGAAAGATAATCAAGATACCCCTTAGAGACTCCCGGAATAAAATTCTCCACAATAATATGATCGCTAGTCTCCTTAACAATAATCACATGCTCCCTATCATGGGTCAATGATATGTAGAATTCACCATTTAACTCATTATAACTCCTATTTAACAAAGTACATAATATCCGAGCAATAATATCTGGGCTCAGATTTGCCATTCTTGATCAGCTTCTAGACTGAAATAATGTTCTAGGTAGATTGCATCAAACAGTATGTTTATCTTCATAAAAAATAGCATAATACAGATCGTTAATATTAAATTAAGTATTATTCGCATAATATATTAAGCAGAATGTTTAACAAAGTTTAACTAAAATGTTTTACTCATAGTTTCATTGGTGTTCATACTGCGTCGGGACCCAACTATAAGAAGATATCTCGAGATCCTCAGGAAGGAGATGTCATTATACGGAAAGATAAGTGATGCCATAGCGATAAAGCTTATAGGTAATCTCGACTTCGTTGAGGATAAACAAGGATCATTAAGAGTAATAAGGGAATTCTTTGGAATACTATCTAGGGGAAGAAGTTGGGATTTTGCGTTTTTTGTGCCTTACACACTTAGCAATGTTTCTAGGAAGGACTGCACCACTAACCTCCTTGGTGATGTTGGTAGGGATCTTTTGATTAGGTCATTTAATAGTGTCATAGCAATTCCAGATTTCCAAGTGCAGAACTATGCGTATATGCTTATTATCAGGGCCTCATATCTGTGCGGATTAACACGTTTAGGAGACCGCTTTGTTAGTTCAATACAGATAGACGCAGAGAATCCCAAATCTTTAGAGCGTGGTATGTATGTTGCTCGGGCATTGGCCGCTAAGGATCTTGGGGAATCGGACGACTTGTTCATGTATATTAAAGAGAAGATTGATTGTGTATTTGGGAAGCTCAACCACTCTGTTCTGCTCGCAAAGCTTGCGTATCATCTTATGAAGACTTTTGGTGATTCTGAGAGTAGGAAGACTGCTAGGAGATATCTGGAGGAGAGCCTAAGGATTAAGGAGGATTATGCTGTGGACAGCATTAGGTATCTCTCTTTATCCCTACCATATATGTTTTCGGTTAACACAGCTCTAGCGTCTAGGTTTATGGATTCCCTTATGTATGCGGCGGTTCGTAGAAAGGATTGGACTGAGCACTACAAAGATTTTCTTGAGGAAAGCAAGCTTGTGGTTGAGGGCCTCGATGTTTTTATGCGTGCGGAGAAATGGATTTATCGTGTCTACGAAGAGAAACGTATATCGGAGGACGACTACTATAAGCTTATATCTGCTGCGCGTAGCTCCGTTATTTATGTGGATCCCTTCTATGCATCCAGCATAATAAAATCCGAAAAAAGCCCAGTTGTTGGTGTCTCGACAAGAAACATTTCGAATTCCATCTACATAATAAAGAAGCTTGCTCAGCTCGATATACCATTGGCATATGAACTTACATCTATTCTTATGCGCGAACTAATGAGCGAGGGGAGATACTCGGAGGCCTTAGAGGTCTGCGCTGAGCTACAGAGCTATTTCCCCTCAAAGATAGATGAGCAGTATAGCTTTGTAATAGTGCCGTATCTCAGGGGGCTTAGAAGACATCAGATAGTCGAACTACTTCCAAGCTTATCTCTCCTAAACACAGACCGTGTGAAGAGTCTTATCCGAAATCTCATTAATAGGGCTGAGAAGATAGCTAATCCTATTGAGAGGGCATCAGAGATAGTTAGCATAGCTTCTAAGATATCTAGGGGCTTTCCTAACTGGAGTAGGCAGCTACTGCTATATGCTGAGGAGCTCATAGAGGACTATGAATGGGAAGAAAAAGCAGATATCGTTGAGAGTATGGTTGAGACTCTTATTAGGATAAATGAGAGAGAGGGTTTAAGAAAATTCCAGCTTGTGATTAATCACCTCGCTGAGATAGACGCTAAGAGAGCAACTAGGATGATCGAGAGGCTAATGCAACTAATGCGGAGCTCCGAGACAAAAACAATAGCAAAACAGCTTCTGCAGTATGCTATAGAAAAGAAGAAGAGCATTGATGAGGACTGACTAGAGAGAACTATGGATATCTTAGAACAAGAACTTTTGTTTTCTCTGGTAAATCCTCTGGTATCTCCCATTCATTACTATCTACTCTTATTACTTCTCCTCGCCACCCCCCTAGAAAATCATCGAGTGTATGAAGCCTACCAAAGATCTTTGGATTTAGTTTTTCGTGCTTATAATGCATAGGAACCACAATCCTTGGGTTAAGCTGTTCTATTACCTTCATGGCTTCGTCTGGCCCTATTGTATATACACCCCCTACGGGTATAAGCAAAATATCAGGCCGGCCGAAACTAAGTATCTCCTTCACCTGCTCTTCACTCAGAACATGGCCTAGATCCCCTAGGTGAACAAATATTTTGCCACCATACCTAACAATATACACAGTATTCCTTCCTCTAAGAGTACCGCCTTTGGGGTCATGTGCTGTTTCTACACCCTTAATCTTAGCGGAGCCAATCTCCTTATCACCCTTATACCCTATAAGACATGACCTGGCAACGCTACAGTTGTTATGGTCAAAATGGTCGTGGGAACATAGGGCTAGATCGGCACTTATATCTAACCTTAAGTCGCCTGTCCCGCTACCATATGGATCAAAGACAATAGATTTTGGCTCCTCCTCTCCTACGATCTCGAAGCAAGAATGTCCATGATATATCAGTTTCATAAAAAGCACCTATGATACTACTCACAAACATAAAATAATCTATATAATAGAAATTCAGGGAATCTTACAGATGATAGTGGTCGTCCAGATGGAGGAACTCAAAAGGTATATCCTAGCGGCGATGGATAATCTTAGAAAGCTATCTCCCTCAGAGAAAAAACTTATGTTGGCTTTCCTAGAAAACAAAGCTATCTTGGCTAGACAGATACTTGCGGTTTCTCAGAGCTACGGGCTCTCTGGGCTGGAAACAATAAAATCACTTATATCACTCGTAAAAAAGGATCTTGTTTTCCCACGGTTCTTCTTTCCATCGGACATAGATAAACTATTCATAATGACACCGTTTCCGAATAAGTTCCTCAGTTTCGATGAAATTGTAGATCTATCTCGTATTCCTAGAAACCTAAGGGAAAAACTCCTTGTAGTTCTCAACGATCTAAGAAGAACGTGGAATAGCACCATAGCGGATCTAGGCATATTCGGTGGCTACTCTCAAGTAGCCCTAAGAAGTCCTTGGAGAATCATAGGAAAATACTATCAGAGCGCAAAGAGGGAGGGAAT
>JAHKKZ010000124.1 GCA_029856685.1 Candidatus Njordarchaeota archaeon
AACATGGTTTGTATTTGCAGCTCTCTGGGGCCTAGCATATAATATCGGTCCCTATCTCCTACTAAGAGACTTCGGTATTCACCAAGTTGAAACGGGATTTATAACAGCGATAATCGTACTGCTTATCGGCGGAACATCTCCATTCTGGGGATACGTAGCTGATAAGATTGGAAGAAAGAAAACAGCAGCAATAGGGGTTTCAGGCCTGCTACTCATAGCGTTTCTTGGAGGTCTCGCAGTTACATATTTTAAGATTCCTCACACAGATGTCACATTTTACATACTTCTGGCTCCCGGAATATTCTGTCTAGCCTCGATAGGTCCATCGTTTCTTGGTCGACTAGGCGATACTGCGATTATGGGAGAACGTGGTGTCGTGGCGAGCGGTTTCCAATTTGTTACGAGTATGGGTGAGGTATTCGGTACTGTGGTTGGGGGCCTAGGATACATAGCAGGCCATATGCTATTGGAGGGTTCATCACTAAAACCATTTGCAGGTCTCATAGGGATAGGGATACCAGCCATAATATTCTTCTTCCTAACAATAATATTTGGTCTCAGAATAAGACACGATGAAGAAGTGCTTAGAGAGGTGAGGAGACTAGAGGAAGAGCGTCTCAAAAATCAGTAAGAATATACGATAACAAAAACTCAGTCAGCGGCGAGCTCTTCAGCAATATTTTTTGTCCAAAATTGATCAAACTTGTCTCTAAATCCTCCCATATAAATCCCATTCTCATCAAACCTTAACTGTGTGGCTCTCGCCTTGGTATTCTCATGGTATATAAGCCAAAGTTTCGATGCTCTCCTTAGATTCTCATCGCTGGTAAGTAACTCCCTAACTATTATTGGTGAGTTTGTAAGGAATATCACCTGTTTATCTTCCTCAAGAGCAAGTTCTGCGGCTAGTTTAAAGAGAGCCCTCTGAAGTTTAGGTGCTAATATCGACAGCTCACTAAGTATTATTGTGTCGCCTCTGCTACTCCCAAGCAATGTGGCTAGTGCAGGGATAAGCACTATTAGGTCGAGATCATAGAAGTTTGTTTTCTTCCACGAGTTCGATATCCTATATTCTATTCCCAGTGATGATGGTGGGATATATTTCAGACGAACATTGATGCCGCAACTATTCCTCAGAAACTCACCTATCCTCTTAGCATTGTCAAGATCTGAGAACAAATCAATAAGTTTTCTGGCTATAATAGAGCTTTGACTATCAGTACTCATCGATTGGTATCGCTCTATAAGCCAGGAACGTATATCGAAATACTGTATTGTGTTTCTTATGCTTAGTAATAATGCATTGAAGTTGACAGCTGGGAAGACATTGTTCTTCTCTATGATAACCCTATTATCTATCTCAGCCTTCCAAGACCAAGTCTCATGCTTAGTGATACTGAATGTTATATGCTCATTGATTGATAGACGTAATGATATTGCTCGTTCACCCATAATCTCAAGATAGAGCTCCAAAACATCTATGTTCTTAAACTCCTCCGAATATCTGTCGAAGAACACGGGTGATGCGCTGAAAAACAGCGAGTAGAAGCTCTCATGTAGAGGCCTATTAAAGTCTTTAAAGCGAAGATACAGTACCGTTGGCTTACTTATTGTTCCATCATATACGAGCTCATCAAATGATCCAAAGAATTTTTGGCTAGAATAACGAATCAGGAGATTCGACATGATGCCATCTAAGATGCATGGAGCAATAAAGAAGGTTTCCTTAAGCGACGAGAAGCCTAGAATCACATTTATCTTGTCGAGCTGAAGTTCAAGCCCCTTATCATCAACAAAAACATAGTTTGAGACAAACAAATTTGTCAGCATGAGTGTGACACCAACGCATAGACTGTGTATATTCTACTTAATAATAATATAACAATGGTTAAGAAATGTCGCAAACCGTCTACCAAACATTATAATCTTAGGGAACAACATTTTTTAGCTCGATTTAGTAGGTATTTTCGTGTTCTTCTAGATGGTGCTGGGCTTGAGAGATAAAAAGGCAGTGCTACTCGCTAATAGCCATATAGACGTCGCTTGGTTATGGTTGGAAGAAGAGATCAAACGTGTATGTAAGGAGACTTTTGAAAATGCTTTATCTCTGATAGAGAGATATGGGATTACTTATGCTCAAAGCAACATGATTTTCTATGAGTGGATGGAGAAGGAGCAACCAGACCTATTTATGAGGATTCTTAGAGCAATAAGAATGGGTAAGTGGGAAGTTGTTGGGGGCTCATGGGTTGAGTTTGACGCCAATATGCCTATGGGTGAATCTCTAATTCGCCAATTTGTCATCGGGAAGAAGTATGCCCATGAGAAACTTGGTGTTGATGTTCAGATATGCTGGCTCCCAGACACATTTGGTTTTCCCATAACACTACCAAAGATCCTTAGGACTGTAGGAATAAGATACTTTCTCACGGCAAAGCTTAGCTGGAATGATGAGACGGAGTTCCCATACAACATATTTATATGGAGGGGGGATGACGGATCAGAGGTACTAGCATATCTAACACCATCTTCATATGATACATACTTATGTAGGAGAAATGTAATAAATGTTCTCAGAACACAGCTAAAAAAACAGAAGATACCATGCATCCTGTTCCTATATGGGAGAGGTGACCATGGGGGAGGCCCAACAGAGGATGAGGCTAGAGAAGCAAGTATCCTTACTAAGAATGCATGGATGAAGATAGGCAAGGCTACAGATTTTTTCAAGGAAGTCGAGAGAGAGTATTCTCGCAACCTACCACTATGGGATGATGAATTATACTTAGAATTCCATAGGGGAGTCTTCACAACACAGCTTAGACTAAAGAATCTTATACGCAGATCAGAAGCTGAGCTGCTCAACCTCGAAGCTTTGATAGCCTTTCTCCGAATGCTTGGTGAGAAAGTAGATCTGAGGGAGGAGTTAGAGTATTTATGGAAAGAAGTCCTAATGAGGCATTTCCATGATACATTTGCGGGTACGCTCTCAGCGAATGTCGCTATGGAGAATATTCGTAACCTGATAACCGTGCTCGCCCAGATTAAGCGAATCAAAGAAAAAATACTTGCAAGGCTTGTCAAGGCACTAAGTAGGGAGGAAAAAGATGTTGAGAACATACTCATATTGAATACTCTCCCATGGAAACGAACAATTATAGTGAGAGATGAGAAATCTGGTAGACCCGTAGTGATAAGGGATGTACCTGGTTTCGGGTATAAGATAGTCAAACCCAACCAAAAATCCGCTGTAGGAACGCTGAGGCTTTATCAGAGAGGAAGACTCATCATTGCTGAGAGTAAAAAATATATCTTGTTTGTAGATAAAAAGTCTGGTCTAATAGCGCAAATCTACGATAAAAAGCTCGAGCAAAAAATCCTAGCTAGGCCCATGGAGCTTAGGATCTATAGGGACGATCCGAATCTATTCAGAAAAAGCATAACTGGGGTCCCAGCCGGGATTTTTGATGCATGGGAAATTTTCATCTATGATAGGAAGAAACCAGTCTATGAGCATCCCAGACTAGTGGGCATCGAGATAGTAGAGAATAACTCAGCAAGGATTGTCATTAGAGCTAAACTGAAATACACTATGTTTCCCCGTGGGACACTACTGATAAATCTGAACTATATGCTTAGCGATGAAGACAAGATACAAATAGAGCTCAATATAAAAAGCAGATGCGGACATAAACTAGTAAAACTTGTAATTCCAATAATCCATGCGGGGGACTATGCGATTTATGGTGCTCCATACGGCTACATCAAGCGGAGAGACTTCTCGTCACCAAATGCAACTAGACATGAAAAAGCAAAATATGAAGTACCGAGCGTTGGATGGGTTCTCGTACCTACGACATGGGGGTCCGTAGCCGTAGCTACTGATAACAGATTCGGCTTTTCGAAAGATGGAGAAGAATTGCAAATATCTATCCTTAAGACTCCCACATATCCAGCGGAAGCATACTATAGAATCTTTATGGTTCTCCCAGAGTGGGCGAGGTCCCCTGCCCCTGCTGAAAGTGCTATCAACAAAATATTCTTTGCTTTGAATAACGCCATATGGAAACTCCTTATAAGACGCTACATTGACCAGGGCTCCCTCAGCTGTAGAATAGCAATAATATCTAACAAGGAGCAAAAGCCTATTTATGGTCTAAGACTTTGGAGAGAACTCATAACTCCTATAAATATTA
>JAHKKZ010000125.1 GCA_029856685.1 Candidatus Njordarchaeota archaeon
ATATCTATGTTGTCCTTGGCGTGTTGAACTATTCTTATTTTATCTGCTATTCTAGTTGCTGAGCCCCCAGCGGCTATACCTAGAACCGCTAGCCAATTACTAGCTTTTAATCCTCTTCGGAAAGATACTCTGCCGGAGCCCATTAAAAAACCACCTATCCATTCTATAGAGCTTCTCCCCTATTTTAAACTTTCGAATTCCGCTGTTCTGGCCTCACCAAGACAGCAATATTATACGCCAGGAACATCACCGCAATCTCCGTCGCAAAATCCTCAAGAACAGGTGAACAGACATAGCACGGCCAAGAGCCTTAACAGAACAGAAGAGAGACTCAACCAAAGACCTAACATTGCCCCTCTCAGCCCTCAAAGCATCATAGTTCCTCTTAGACAACAAGTGGCTACCAGACCAGACCTAAGCTTACCGCCACGCACGTCGATACACGGCACTAGATGACGTTTAGCTGTACGCATCATAAGTTCCAAGAAATCGAAGCCCTTATCACCAACAAGCCTATCAAAAAGCCCAGAATCGATGATCCTATCCTGGATGCCCTCAGCCATTCTGACGTCATGCATCGTGTCATAATCCATACCAACCGTAAATGCAACATCTGCATCTGGGCTGTAGACAGCGACTACTTTCGCATACATCTTCTTCTTACGGCCAATCCGTTCTTCGTAATGACTGCCTGCACGGCTCCGCTTGAAGCCAGTAGTGTCTATGATGGCGATGCTCCCAGGAACTCCTTTGAGCCTAGCAATGACCCTATATGTGTACTCAATGAGTTCTTGGATGAGTGGTTCGAGACTTCTCCGCCGCCTGCTGAGAGTTGTCTTTGAGACCAGCCATCTTAGGCCTAGGAGCCTTCCCAGTTCTGGGCTCTCCTTCAGGCTTTGCTCCATCTTTGTGAGGAATAGCCCTGTGAGCATTATATATGCTATGGCTATAGTTCTTATATAGAGCGGTGTGCCGTGTCGCCCTCTGCCCCACTCTGTCCTTCTTGCCCAACCTCTTTCTTGCTGTCCGCTTCAGTTTGTGTGTAAGCCTTTTAAGCGGAATATCATGCATCTTCATGGGGGTCGGCCCCCTTAGCGACTGCGAGGTCAGCAATATATGCGTAATACTGCCTATATTGGGCCCGGGCCCTATCAATATCGATCATAAAACAAATTTAGAGAAGAAGCCAATAAATTTGGTGCTTTGAAAGAACGCCGCCATGGCTTATCTTCTATGCCTTTTATAGGAATTTTAGGATATAATAGTGTTGAAAACGTTAAAGATTTGTTTTAGACTAATGTCTAGACGACTATTATTTATTGTGAGTCGTTCCTAAGGGGCGGTCCTATGGGTGAGAGATTAACTGCGTTATTTGAGGTTCTTATTTTTGTTTTTACTATTGTTGTAGTATTTGCGGTTATCGATATAGTAGTAGCATATCCATATGCATCATGGCTAAAGAAGTCGATGATGATAATATTGGCCGTATCCATAATATTGGTGAAGAGAAAATATAGGGAATATGGCTTACTTCCATCTAAGGCCAGGCTAAGCATCAAATGGAGCTTTATCATCTTACTGGTCTTTATTCTCCCAGCAGCACTTCCATTGATTATTTTAGGTGTAGTTATCGAGTGGTTCTCTATGCTATTGAATTTTATTTGGTTCATGGTTTTTGTTGGGTTCGCAGAAGAGGTCGCTTTCAGGGGATATATTCAGTCCAGATTAAATGAGTCATTTATCAAGACCTATGAGGGCTTTATAGGGTTTAAAGTTAGGTGGCATGAGGGAACACTTATTGCTGGAGGGCTGATTTTTGGGCCGATACATCTGTTTAACGCTATAAACTTTAGGACAGGAGAGGTAAATATGGATATAACATTGATACTTATAGTTGTTTTCGCATCATTCCTAGGGATTTTGCTGGGAGTTATTAGGGAGGTATCTGGGGACATAATAGTGTGTTCTACACTTCACGGAATAATAGACTATGTAGCAGTAGTACTACTTAAGGAGGGAGTTGGAGGGGCTTTCTATTGGATACCTCTAGCGATAAGTTTCTTTGTATTCTTTAGTTTTGTGTTTGAGAGATTTATCATAGATTTCTCAGAGAAAAATTAATGTAGCCACCTAAATTATTGTCTATTTATCTAGAAATAAACAGCCAGGAAAACATAAGCTTTTTCGTTCCCACCACCTAGCCCCTCGGTCCTCCTTCTAAGACTACATTCATCTTCCAGATCCAACTTGGGGGCTTTCTGCGGTATTTTTGTAAGTATCGTGTATGTAATCGTCTTTTATTCTCAAAGAACAGCTATGTTTACGGGAGCTTCGTAGACACATGTGTAAACTATTATTTTACACTGGTTATGTATATCTGCATACCTGTTCTCAGTACTTTTAGGGACGTATCTGGATTCTTGCCGCTAAACTTTACTTGACCCTGATAACGCTTGGATCGTATAAAGATCCTATCACAAATTATCCTTCACTGAGAATTTTTTGGAGTAGTTTATTTGATATCCAGAATCCTTTGTTTCTTAGTTTTGTTAGTTCTTCTTTTAAGGATTTGATAAGTCCTTTTTTCTTGGCTAATATTAGGATTCCTATCGTCCCTATATATTCGAGTCCTAGTAGGTCAGCTTTTTTCCGTGCTAGCTTATCGTCGAGTATAACCAGATCAGCATTGATTTCCTTCGCTAAAACCATCACTGCGGCCTCACCAATGTCGATTTCTGAACGCAATTCATCAAAGAGAGCTCTATTTTTTATTTGTAGTATTCTCATCCAATCAGCTGTTAGTGTTTCGATGGCGCCTGGAAGCGTTGGATCTGAGGCTACCTCCTCATACACTTGTGTTGGGATTATTATTTCTCCGAATAGTTTTTTTAGGAGCTCTAATTTACTTATTTTTGCTAGTGCTATTATCACTGATGAATTAACGACAACTCTACGTTTCTTTGGCAAGTTTTTTTGCCACCTCAATGTCGTGTT
Source organism: Candidatus Njordarchaeota archaeon (assembly GCA_029856685.1). Taxonomy (GTDB): domain Archaea; phylum Asgardarchaeota; class Njordarchaeia; order Njordarchaeales; family Panguiarchaeaceae; genus Panguiarchaeum. Next base: position 2,995 of record JAHKKZ010000125.1, read on the forward strand.
TTAATTCTTCCTCGTCATAATGTAGCGGTATTTTTTCTCGTATTAGTAGCTCCATGAACTCTCCCTTGCTTAGGCCGCAGATTCTCCTTGCAACACCAAATGATGCTAGTCCACGCTCATATAGCCTTAATGCTAACTCTATCCTTAAACGCTTCTTAGGGTCTTGATTTATAGGTATTCTGAGACCAGTAAGCACATCGTCTGGGATTTCAATAGTAATTCCCATGAGCATCCCTCAACATATCGCCAAAAATAAACTAAAATTTTTATGATTTAAGTAAATATGCCTTTCAATGCTAGGATGCTACTGATTAACATCGTAAAACCGTATAGCATCCTACCTATTATTGTTAGTAACACCATACCAAAGACAGTACCCACAATCATTAATCCCCCTGCAAGACTTAATGTCTGTCCTATGTGCCTCATAATCTTCTCTTTCTTAAAGACACTTTCAATGTCAATGATCCCTAGCCCTAGAAGTAAGAAAGAAAACCCGACGAGAAATCCGGCAAATCCGACTAAGTACTCATTTCTGGTTGCGAAGACAAATGCCGTAAATATCGTACTAAAACTTAGAAAAATATTTACGGCATCGAATACACCATAATAAACTTCTAATCTTTCTAGGATAAGATATTCATCTCTTAGCATCTTGAAATACATAAATAATGCTGATATAAGAAACACTGTTGCAAATAAAGAAGCAAAGAATGTCCATATTAATGATAGTATTAGAGATGTTTTCTCTCCTTGGAATAACACTTGAATAAATTGAATTGAATTTAACGTTAGTGTTATTCCCATTACGAAAAACGCTAAACTAAGGATATATTTCAAGCCACTATACACTTTTGAAGGATAAAATGCTATTATTTCCTTCTTTGATAAATAATCAACAATCCAAGCGGAAGCAGCCACTATAATAGACCCAAATAGTATTAGATACACCCATATTGTAAGAGATACTGTTAAGTTATTTAGACCCGCATAACTCAACAATTCATCAAGAGTATAAAAACGAGAATCAACAACTGGCAAATATACCGAGGTTGTTATAAGTGTAGAAATACCAATTATTATGCCCAGTCCAAAAGTTATGTTAAGAAATTCATATATAATTGTTGCTCTCATAAGTACTGATTGATCAACAGCACCTAAGTATGCTATTATCATCAATAT
>JAHKKZ010000126.1 GCA_029856685.1 Candidatus Njordarchaeota archaeon
CCATTCGACCTATATATAGATAATAGCTATTGGACAAGCGATGTTGTTGAGGAGTTAGGTGTTGTGGCAAGCACACTATCACGCGCAATATCGCCGGTTGATATATATGTACCCTCAGAAATGCAGAACGTAGTATACGAAGTAAAGCTTGATTGGCCCACAACTGCGAATCTAGACCTATACATATATAGCCAGGCAGGAGCTGTTCTTAATTCTTCAAGGACGAGTAAACCAGAGATTGTTACATTCAATGCCGCTCAGAGTGGACATTACACAGCACTTGTACATGCTGTTGATGCTACAAGTACATTTGTTGTTGAAATAACCGCGCGTGCAGGACCAGAATTTCTTGATGATATGGGGTATGGTTCTTGGAATGACATCGCATTCTTCCATAGTACCGAACCTAGAGGTATAGGTATGGGTCTTATAAGTGAAGACATTCCAGATGGTATTATGCCGACAGTAACAACAATTTGGCATAATGAGGGGGATGAAAGTGATGTAGATTATATCTATTGGGCACGGAACATATCGGGTCTCACAGTTTCCCCTGGAGACAAGCTGAACATAAGCTACGCTATTGTGCCATGGTCCCCCAACGGCGCCACAGATTCTGAGAGATATTCTGGGTTCAACACAATTATAACAAAAGTTAGGAACTCTCTAAGCTACTCCGAGGGCTTCGTGGAGAGATACCTTATAAGAACAACAATAAGTGTTGTTGATAGTAGCGGAGCGCCGATACCGAATGCTAATGTTTCCTTCTACAACTCCACAGGAAGTGTAGTATACACTGCTCTCACGAATAGTAATGGAGAAGTGGTATTTGATGTTGAGAGGGTATGGTACAACATATCTGTGCGATTTACAAGTGGTGGTCTTACATACTCAAACTTTACCATAGTCAGCTATAACGAAACGGCGTATGGGTATACTGTGCATAGCGATCCTAGAACCATATGCTTCTCATATGTTGTTAAACTCGAACTTACAGTATATAGTAGTGAGTCTCCTCCAAACCCAATACAGGGAGGTACAGTCAAACTTAATAGCTCAACGGCGAAAAACTCTAGGGGCGAAGATATAGTTATTACTGGAACTACAAATGTGTATGGTATGTTTATCGTCTATATACCGAATGGGACGTGGACAATAAGGTTCAACAAAACCGCGACAACTCCTGAGGATTGGGACAATATAACAATATACACAGATTCTGCTCTGACAAACAACATTACGCCTCCTGGACGAATACACACACTTACAATACAGAGTAGTGTTTCTTGGTACATAAGAGACTGGGAATATCCGCCAACAGGTGTGAACACCATATCAACATACTTTCAGGTCACAACAGTTCCCTACCCACTAAATGTTTATTGGAAAGAAAATGTGACACTAAATATAAGCTTATATGAGTCGTTAGGAGATACTCTCATAAATGGCACTATCTACTGGTACATATACGATCCAAGCGGAAATGTTGTCTTGCAGGAAGAAGGTTCAACAGATGGCCTCTACTACATACTTGAGATAAATACGTCTGTTCTAGTAGCTGGAACAACATACACAATCCACATAAATGGTACAGTGACTGAGGAGCCACCATCTGGATATATATACTTATCACCACAACCAGTCGATAAGGATATGACAGTAAATATAAGGCTAACAGAGATTGATGTCCAATTTGTGCCCTCCACAGCAATCTATTGGAATGAGTCTCTAAAAATATCTGTAACGTACCTAGATTCTATCTCAAATAGCTATATCTCTGGGGCGTCTGTGTCTGTCAGAATACTAAACGTTGGGGAGTGGGATCTCACTGAGACATCACCGGGGATCTATGAGCTATACATAGCGAACTTCTACTGGGATGCAGGAACCTATACGGTTATAGTTACAGCTACAAAACAAAACTATGAACAGAGAGAGAAGTCCTACACAATTCTCATATATGAGAGACCAACGGATCTTAACGCTCCAACATATATAGAGATTCCGTGGCAAAATGAATATAACATATCTGTCGAATATATAGACTCAAGGTTTAGTGCTCCCATAAAGGATGCAAACGTCACATGCGAGGTGCACGATGTCGCAGAGAACATCATAGAAAGCAAGCAATGTGCATATGCGGACGGAAGATACCATGTGACTCTGAACATATCGATCCTCGAGGAGGGGGTATACTACATATACTTCTACGCTGAGAAGAATAACTATGAGAGTAAAATAGCCAAGGCGGTTCTGGAGGTAAGAGTAAGAGCTACAAGTTTGGCACAATCGACAACAAAGCTAACAATAATATATGAACAGAACATTGTGGTTAAATTCAACTATTTGGATGAGGACTTCGGAGAGTGGATTGCTGGTGCCACAGCAACATATGTGATGGAAGGGGTCGACGTAAATTACTGGGTTGAGGGAAATCTATATGACCTAGGAAATGGATCATACCTACTAAACATATCATCCATAGATGTTGGCAAGTTAGGAACATTCACGGTCAGCATATCGATATCAAAACCACACTATGAGTCCCAAACAGCAACAGTCACTGTTATAATTGAGGAGATCCCAACAAAGGCTGTTTCGTCAACAACATCAATAAGTCTTGAGTGGGGTCTCAACATAAGCCTTGATATCTGGTGGAACAGAACAGATAAATCTCCAGAAGAGGGAATAACAAGCGCAACAAACGCGTCGTATAAACTATACTATAATGATACTCTAGTTCTCAGAGGCAACCTAACAGACCTGGGTAATGGGACATATAGACTTATATTAAACACCACAGAATTCGTAAATGAAAGCTTTCCGAACATAGGAACATACATGCTATATGTGTTCCTAGGGAAGCTCTACTACCAAAACCATACATTGACAATATCCATAACTGTGGATGTTGTTGGGATGATAATCTCGGCCTCTACAATTGAACTTTCCCTCATATGGGGCTATTCAGCTAACGTGACAATATGCTACAATAGATCCCGTGACAGTGTATTCATATTAGGTGCATCAAAAACGGTAGTATCCACTCCTGGCGCCCCAGGAGCTTTCAGCTGGTACGAAGAATTTGGGAGGTACATACTTGAAATAAATTCGACATATATGCAGGACGGTCAAACATATGTGTTGAATGTCACTCTGGAAAAACAATTTCACGAAACCAAAGTTGTGATAATATCTGTCAGTGTTTGTCCTATACCAACGATAGCATCATCGTCGCTTAGCTCGGCGACGACTGAGTATGGTCTTAACCTAACTGTGGAGTTCTGGTATAACAGGACGGATACTGATGAGGGCATAGGTGGGGCAACAGCCACATATGAGATAAGGAACAGTGCTGGTAACACAATAATAAGTAATGTGCTTAGCGAAAACTGTTCAGTTAGAGGCAAATATTACCTCAATATAAATAGCTCAATTGTCGTCGACGCAAATGCTACTCCGAGTGTCGGCACATATACAATCTATGTATTATTCAGCGAGTCCCACTATGAGCAGAGAAGCATTGTGATAACATGGACAATAACAACAATCGCTACAAATGCTTATGCCCAACCTGCAAACATAACTATGATATGGGGCTACATCGAGACAATAAATATTTATTATAGTAGGAAAAGAGACGATAGATTCGTCAAAGGAGCCACAATAAATATCGACTCAACACCCTCCGCACCAAACGCTTTTAGCTATACCGAAGCAGCAGATTTCTATTTGCTGGAGATAAATGGTTCAGCTCTGATAGAGGGAACATACACAGTAATGGTTGAATTATCAAAACAATACTATGAACCCAAATCATTGGTAGTACGTATAGATGTGAATCCTATACCAACGATAGCATCATCGTCGCTTAGCTCGGCGACGACTGAGTATGGTCTTAACCTAACTGTGGAGTTCTGGTATAACAGGACGGATACTGATGAGGGTATAGGTGGGGCAACAGCCACATATGAAATAGTCAATGGAAGTGGATATACTATCCTATCAGACAGTCTACATGACTTGCGTGGTGGGCACTATCTATTTGAGTTGAACACAACAATTGTTGTCGCTGCCAATAATCCTCAAGAGGTCGGTCCGTATACAGTAAACATATTGTTCAGTAAGGAGCACTATGAATCTAGAACGC
>JAHKKZ010000127.1 GCA_029856685.1 Candidatus Njordarchaeota archaeon
ATATTGGAAAAAGGTGGATTAGAGTTGAATAGTGAAATAATTGAGGTTTTGTTATTATTGTATGTTAAGCTGTTGGAAGCCAAGATGTTTTTTGGGTGATTGTAAATGAGTCACCTAGTTAGTAGGCGTGTTCTAATCTGTGATAAGCGTGCTAAGATGGATATTTTGTCGCTAATGTTTGGTGTGTTTGCCCTAGGCTTTATAATCATAGTCAATATTGCTCCAGATGGCATGTTGAGTGTGTTGGCATTTTTCGTATCTGCATGGATTGTGCTTACTATACTTCTACTATATCTTCTATATTTTCGTGTGAGGAGAAGAAGGGTTTTTAATGGTGTGATGTGTGGTGAGCTTACTGATCTCATTACATTCCTATGGGAGATGTTGGATCCATTAACAACAGCCCATACAATACTTAATGCGGTTGACATCGAGAATGTGGAGAAGTGCCTAGAAAAGATATCTAAGATTTCTCCAAGTGTATCAAATAGGATACTCAACTACATTAGCAATTACGGGGTTATCGGGAAGCTAAGGTCTATCAGAAACAGATTAATGCTCCTTTCTCTAATCATTCTACTATTTATTCCACTCATTATCCTTGTGCTCTTTATTATGCTGATTATTGGTTTAGGAGCCCTACACTGTATCACTATATTTTTTGCTCTTATAGCCTTTCTTTCATATGTAGCTTGGAAGAAATCAGGGTTGGAGCATGAGTGGATATCGTTTCCATGGCTTCTAAGTAAATCGGAGGTTGATGATTTATCCGAGCTATTCGATAAACTTATAGACGTAATCTCCGCTAGGTTAAACAGACCATTAAAACTTAGGATAATGATGTCTCATCCAACCGTAAAGAGAGAAAAATTTTTCTCGATAATTATGCCCAAGTGTTTTGGGTCTGTTGAGCAATATGCTGGATAGTTCCATAATATTGTGTAGGGTGTTCCTACAGCACATCTATATGGCACCTTTGTTTCTGGGATAATAGTTATTTCGGTCTTGTGAGTACTCTATTAAGACGGGATGGGATATTACTTTTTATTTGGCACTAAAAAGAATTACATTAAAGAATAACTATTAACAAGTACCAGCGCATTAGATCCACATACATTAACCGTAAAAAATAGCATTCCCCAACTTCGAAGCAAGATAATAAGCGATTACATCAAAAATGTATCGACAGATCTCCATGGCAAATAAGGAGAGAAGCAATCAAAGGAGTGTCTAGCGGGGCCGGTCGTAAAAATTGGTTTCGTTAGCCAATTTTGTTAACCCTCTACGCCAGTTTTGTTGTATATGTTTGGCCCTCTATGTAAGATGTGTGTTTATTGTTATCTAGTGAATCTATATTGAATGCAATAGTCAAGAACAAGTGTTACAGATTGACAATGGAAATATATTAGAACGTGTTCAAGGCCTATGTAGATATGTATGTTTCTTATGGATGCTCTTATTTCTACTGTTATTTTTAGATGCACTTTTTGTCTGATGTTGGCTTGTATTCCATAAAAATTCAGATAATCTCTCACACTAAAGAAGATGCTACCCCCTAAACGTCATGACTCTTGCACCATACTATTCTAATATAGTTTTAATTTCACTAAAATATATGCAGAGGTAAGAATCTCTATATCGACTAAGCATTGGTGTGTATGATCCCCTAGCAACCCTATAGCTTACGTTTGGGTGTGTTCGGATGGATATGGATGAGATTGCTAGGCATATTGTGGAGTCGATAGAGAATAAGGAACTTGATTTTATAGAGGATGTATTGTTGCGGAACGATTTCCATGACATTATGTACCGTATTATTATGGATGAACGTTACTGGAGAAGAGATTCTGTGGGAGAAGGCATGTTGCCTATATATATTCTATATATTTTAGGTCTAAGAGCCGATAAAAGATCTTTTAATATACTAAGGGAAGTCATTGCATCAAGAACTGAGGAGCTGGATGAATTCATAACAGAGGATCTAAAGGTTATATTCTTCAACTTTGGAGCTAGATTCATAGATGAAATAGCATCCATTATTTTCGATGAGAACTTGGACATGTATGTTAGAGATGCTGCGATTTCTGCACTTTGTGCGATAGGCGCGGTCAATGAACGTCTATCACATAGAATCGCCGAAATATGCAGAAAATTCATCAATGAGGAGACCAACATTGATCTTATTGCTCTTGCTTTGCCAGCAATGGCTGAGGTTAAAGACAAGGAATTATTCGCCCTAGTAAAAGATACCTATAAAAAACTGGGGGAAGTGGCAGAGGATATAGTTTCTATACGAGAACTTGATTAACTTCATGATGAAAGTGAGGATACCTTTCCAGAATATACAAAATGTTTCAAAAGTCTATGGCTTCTGCTTGTGGGGAGATTATGATGCTTTGGAGACAACTACTGTTAAAGGAATATGATTCTCCCACAGAATGGGCCCTTGTTGAATATATTCTTGGTCTAGAGAGGCAAAGCTTTCAAAGGCTAAAATCCATGAAAAACCGAGAACTACTGGATATGGATCCGAATTCACTAATATATGCGCTCGAAGTCTCCTTTTTAATGGAGGATAATTTATTGAACAAACTAATACAATTAGCACTCTCAGAGATAAGCTCTGGAAATGAGAATGTTTTACCAACCTTGAGCTTTATAGCTCCCTACATGTACAAATGTGGCGATGAGAATAAGGCGATAGGACTAACAAAAAAATTCGAGAACTACGTCGAAAATTTGGATAAGGACGAGATGTGGGATCTTGTAGACAAGTTCATTACATTTTCACATCTCTTTGTTTATGATAGGGCATTAGACGTCTTCGACATTGAGATTTTGGGGAACGAGTATATGATCTCTGCCAACTTATCAAAACTAATTGACTATTCCCCCTTTATCGTTCCGCCAAAAGAAATGCTAATTAAGGTCTATCGATATGTCATGGGAAGACCAACAGAAATGTCTGTTATAGCTCCCCCACTAGTTATAAAGCTGTATGATGCCAAATTGATACCACAGGCAAAAAGAATATTTATATCGAGCCTTAAAAAAGCTATTTTACAAGCTAAAAACCTAGATGATAAGGCAATAGAAACATTAGGAAAGTTGGCATGTGTAGCATATTACACCAAAATAATAGACCCACTGAAGATATTCAGACTTTTCAAGTCATATATATTAGAAATACGTGGGTATGTTATGAGTGAATATGGAGATTTCCTTGTCGATCTACTAAATATAGAGGAATCTCTATATAGGTATATAGAGAAGCTGGCTATTCTAACAAAAGAGCATAAATATCTAGAGATTGCTGAAGAGACATATAAGATAACGACAAAGTGGATTGAGACATATGAATTTGATAGAGACCACTCTATGGCTCAGATATACAGTATATATGACGAAAGCAGATCTATAAAGCTCCTCTTTAACTCATGGATAAAATTTATAAGACACTTGAGATACTCAGGCTTCAAAGCCTATGATATTGATTTCGTAACAGAGAGATTCGCTGAAACAATAGGAAAATGCTATGTCCTAACAAAAAATAGATTCTACACATACCTACTAATAGATATAATTAAAAACCCTGCATGCTTACCAATAGCCTCCACAGAGCGCCTGGCGAGAGTCATGCTACAAAGCATAATTGACACAGCCAGAAAATACATAATATATTATGAATACATAGAAAAAGAGGACCAGTAGGATGCGTCTTCTTGAGGTTTGCCATGGAGGCCGAATCAATCAATAAATCCCTTTGAAACGGATTCATAAGTGGTGGAGCCCAGAGGAGCAAAGAAAATTCATTGTATTGGCGATATGTGGAGAATTTCAAAGAACGCTTGAGCTTCTTGAGAGTGAGAACGTGTTTAGTGGGACTAGAAAAATGCTGGATATTGGTGGGGGGCATGGATTGTACTCAATAGGTTTTTGCTCCGTTTACCCGGAGCTGAGATCAACAATATTTGATCTGCCTAGTGTTGTGGATTTGGCGTTAGAAAACATAAGGCGTTATGGTATGGAGGATAGGGTAGAGGTTTTGGTGGGTAATGCGCTTGTAGATAATTTTCCGGCTGGGTATGATGTCGCATTTATGTCTGACGTCACATTTAAGATGAGCGATGCTAAAATTGTTG
>JAHKKZ010000128.1 GCA_029856685.1 Candidatus Njordarchaeota archaeon
CCCCATGCTGGTTCTATTAGTCCTACTTTTCCCTGTGCCTGCCTTGCGAATGGTTCTATGTTGCTTGCTGGTATTATGCCTAGAAAACCGTTTATGAATTCCCATACTTTCAGTATTTTACCTCCCATTGTTCTGAAGATACTTATAGCTTCTTGGAGAGATTGTTGGTCCCAACAGAGGACTTCGATTTTCAGTGGTTTTTGTAGGGATCCGTTGACATAGATCTCTCTAAGCGTTTGGTCTATTCTGTCGTGGATGAGGTTTTGGTCTTTGTCGAGGAGTACTGAGCTTTCTGTAAGACCCTTTTTAAGGAGGTCTATTCCTCCACTCCCATAGTTTTTGTCTAGGTACATGACTTTTATAGGTATGTCACCCTCTAGAAAGTCTGTTTTTATTGGGATGTTGTTTGCTCTATGTGCTGATAGTCCTATGTGTTTCGTTTGCCTTCTTATATTGATATTTGATGGGATTTCTATTATGTTAAGGGTATATGTTAAGGTTGTGATTAGCATCAATATAAGTATTATTTGTATGTGTCTCAAAATCAGCACCCATAAGCCCTAGAAAAAGATGCGAAAGAAATACAATATCTTATCTGAAATTGTATTTATATATCTTTCTTTTTCGTAAATTTTTCGATTATTTAGAGGTAGAAATTCAAGCTTTTATGAGTTTTTGTGGGCATTTTTCGGGCCGCTACCAGTGGGGGTAGTCTAGTTTTTTGGCGAGTATTCTTATTGCTTTTGGTGACATTATGATAATTCCGTTTCTTATTGCCTGGCTTATTGCTGTGTATTTTGCTTCGCCTTCGAGTAGTGCTATTATTCCTATTGTTTTCTTCTTTGTTTTTGTTTGTATGGCTTTTAGTTTTTTGGCGAGTTTAGTGATTTCGTCTGGGCTTAGTCCTTTTGTTCTGATTTTTGCTTCGAATACTAATATGTTGTTGTTCTCTGCGATTATATCGGCGTTTTTTATGTTATTGAAGAATTCTAGAGTTTCTTTTATGGAGTAGACTTTTTCTATGTTTAGTATGAGTCTTCTTGTTGTTCCGTAGAATATGCTTCCTTCTTTGTCTTCGTATAGTTCGATCCTTTTTCCGACGGCCTGTTTTAAGAGTTCTCTTAGGTAGCTTTCTCCCGCTATTCCAAAGGCTCTTGCTAGCAGTTCTGTTATGTCTTTTTGTGGGGGGATGCTAAGTAACAACCATTCCTTCATTAGGGGGTATGCTATGTTGTATTCGATTCTGTTTTTTGTTTTGTGTTTAGTTATAAGTCCTAGTTTTGTGAGTTCTTCTAGGATATTATATGCTGAGCCTCTTGTCGTGTTTAGGTATTTGGCGACCGCTTCTGCTGTTTTATTTTCTTCTGCGACGGCTTTTAGTACTTGTGCTAGGGTGTCGAATTCTCTTCGGGAGAACTCTGCTAAGAACCTGATTATGCTTTCGAATAGCTCATCGAATTCTCCAGATCTTATTGATTCGCTAGCTAGTTTTAGTGGATCCTCTTCGGTTGTGTTGTATCTTCTGATGAGAATCTCAACTATTCTTGGTATTCCACCTGAGATTCTTGCTATCTCTTCGGCTACCTTCTCGTTTTTATTTTTCATAAGTGAAAGTGCTAGTTCTTTGGCGTAGGTGAGATCTAAGGGTTTGACCTCTAGCTTTTCTAGGACTCCGAGTAGTGCTCCTTTGGCCTTTGTTTTTTCTCTTAGGTATTCCTTTATTTTCATCCAGCCTATGCTTGAGACGAATATCCAGAATATATTTGTTGAGTTTTCTATGAGGGCTCTTAATTTCCAGAGAATGTCCACATATACTTCATCTCTTTTAAGTCCATATTTTTTGGCGATCTTTACTGGTAGTCTTTCTATCAGTGTATGGAACTCGTCCAGAGCGACGGGAAATTTTTTCTTACTACTTCTCGCATAGTCTTCTAGTATAGCTAGTGCGGAAATTATGGCGTCTACAGGGTCACTTAAATCAACATTAACTGTGATTTTGAGGGTCTTAGAAATCAACTTTACAAGACTCTCAACCGAGTTAACCCAAGAGAGATCGAATCTCAAACCCTTCTTCTCAGACACAAACATCTTTATAAGTGTTGTCTTACCCACCTTGCGTAAGCCATATACTACAACACCATGTAAATGTCCCCTAAGAAATAGCTCGTACATCTCCCTAAGAGCCCTTAACTCTTTTTCGCGATCCACAAACATTTTAGACCCATATGAGTATAGACTCATATGAGTATTTACCCATATGAGTATTTTAAATTTGATACTTTTTCTTCGTTGTTTTTCTTTGTTAATAGCTTTTTTAGGATTTATATAGAAACTCTGAGCGCTCTTGATAAATCCTTTCTGTAGAGTAGTATTGTGGGGATTATTACTGATAATAGTAGCGAGGCTAAGAATATGCTGATAGTTACGGGTAAGCTTTTTGGGATAACCATGATGTAGTCCTGGGGGAACTCCACAAAGGCGCATGTGATCATATATAGGAATTCGTATATAGATAGGGTATAACTATAGGTGAAGAGCAAGGCTAAACATGTACTTATAGTGAAGGATAATACTGCTATTATTGTGATCTCTCCTAATATTATTTCTAATATATTAAGGAAGTGGTTTCTCACTTCCCAAATATAAGGACACCTAAAACTATTGTGGGATCAACATATATTATAAGTTTCCTATTTATAAATTTTAGTTTTTCCCCACTTTAAACTTCTAATTTTGTTGTTCTGGGCCCGCTGAGACAGCAATGTTATACACTAAGAATGTCATGGTGATCCCAGCCACAAAACAGGAACAAGTGAACGAACCAAAAACCACAGCCAAGGGTCTTAACGGAGCGGAAAAGAAAAGCGGAACAAAAAACTAACATAATTCGTTCATCTATCATAAATCCTGGTTTGAACCACCACAATAGGTAGTTCTCTCAAACAAAAATAATAGAAGAACCTATTTCTTCTTTAGCAGAGACTGTATGAAAAGAACTATCCCAAGGTATATTACTATCATTGTAACCATCGCTTGATAGGCCTCAAAGGCCCACATCTCTGTGGTTAGTGCCCATAATGCGGAGGCACTAACTATTAGTAGGATAATTGCTATGTGTATTAACGCGAGGATTAATCCTAAGTATTTTCGCGTTAGGAAAACCATATCTCTCGTTCTTATGTAGCTTAAAATCTTCATTAGAACCAACAATAGTAATACCAATACGATGGTCATTAGGCCTATGCTGGAGTATACGTATAACTGTGCCAGCATGCTTGTCTTACCGATATATTCCATTAGTGGCATGAATAGAATTCCGCTGAAGGCAATTATGGCTAATACGATCGTAGCCAACACATGGATAGAAAGCAGAAGTATTCTTCTTGTTTTTTCTCCTATTTTAATGGGGCCTATTAGCAGACCCACCGTGAGAAAAGTTAGGAGTACGAATAGTATTGTGTAGTACAATATGTTTATGTTAGAGCCCGTAATATATCCCGTGAAATCAAAATATAGGTCATCTGAAGACGCGTAGTAGGCACCGTAGACATACGCATTAAACCATACATCAAATAAACTAAATACTGATAGCAGGCGGAGGTCTATTCTTTCAATAAAGCTACGACTAACTATCGTCCTTCGTCTAATATTCCATATATGCGTACTTCTCCCAGTATAGACAAACTCTCTTGGTGTGATCACAATAACACCAATCCTCATGTATCCTTCATAGAGCATCGATATCTCGATTGGATACCAAATGTGATTCGTCCTAAACTTTATGACTAGCGGAGGCAAATACCCCTCGGTATAATTCTCAGCATTAATCACATTTACGAGGAAATAGTTGTATCCTTTAGAAGCATAAGACTTTATAAGAGCGACATGAGTAAACTCCACAGCCAACGTACCTAAGCTATTCTCAGACGCTATTCTCAGCAAAGAATCTTCTATGTCCTCATAGGTTGCATTCGGTTCCACTCGAATACAGGTAACATTATATGGACCCAAAATAACATTAAACATGATCTCTGTTTCATCAAAACCTGGAGATAAACCAGCAGTTCCTCTCCCCGCCCGCTTAAACAATTCATTTATATAATAATAACTCTTAGAAGAACCAAGAAA
>JAHKKZ010000129.1 GCA_029856685.1 Candidatus Njordarchaeota archaeon
ATCTCCTCAGCTGGGAGGCCTAAATTTCTTGGTCCGAATGCTATCTCATTCCAAACAGTACTCTGAAAAAGCATTAGATCGGGATTCTGGAAAATCATGCCGACACTTTTAGACATCTCGGCTAAGCTCATCTTAGAAACATCTTTCCCTAGAACCTTCACATATCCATGGCTGGGCCTATATAGACCTAAGAGGGTAAGGCACAATGTGGATTTTCCAGAACCATTCTGACCAATTATGCCAACAAATTCGCCCTCGTAGATATCCAGATTTATTCCTTTCAAAGCGACTGTGCCGTCAGGATAAACAAACCATAGGTTTCGGATCTCTATTACTTTTCTTCTTTTGCTCAGATTCTCATAGTATTTCTCCAACTCGCGAAGCCTCCTAGGTTCATTGGAGATACTTTTCTTAGGTAGTATCCCTGCGAGAATTTTTGCGGCTTCCTCTATCGTCAAAGGAACGTCGTCAATATTAACACTCCGTTTCTGGGAGATTCTGTGAAGTATCTCAATGTGCCATGGGGGTCTAATGCCGATATCATATAGAACGTCGACTATGTGTGGATCGCCAAATACCTTCCTCGGAGGTCCTTCCGCGATGAACTCACCCTTATTCATAACAATCACTCTGTCCGCATACTTAGAAACCTCCTCAAGTCTGTGCTCTATCAGGATCACAGTTATGTTGAGTTCTCTTACCAAGCGATCAATAACTTTTAGAACCTCTTTTGCTCCTTGGGGATCGAGATTCGCTGTTGGTTCGTCAAGGATAAGTATCTTAGGCATCATCGTGAGTGCTGACGCAATAGCTACACGTTGCTTCTGCCCACCACTTAGATCGAAGACACTTTTTTGGAGTAGATGCTCAATTCCAGTAGCCTTTACAGCGAAGTCTATTCTTCTCTTTATCTCCTTAGGAGGAAGCATAAGATTTTCCGGGCCGAAGGCAAGTTCGGTGAGTACAGATAGCGTAAAGAACTGTGTTTCGGGATCCTGAAAAACCGTTCCTACAACCGTTGCAAGCGTCTTTATTGGTGTTTCCCTCACAACATATTCGTTTTCGCCGTCACTTACTACTACATCTCCCCTCAGAATACCTTTGAGAACATGAGGGATGATCCCGTTTATTGTATTTATAAATGTAGTTTTGCCGCAACCAGATGGTCCAATGAGTAGTATAAACTCGCCTGGCATGGCTCTAAAATTTATGTCTCGTAAAGTGTATTCCTTAGCGATTTCGTATCTGAAAGATAGGTCTTCAACAACAATACTATTCTTCATCAGACACCCCCCTAATCTACACTCTTTAATCGAGGATTTAAATCAAGAGAAAATAATTTCGCTTACATAACTTCCACTGTGTTTGCAGATAGTACATGGCATGGTAATATAAAATAGGATTTCCTTCTTATTATCAGACAAAGTTGTCTAGGTGCTGGCTTTGAGGCGAATTGTTCTGGCTTTGATATTAATGATGATTCTAGCGCCCCTATCAGCGATGCATACAGATTTTACAAGTGAGAATATATGTGTCACAACGATGGGCAATGATAACTCCGTATATGGAAGATTGGCAGTTTTGGTTGTACTTGATGCTCTGAATTATACAACTTTCGAGGAACTTTTAGATGCAGCACAACTTCCAAACTTTTATAGGCTCATAACAACTGGAAACCTCGTATTAGGAAAGACAATAGTCCCCTCTGCGACAACAGCAGCATGGGCAGCACTACTCACGGGAGCTCCACCAGAAATCAATGGTGTCGTTAACACCTATGCTATCAACTCTACGTATTATCATCTCCTCCCCCTAGATGTCGAGCCAGAGACTGTCGGGTACTCGGAAATGATTCAAGCGGAGAGCTTAGCGGAGGTACTTCTTGAAGAGAATGTAAAGTTAGGCTTCATATATACAGAGTCTAAGGTCTCAGTAGCTTTAGGTAGAGAAGGCAAGGCTTCAATATCGGTATATTATCCCGAACCCTACAACCCATATGATCCCTCACTACCAATAATCTTCCGAGAATCCTATCTCGATGACCTCATAAACAGGTCGATAAGCGTCATAGATGTCTTCTCAAGGGGCATTAGAGAGGGGGAAAGAGCGTTAGTTGTGATTGATTTTCCAGAGCCAGACGCATCTGGACATACGCATGGACCAGCAAGTAGCTATTACAAGGACGTACTTAAAATCATAGATCTGGAAATAGGAAAGCTCATAAACTATTTAAATGAAACTGGATTATGGGACAGAACCCTGATGATTCTCACAACGGATCATTCCATGATCCAAACAATACCCGAGTATCGTGTGCTCACGGCAGATGGCAAACACATAGTTGGTCTACCTGTGGAGCATAGAGTTGTTCCCATCGGAACATTGGTATACATATATCTGAAGCATGAGGAGGATCTCAGCATAGCAGTTGATTATCTGAGCAAAATAGATTGGATAGAGGGCATATGGACACGTACTCCTATAGAAAAAGCTAATGGAACCCTCGCCGATTTAGGTCTCAATACGGCATATGCTGGGGATATCGTAGTGAGCCTTAAGTCTCCTTACTATGCGTACACATTTGAATCCAACGGTGCTCATGGAGGAATAAACACACGCACAATACCAATAATATTTAGTGGAGAGATGTATGATAAGAATGTGAATATTCCAAGCAACATATCGTTGCTGGATATATGTCCAACACTGGCCGGTTTTCTTGGTGTGAGAATACCCAGCAATGCTACTGGGAGAGACCTAGGAGTCTACAAAAATTTTGCGGATGTCAGAGTAAGCGTCAACCCAGCGATAGCCAAACCCCACCAAAGTATAGAGATAAATGTAACATACTCAATGTCACAGTACGAAACAGCAACCCTCAGAATCGCGATAACGAACATAAAGACAAACGAAACTGTTGTGAGCGAAGAATTAGAAATAGATGCTCAGTCTGGGCTAAAAACAACGAACATAACTATTGCTGAGGAAGGCGAATATGTTGTTGAGGCAATAATGCTTTCTGAGACGGGGGCTCTTGGACGCGGAGCGGCAAAAATCCTGATAATCGAGGAGGTGAAAGCTGGGACGCCACCAGAAGTATACTATGCACTTGCGCTCTCAATAATACTGGGGATAATTATTATAGCATCACCGATTCTAATCAAGAAATTTCTGATGGGTTCTAAGTATGCCTAGAATCAAAAGTGGACTACGAAAACTGCTGAAGGATAAACTACTGATACTTCTCGTAGTATCAATAATTATAGTGCTTATACTACCAGCAATATTCATGTTTCCATCCAACGCGGGAAGCGCCGAAGCAGCTCTAGCAACATCGGAGGAATTCAGAAACAGTGCCTTATGGCTCTTTGACAATACTTTGGTTCCCGTATTGATGCTGGCGGCATTACTCATGTTGTTTGACCTGATACTAAGGAGGAGGATAACAGTACTGAAGAAGAGAGCTAAGACCCTCACAGCAATTATTATTCTTCTTGCGGCTACACCAGTTTTGTTGGTAAATTCGATGGATATGAGCTCTAGGGGAGATCCAGCAAGGCAGCAACCACTCGCAAATAAAGTGATAATAGTAACGTTCGATGGTGCGCGTGCCGATGTGTTCTGGAGTACGGATCATTGGATAACACAGCATAGGGATGAGGGAGCATTGGCAAAGAAATTTGTTGCGACATACCCGACAGTGACATATCCGAATCACATATCAATTGTCACGGGGACATGGCCTCAAATACATGGCTGCGAACTCGGCCCTGGATACTCCAAGGAGAGGAGACACCTAGTACTGCGTAATTTTATGGAGCCCACAGCGGAGGACGTATTTGAGATTGCGGATGACTATGGAATAATAACAGCAACATTCTTTGCCCCCAGAACTCTTAGTAGCTTTATTGGGGATTCTAACACCACACGGCTTGGTGGTGGAGAAGCACTTCCAAACATGGATCAAGCACTCGAATTTATTACTGAGCATGAGGAGGAGATCGAGGAAAACGGCTTACTGATGTTTATTCACCTAGTTGATAGCGATGAAGCAATACATGAGTTCTCAACGGATAGTCGAGAATATAGAAGCGCCATAGCGATGGAAGG
>JAHKKZ010000013.1 GCA_029856685.1 Candidatus Njordarchaeota archaeon
AGATTTATCCCGTACATCGTTAAGTGAACTATCACACCATTATTCTCTCTCCAATGCCTTAAAAAAGCCCGCCAATTTTCCACATATCCACACTCAAAGATGCCTCCCCATCGCCTACAAACATCATTTACTGTCCTGCATACTTGAGGATCAAAATCGCCTGCTATCAGGCATCCGTTGGCTCCAAAAGCTCTCGCCACCAAGCACACGTGTGTCGTTATTCTTTTATCCCTCGAAATACGGTGCCCCAGCCTGAGAACATAAATCCTGCTCATATATCTTCCCTTGAGTAGACGGACATAGCCATAAAGTTAAGTAATCTTAAACTTATGATTATTTATTCGGCCCGGCAAAGAGAGCCGCTGGGAGCAAAAGCTGGAATAGCTAGCAAGGACCAGCTGGTGTTAGTCCGCCGGGCCACACATCATATCTTAAATCACCTTGCGTATGTCTAAACTGATGTTTTATATCTTGTTAATTTGTCGCATAGAGTTCTATTGTTAAGTTTTAATTCAAAATACAAAAATCCTCATAAGTGGTACTAATTGCTGAAGAAGAAGGTGCTTTGGTATGCCCAAGCTGTTTGATATCGGCCGTTGCTGTGTTATATTGAGAGGAAGGCGCGCAGGCAAAAAAGCGGTAGTAGTCGACATAATAGATGAAAACTATGTATTGATTACTGGCCCACCACAACTTAATGGCGTAAAACGAAGAAGAATGAATATCGATCACTTACTGCCAATTAATATAAAAGTTCATATTGAGCGTGGAGCGAGTGACGAGGATGTTTTAAGTGCTCTTAAGGAACAAAATTTAGAGAACTTTATGAAAGAACCTATAAGAATACCACGTGAATACCTCTAGATTTCTTGCTATGCTATTTGCTTTTTTCTTGCATTTATAAGTTTTTCTATGATTCCTAGACACAACTCTATGGCATCATCCTTATCCATTTGAGATGTATTTATAACCACGTCGAAATCGTCTAGATTCCAGAGATCGACTCCATATAGCTTCTTAAAGCGTTTTTGTTCGCTTCTCTCTCTTACAGTGATTTCCTCTAATGCCTCTTCGTAGCTAATTCCCTCTCTTTTCATAAGCCTCCTGACTCTTTCATCAAATGAAGCATATATCATTATGCTTATCTTTATTATGCTGCGATCCGCTATCTCCTTAGCAAAGAAGTATGCTAGTTGGGAATCAAAAACGACATCTCCTTTTCTGATTTCTCTTTTTGTGATATTGTCTATTTCGTAGTCGATCTCAGGATTTTTTTCAACATACTTAGTAAATTCGATGAGATCCATTCCCATTTCTTCGGCCTTTCTTCTAAATATTTCTCCAGACGAGAGGTACCGTAAACCTAATCTCCGCGCAATAGCTCGTGCTAACGTTGTTTTTCCTGAACCATGGGGGCCTGAGATAAGAATTACTATTTTAGGTCTTGTTTTGAATGCCATATCTATTTTAACCTCGAAATATCACGAGAGGATTTTTGATGCGAACTTTTCTATAGTTGCTCTAATAATATATTTCCTTAGACACTCAGCACATAGAAAACCGCCATATGGGCGCTCTGGTCTGCGTGAAGACTTAGGATATTCTCCAGGTTCGCGCGGAACCCCAAATAGCTCTCTTCCGCAGATAGCACAATGAGCTTTTCCTTTATTTCTCTTCTCATAGTGTATGACTAACCTCCTACCAGGCGTCCTTATTTTTCGCCTCCTTAGGGATCGCGACCTATGTCTGGGTGCGGGCATTAGAATCACATCTCCATAAAATCTACAAGATGCTACTACGATTCTTTCTTCTTGATAATTTGGCTTTTTAAATTTAAGAGAAAAAATCGCTGATAGCGAACCACAGAAAATATAAATCATAGCACATCTTATTGAACAGGAATGTTATTCATACCCTTTGAGCTTGAGAATTATGCTACCAATTGAATTCCACGCCAATGAACACAGAATAAAATACCAGAGACCTGTCAGCTTTCCTAGTATGGGCACTAGAATCGGTATAGCAAAATACTTAGCAATTATTATAAATATGATTATCGAGAGGGAAAATGTTATCATCATCGATTTAAATCTCATCTTAGATATTGTCATCGCTAAACTATCTATTTTTGTTTTTTCCCGCTTTACCCGCTCTATTTGTCTCAGATTACCACTTCTCATCGCTTCCTTAGCCTTCCGCCTCCACTCACTCATCAGGCGATTATATATACGTACTTGATGAGGATTTACAAAAATGAGTTCCGAGAACACACGAATAAAGCTAATAATCGCGGCCGCTAACATGAAAATTATTAAGGGCTCCAAATCAAGGCACCAGTTCACATTGATGTCATCCAACGACTCTAGGAGCAAGCAGATATTTCATCTCGAAGCCTCCGCCTACTATGTAGGTAAGCTCCATGGGCATGTTATCTGAAAATCTGATTATGACACTATCAGCTATTTTTGCAGGTGTGTCCATCTTCTTCAGATAATCTAACGAGTATATTGCTCTGGCATCCTTAGCGATTTCATATCTTATTACCATCTCATCTCTAGAAAGCATTACTGGGAATTCAAATTTTCCGAGTTCGCCTTCCGCCGAGAAAATTAGCTTCTCTTCGTCCTTATTTGCAATAATTTGTAAGTCATCAGCAACTATTGCTGCACTTGCAACAAGCTCAGCTACCCAAGAGCCAGTAGCAAATTCCGCCATAACATCGAGTTCGAGTTCACGAGGGGTTATAGTCTCGGCTGGAACTTCAATAATGGGAAGCTTAAATATTCGTACTTGTGTCATGTCTTCTAGGCTTCCCCGGAAGAATGTTATTTCGAAGTAGGGGCGTTCTTCCTGGACGAGCGCTAGGCGTACTGAATCCTTTGCTTTTGCCTTCGCAAATATTTTCTTTATATCTGAGAAATTTAAACCTATTTGTATAACATCAGCGCCTTCTGGCGGCGAAAAATCAAAGATGTGGAAAGCCGACGACGGCATTCTTAGGCTAAGCATAGCGACTCTCGAATCATCAAGTCCCTGGACTCTTATACCCTCCTCATTCACAAACATATTAGCTTCAGAGAGCAAATCGCTTACGCCTCTGAAAAGACTTCTGATGATCTTCACATCCTCAAATACAGCCGTAAATGACATAGTATAGGCACCTTCCTCTAATGACGACCAGCATAATAATAAGAAAACGAATATAATATTTAATATACTCCCAGAAAAGACTGTACGTAATACTTCAAATAAATATCAGATCTTGATATACCCTAGGCCTATCTCCTCTAGTATTCCCATTATTCGCTTTCTCTGCTTGCTATTAAGGCCTTTCCAGTCTAGAAGCGCACCGTCTATCGGTACCATGGATCTTTCTATAGCTTTTCTAATCATAGCTTCATCAAGCTCATTTATTACATATTTAGGCGCTATATGGCCAATAAAGATCTCAGGGTCTCTTATAATGACACTTAGGAACTTTGGCGCATAGTGTGGACCACCAAATCCTATTTTGGCGGATATGTTTATTGAGCCTAAGTCTCCTATGGACTCCACAATAACCTTAGCTACTATCATTCCTACACGGCTATCTTTCCAATTTTCGATGTCGCTACCGATCTCTATGAATGTACATGCCCTATTTATTGTTGGGCCGTGATGTGTGACCTCGATACCCACTTCATACTCTCTTGGTATTACCTCTTCTCGTCTGTACTGTAGGAGTTTCATCACAAATTTTTTCAGTATTTCTGGGTCCGCTACTGAAAGTTCTCTTGGCTTACCTCCCATACTATTGTCCGATGTCCAATTCCCCGGAAAGTGCACCAATAAGCTTGGTAATTTGCTTTGCGATGAATGTCTTGAAAGGAAAATTAGACGTGTAAATGAACTTGGCAATGCTTCTAGATAATCCGCTCTTATGAGTTCATCATCTATGACTAAAAGATATGCTCCTAGTTTCTTAGAAAATAGAATTTCTTTACCTTTGAATGCTAGGTTCGTTGGCTCGAAATCAACTAACTCTGTAAGATTATTAAGAATATTCATACTTGCAATATCACTTTTTGATGCCACTAGCAATATGCTACTATGACTCAACATACTCACCGAATTTTAACTTTATGGACAATATACTTAAATTTCTTTGAACCACAGTTGGGACATTCCTCAAATTTATTATCAAATTCGATACCGCAGAACATACATTTCTTTCTTCTACGCAGTAAGTATCTGAGACGTCTTTTAAACGCAATAACATCTAAACCTACACTTATACATACATTTTGTAATCTAATATCATCCGTAGCTACATAAACCTTAGTATATCTATTCATAAGTTCTAAAGCCAATGCTAAAACTTCTAGATCCGTATCCGATAACTCCTGCTGAAGACCCATCTTAGATGCAGCTTCCCTTGCAAGTTTAAGGTATTTTTTTCCAACATTTAGTACTGTTACTCTACTTAGGAGGAGTTTTAGCTTAACTTTAGTTCCACTATACTTTGCTTCTTCAATCACAGCAGGTGCTGTGAAGAGGAAAATTTTTTCTGAGCCCACAACATTTTTAAGAAGGCTGTCCCTCATTAGCAATTCAAAGCCACGAATAATAGCCGATGTATCCAAAACAACAGCAATATTACTCAAATGCGACCACTATATATCAACTAGTACACGCGCATACCAAGTTTTTTCCTTACAACCTATCTCCATATTATGATATGACACAGCCTTTATTTCAACAGAACCCCCATGTTTTTTTGGATCAAATATCTCACCACACGCCTTAGCCATAACCACATATTTCTCATCGCCCTCCGCAGTCAATTTTATATTAAGGGAAACATCTGTTATCCTACCAAAAAACATCTGCCTTGTATCTCTTAGGTATAAGAATTCCTCGAGCCACTTCCTAAGAAGACTGAGGAGGTCATGAGATTCGACAGATATATCAACACATTCTTTTGGTTCAATGCTTCCTAGGTCTACTTGGATTGCTGTTAATGCTCGGGCAGCGTTTATGAATAGCTCTTCGAGATTATTACCATATGCTATAAATGCAACGTCTGCTGTGTACTCTTCAATTATTTCGAAGTCTTTAATAGAGCTCACGCACATCACCATATACTACATCTAAGTATTATCCAGATAACTCCCTACTTTTAAATACTTCCTAACAGCTCTATTTCGGTGAGTATTACATGGATCTAGAGAACTTAATCGCACAGCTGAGTTCTAGTACGGCCGATCAAGCATCAATAGTTAGGAGAGAGAACATATCTGAAGAAATTGAAGATCTAACGACATTAAAGCTCCCTAAAATAAAGGTTATAGGAGTAGGCGGAGCTGGGAATAATTTCGTAACTGCTTTATTTGAAAATATGCGTAACTCTAGAATTGTCGAAGTAATCGCTATGAACACCGATGCTAGCCAATTAGCCATAAGTAGAGCACATCGACGCATTCTCATAGGGCGCACAGTTACGCGTGGATATGGAGCTGGAAATGACCCCGTCCTTGGACGAAAAGCTTTTGAAGAATCTAAGGAAAAAATAGAAAGTCTAATCTCGGATTCAGACCTACTGATCGTGGTCGCAGGATTAGGAGGCGGAACAGGTTCTGGAGTTACTCCTCCACTACTAGAGCTTATTTATGATCTTGGATTATTATCCATGACATTTGTTACTATGCCATTTAGGTGCGAAGGCCGTATACGTATTGGGAACGCCCTTAAGGCCTTAAGTGAGATACTACAGATACCTACTGTCACGGTAGTAATCCCCAATGAACGTCTGATAAAAGTTGCTCCTCGCCAAACGATTCATGGGGCGTTTTCTTTAGCAAACAACTTGCTAGTTCAATTGGTACATTCATTGGCCGATCTCATCGAGGAACCTGGTCTTATCAATGTAGATTTTGCTGATGTTCGAAAGGTCCTGTCATATAAGGGGCTAGCTATACCGGGTGTCGCTATTTCTGATAATACCAATCAAAAGCGCACAATAGATGTTGCTGAGAAAATTCTAAACAATCCAATATTGGAAGTGAATCCGGCTCTTGGAAAAGCAGCACTTATAGAAGTCGTTGGAGGAGAAGATTTAATGCTAAGCGAGGCGTATGATGTGGTTAACAAATTTACTGTTACTATGGGAGAGGATAAGGAGATAATCTTCGGCTTAAGAATACTTCCTCATTACAAATCAAAAATACGTGTAGTCTCGCTTATTACAGGTATCGATATTCCAGATAACTATCACAGTTATGCTGAGGGCTTCTCCACAGACACATCTATTGAGAAAACTTCAACGCTGATAGACGCTACTGATATAGCTACTTCTGTTTAGTATTTCAACATCGATTACATATAGACTACTTATATTAGCATCTATAGATTTTATATATATTTTGCTTTTAGGAATGAAGTTAGTTTTTTTAAATTATGGCTTTTTTATGGTGTTAAAGGTGTCAGAAGAAGAAAAGGCTTATATAACTGTCGAGCCTGGAATAAGATTTCGTATTGAAAATATAGTTGGCTCACTTATATTGGGTATTAGACTGGAGTTGCCACAACTTTACAAAGAGTTACTTAAAATGCAAACGGAATTACAGAAGCTTTATGGATATGATGAGAGAGCTGAAGAATTCCCACTCATCGCTCGCCATAGCCCACAGGAATTTCCTGGACTTATACTTAAGATGAGATTCCCAGACGTTAAGGCTAGTATGCTTGTATTCTCATCTGGAAACTGTGTTATTACGGGAACACGCTCTGAGGAACAATTGAAGAAAGCCGTCAACCGATTCGTTGATATTTTGCGTCATTGCGGCTACGAGATCCTGGGGGAGCCCGAGCTTAAGATACAGAATATCGTTGCTAGTGCAGATTTAGGAAAAAAATTAAATCTAGATCTAATAGCGTTATCTGGAGGATACAATGTTATATACGAACCAGAAATTTTTCCTGGATGTATATATAGAGACGAGACATATAAAGTAGTACTTTTGCTATTTAGGTCAGGCAAAGTCGTGTGCACTGGGGCCAAAAGTGTCGACCAGATAAAGTCGGTTCTTCAGAAGCTCTATGAATGGCTTGCGCAAATCGATGCTTTCCTAGAAGAATAAGTATGATAACGAGGAAGATCATGTTGGAAGTAACCTAATGAAGTACTTTTCAACGACTCTACGTTGCAGTTTATTATTAATCTCCACCGTTACTTGCTCCCTATATCTTTTTAGAATTACTAGGGAGAATTTTTTATTCAAAGAAGTTAGAAGGCTCCTAGCCATTTTTCTATCTGAAAATCTGATGACCACACCATATGCTCCATCTTTCTTCACATCTATGACTTCTAGCTTCTCCATTTGAATCATACTTGTGTTTATGAACTCATCTAGAATTAGCATGAACTCTGATTCGATATCCCGTGAGAACCTTATGTGAAGAACACTCTCATAGTATTTCCCACTTCGCTTTTTGGAGCATAGTGGGCAAAAAGCCTTATTTATTCTAAGTTCTATCCCTCTTCTCAGCACATTGTGGCTGGTTATGGGGATGCGTATCAGAACGTATATTTTATCATACTGACCTAGCGATGATATCTCAATATCAGTTGGCATCTCGACTTTAAATTCATAAAACCTTAGCTGAGTTCGCTTGGCAAGATTCTTTAGAATTTTATCGAAGTTGCTCCTAGTAGGTTCAAACCATGAGTTCCCATACCTTATCTTTCCACAACCAACACAAACAGTAATTTCCATTTTAAAGTTCTTCTGCTTCAAAGTCGCACCTTTGAGTTCCGCAAAACAATCTAAGCATAGACCTCTTCTCTCGCTATTAAACTGCGTTGGTTTTCCGCATCTGGGACAAAAATAGGTATATAAAGTATCTGTCAAGAGAGACACCATAGCATGGTTACTTCATAATCTAATTTACTCAGTATTCTATTATCACAGCATTTAATCTCTGCCGTTAATTATAAGCTAACATGCCAATGAAGAAGGGAAGAAGTACATCTTCTGCCGGAAATGGATACTAATACGGCAAACTATTGTTAGTCATTATAGAGGCTAAGTGAAAGTAAATTCTAATGTCGTTTAATCTTATGAAATTATGGAAGATTTCCTGCAAAGGAGACCTTGTGCTACTTCCTAGATTTCAATTGTAATCTTAGTTATTTTATTTTCAAGATCGCCCTCGGTCTCAAAATATTCTATTCGGTCAGCGACATATGCCGCTTTGAGATCAAGCTCAAATATTTTGAGTTCCTTAGGCAAATATACAAGCTTTATTGAAGCATTGAGCGGAAGTTTATACTTCTTTTTTAAAGCCCATATCCGAGCATCCGTCTCTTTTATTAATTCCGTATATCTGAGCATCTTGGGGTCATACTTGTCAACTTCTGGGAATCTCTCCAAGTGTATGGTTCTACCATAGAGTTTGCGGTAGATGTAATCAGTGACAAATGGTATTATAGGGGCTAATGTCTTTAGAATTAGCTTTAGAACGTAGTGGAGTGTCCACCAAGCTGCTTTCTGCTGTTTTTCATTACCAACATTTCCATATGCTCGACCTTTGACAAGTTCTATATAATGATCCGCGAATACGTACCACGCAAAATTTCTTATGAAGTTGACAGCAAAGAAATCAAAATCATCGTACAGCCCAATAACTTTTTCTAATGTCCTGTTAGCTTCAGCGATTATCCATCTATCAAGAGCTTGAAGTTCTATCTCAGATTCTCTCGGTTCTGGGAAAGCAGATATAAATCTAGCAATACTGTAGAGTTTCTGAATAAATTTTGATGCTGCAGCAATCCTAGCCTCCGAGGCCATCAAATCTGAGCCCAACCGTGCTTCAGCAGCTCCTGCAAATCTAAGTGCGTCGGCACCATATTTTTCTATTAAGGGCTCTGGATATATAATATTACCCAGGCTTTTTGACATTTTTCTACCCTTCTCGTCCATCACTAATCCACTAATCCACACATGCTTAAATGCAGGCTTGCCTGTTAGTTGGTATACACGAAGGAGTGTGTAGAATAACCATGTTCGTACAATTTCTTTACCTTGGGGCCTTAGACTAACAACAAAAGCTTTAGAGAATAACTTCTCGTTTCGCATATAGCCACTTATAAACAAGGCAGATATGCTAGAGTCCATCCAAGTATCGAAAGTTCTTGTCTCTGGAATAAATTTTCTGGAGCCGCAATAAGGGCATTTCTCAAATGGGGGGGGTTCCGCCCATGGCCGATAATATCTACCTGGTTCTGGTAGGAGAATATGCCCATTCTCACAATACCATATTGGAATTTCAGTTCCATAATAGCGTCTCCTAGATATTGGCCAATCACTCTTTACTGAGTTTATCCAATTCAGTAATAATTGCTTATTCTCCTTGGGATGAAATACTATCTGCTCTGCTATTTTTCTTAGTGCGTTTAGAAAATCGATCTGCTTCAGATAAAACTCATTCATCGGTATAAATTCTATTGGAGTTTTACATCGCCAGCAGATAGGTACTCTATGCTTTATTTTTTCAATTTTCTCAACATAGCCACCAGCGATTAGATCCTCAATTATTCTTCTTCTCGCTTCTTTGACGGGAAGTCCTGCATATTTGCCCGCGATCTTAGTCATGACGCCATCCTCATTTATGGCAATTACGGGCTTCAGTTGAAGTTCTCTAAACAGCCTTACATCAACCTGATCGCCAAATGAACATAACATCATTGCTCCAGTACCAAAATTCACATTAACCTCCTTATGCGGTATTATCTTAACCTTATGTCCATATAGAGGAACAATAGCATTTTTGTTGTGCAGGTTACAGTACCTTTCATCGTTTGGATGCACAAGAATCGCCTTACACGCAACAAGCAATTCTGGTCGTGTAGTTGCTACGATTATATGCCCTCCGTCTTCTAAAGGAAAACGAATGTATATAAAATCTGTGTCCTCTTCTCGATACTCTACCTCGGCATCTGCTATCGTTGTTCTACAGCGGGGACACCAATTATTAGGTCTATAATCCTCATACACAAGACCCCTTCGAAAGATTTCAATAAATGTCGCTTGGGTCAACGCACGGTATTCTGGCGAATCAGTTCTGTATACCTCCTTAGGATCAAGAGAGTTATTACTGAAACCAAGTCTACGGCAGAGATTTAGAATATACTTCTCGTACTCATCTAGAAGTTTTTTACAAAGCTCAATAAATTTTTCTCTTGGATACTCAAACATACGTATCTTATATTTTTTCTCCACTTGAACCTCGATAGGTAACCCATTACGATCGATGCCCATCGGAAATAAAACTTCATAGCCTTTCATGCGCATATAACGAGCAATTGAATCGATTGCTGCATAGTGCCAGGCAAAACCTAAGTGTGGTTTTCCAGATGCGTAGGGCGGCGGCGTATCAATTGAAAAGACAGGTTTTTGCGAATCTATATTGAATTTATATATGCCCTCCTTTTCCCATAGTTCTATTAATTCAATTTCCCTTTTTATGTCCCATCGTTTCTCTTTAAGCTTTGGTTTAAAGTCCAAATCACATCACCAGATTCTCTAAGCTATATTACTGCTGAGTGGTTTTAGAGGACAACTTCTCGGTTATCTGGTAAACCATACCAAGTAATTCTATTTTCACTTAAAACTATAATAAATTTCCCCGATAGTGAGAATCTCCAAAAGGAGATTATGGGTAGGCTTCTCAGATACCACAACACCGTTAAGCTCATTACCATCAAATGTTGAAAAACTCCTAGGGGTTATATAGATTTATTAAGACCATTTTCTAAGTAGTCATCTGAACCTATGCTCCATTAAGTGGATTTTCGGGAATCACAATGTGGCTAGTAATAAAGCTTGGTGGTTCATTACTTTTTAACATAAACGGAGAATTACATCTAGATCTGATTGATAAGTGGCTTGATGTTCTAATAGACTTGACGCAATATTCTAAGATAATAGTCGTTGTCGGAGGGGGAATACTAGCCCGGAGGTATATAGTATGGGGCAGAAGATTAAATTTGACCGAATTTGAATGTGATGAGTTAGGTATTCATGTATCGCGCCTAAATGCATACTTGTTACTTGCAGCACTAAAACAACGAATAAAAGCCACAGATCTTCGTGTATGTGGATCTATACCGACAACGCCTAGAGAACTTTATGGGCTACGGAATAGCTACGATATAATCTTTGTGGGAGGATTCATTCCTGGACAATCAACAATAGGTGTTGCTGCAGAAGCTGCTGAGGCATCACAAGCAAAGCTGTTAGCAATAGCAACAGATGTTAAGGGAATATTCGATAAAGACCCAAAGAAGTATCCCGATGCCAAAAAACTTGATGAAATTCCTATTGAAAGCTTAATAGAAATGTTCCTAAAACGAGATGAGCACGCTGGGACATACGCTCTTTTTGATATTCAAGCTCTAAAATTGATAAAGCGTTCGAAAGTAACTACAATAGTATTTGATGGTAGAGATCCAGAAAATGCTAGGGAGATAATTCTAGCATTCTTAAGAGGAAATACCGAGTTTGTCAAAAGAACCGCAACTATAATCATTACTTGATCGAGAGGACTGAAGGAAAAAGAGAAAATATCATTGAGAAATTTTATAATTCGTCCTCAATTTTCCATGCAATTCGCTTAAGCTTTGCCTCACTAGTCTTGATATCATATAGCTCCTTCTCATACTTCTTCAATGCGGAGCGGATAGCATACCGTATAAACTCTGACCGTGAGATAAATATGCCTTTCATGCAAAGTTGATCTATCAACTCCAGCATCCAATCAGGCAATCTTATACTTATAACCTTCATTTCAAGCACCAAACATAGTAAGCCTCTCGTAATATAGTAGTAGAACACATGTAATTTTTAAATCTAGTGCTATCCGTATTACATCTGAAGATACTTACTATAACATGTAACACATATATGTTTAATTATAATAGATAGTAGACATTAGGTTCCTCAGAAGGCTTAGTATTCGCTTCATAGATTTTTTATTAATCCCCTATTAGGTGCCAGCAGAGAATAAGGTTATGTATTAGGAACTATGACTTAGGAACATCAGATTTTTATGTCGGTAAAATATTAGAGAGCTTCGAAAAGTAAATACTTTTGGCTATTTTTTCATTCGCTGAAGAAATTTCTTCCTATAATATGCCAGCAACGTAATAACAAGCTTATGGAAGGCCTCTCTAATATTATAGTTCGTCAGAGCAGAAGTCTCAACATATGGAACCTCAACACCAAGGACCTTGGATAGTTTCTCAGCATATGCCTTACCCAGAGAGGGAGATAAGCACTCCCGTTGTCCCCTTAGATCCGCCTTATTACCTACCAAAATAAGAGGCCAAACCCCTCCCGCATTCTTCCAAAACTCGTGGATCCAATTTGGCAACGCATAAAAAGTCTCCTTTCTGCTCAGATCAAAAACAGCAATTGCGGCTCTAGCACCACGATAATATAGTGGTCTAACCTGACTAAATTGAGGTTGCCCAGCAAGATCCCATATCAAAAATTCACAGTTGACTTTCCCAAGTACTGGGTCTTCAAAAACATCCCTTTTAACATAAAAATCGGCACCTACAGTTGCTTTATATCCTCTTGTGAATGTCTGTCCGAGGTAGGCACGTGCTATCGATGTTTTCCCAACAGCTCCTTCTCCGATTAATACTAGTTTTATTCTTATTAGTTGTGAGCTCATAGGCGGCACCATATTATGTTTTACATGAAACATCCATTAATTTGATTCTTTAAAAGTTATAGGTGCTTAGTGCTGTTTTGAAGTCTTCGTAATTTTGGATTTATTAGAGGATATCTGGAGGAAGCTTTGACCGTTTTATTCTTTGAGTATTATTTTATATCCTCCAAGCAGTATCTGACCTGGAAGAGCCTTTTTGAAGAGAGCCCTTACCGCATATTTCCCATGTTTCCGATATATTTTGCCTCTAAAAATTTTACCTCGCCAGTATATCTCTACTTCTTTCCCAATCAGCGCATCTGCTTTCATGCCCTCTGGCAGATCGAATTTAAGTATTACTTGGCGCCATCTGGGGTTCCTACCTTTTGAGCCAATTCGGTAGTTTACTATGACTCCTTTTATGTCTCTTATTTTCATCCTACTCATTTCTTGCCCTCCTTCTCAATCAGTATCGCATTTATCACACCATCTTGCCCTGGACGGGATGTAACCATAGCTGGCCCGATCTCTGTTTCGATTATTGCTCCTTTGGTTATTATGTTGCGTCTTTTAAATTCACGGTTGGCTTTGTTTTCTAGGACTCGGAATATCCTCACTTTTTTGTAGGTATTTTGAGATTTTATTAGTACATTCGCATATGCCGCTTGGTGCAATCTGATTTTTACACCACCACCTTTTGTCCTTATTATCTTTCTCTTATCCTCTGCTCCTACTTCAGTATTTGTTGGTGGTCGTCCAATATGGCATTTCTTTTTATGCTTCCTAAACGGCTTTTTCTTTCCTCCAGACGGCTTTCTTTTTATTGGTTTATGGTACACACTCATAGAGTCTCCCTATTTCTTGCCAACCTTTATCTTCTTAAATCTTAATTGTTTTGATCTGCAACGCCTACACTGCTTCGCCGAAATGGGATTTCTCGCATTACAACGCATACATACCTTATATCCAAGAACTCTTTTCAGAACAACTTCCGTTGCTATCGGATCCTGTAGACGTAGTTTGGAGCTCAAAATTCTCACCATTCCTCGCAATTTTTAAACTGGAGTTTTTCTGCTATGCCAACATATTAAGCAATAGTATCATCCGACTTTTTATCTGAGGAGCAATAACATTGTGCGATTATAAAATATATAATATTATCAAATATCTGAATTAGTGCTCCCGAACAAGTAAATGAACAATATCCGTTTCTGTGATTATCCCCACTAGCTTAGCTTCCAATCTATCATCTTCAAGAACAGGTGTTCCTTTTACCCTTTTATGCACAAGCAACTCAGCAACCGAATATATATCCTTATCCTTAGATATGAAGTGAGGCGCTATCATAACATCCTCTACAGTCGTACTTTCAATGAAAGTTCTTGTATGCTTTATGTCCCCCTTAAGATATGCCCATGCTATTTCGAGCGCCAGTATCCTAGCATCTAAGTAGCCAACCAACGCACCCTCCTCAACAACTGGTAGTGTCGATATGTTTTTTTCACGCAGAATCCACTCAGCATGCTTGATTGTTGTGCCAGGATTAACGGATACTGGATTCCTTGTCATTATATTACTAACTAGAGTTCTCGCATCATATAAACTTCTAAGATTCCTAAGTATGTCACGTTTTGTTATTATTCCTACGGATTCCACATCCTCGAGGTCCTCGGCCACAATAACAGAACTAATGCCCTTATCAATCATAAGCTTCGCTACCTCATGAATAGGCGTCTCTAGACCTACATATAGAGGATTCTCAGTCATCACGGCCGATACGTATAGCTTACTAGTCCTCTGTGACCCCCATCTAAGTCTATCTAAAACAGTCCTCAATATATCCTTAACAGAGACAATCCCTACAACGCGCCCCTCATCCGTCACAACCAGATGCGTATCTTTCTTTCTATCGAGCAACTCAACCGCCTTCGCGATGTTCTCATCCCGATCTACTAGAAGAGGACTACGCATAATATCCTTACATAGCATCAATGACACCAAACACCACAGCCAACTTTTGCATATTTCCGCATTACAGATTTATAATGAAGCCCCAAAAAGCAAGAACACAAGCAAAATATCCTAGAGTCCCATGAAGAAAGAAAAGCCTTACGAAGCTCTCTCTAATTCTAATTTTCCATCGGAAAAAAATTATTATTATACTCAGTAACGCAAAGAGCGCTGCCAAGAACAATAAGCTTTCAAGGAGGCTCTTGGGCATAATACCCATAAAGCCGAATATAAGACCTAGAGCTGTCCCAATAATTATCTTAGAACAATACAACAAAACCTGAGGCGACCTCCCCAGAAGCCTCCGCTCCAAACTACTCATCAAAAACCACCACAGAAAATAACCACTACTGGGATAAACTAATAGTAGTTTAAAACAGATAAAATATCCAAATCACCCCAAAAATGATAGATCCATCCACCAAGCAGAACTAACAATCCCAGCATTTTCATGGACTCTACTACTCTCACCCCAACAGCAAAACCAGAAACAAAATAAAACGCTACATAGCCACAGCAAAACAGAACAAAGAATCAAAAAGAAGACCAGATAAATCAAAATCCACAACAATCAGACTCCTGGAACCACCACTACCCCCAAAACATAAAACATCAAAAAAGCGACTCTGCAACAAAATACAAAACATTTTAAAAAACCATTACTATCAAATATATCCCAATAGAAAACAACCAACACGCTAGCTACCAAAAAACACAAAAATTACAAAGCTAGAAAATACCTATAAAGTGGAGCCGGTAGCGCAGTGGTAGCGCACGGGACTGTGGATCCCGGGGTCGCGGGTTCGAGTCCCGCCCGGCTCCCCATTTTCTAAAAACTTTGAAAAAAAGATTAAGTTTTCACCGGTTTCTATTTAATCGTTGTTCACTTTAGCAGCCGTTTCTTGATAATTTTCAAAAGTCAATCCAAGCGAAACAAGCAATAAGCAAGATAATAAAACAATAAAATATAGACAACAGACAAACTGAAAGTCAGGGGCATGTACTGCTCTTTGAATCCGTTAGCTTTCTGTTTTTTCATGTGGACATTCGACTTCGGAGGGGCCTGGTATTAGCTCTGTGATTTTTTCTATTTTTACTATTTTGGAGGCTGTACGTTTGTCGCAGTTTGGGAGTTTGGCTGTTATCGTTCCTATGAAGTGTTTATATATTATCTTTGCTACTTGGCTTTTTCCGAGTTTTCCTGGTCTGATTATGCAGTAGTAATCTGCATGGGTACTTATGGCTGAAAGAGGTGTTGCTAGGATTATGCTGGATACGAAGTTGTTGTTTATGAGTAGTTTTATGCCTATTGCAAGTTCTAGTCTTATGTTTCTTAGTAGGTTTTTTCTGTGTACCATGAATGCTCCTTTTTTGAGGTATGTTTTGGGTGGTGGGGATAGACTTATGTGTTCTTTGGAGGTATAGAAAACGTCTGTTGCTGTGATGCCCTCTTTCCATGCTTGTGAGTATGATGCTGCGTAGATTGCTGCTTCCTCTAGGTCCTCTTTTTTAGCATAAGTTTTTCCATTTTTTAGTATTATGACTGCGCCTCCAGGAGCTTCTGTGTGAAGTACTAAGTCGTTTTCTTCAAGATATTTTTTGAGTAATGTCTCGTTTGTTTGTGCGTCTTTCCCAGCGACTACTAGAAGATCACTTTTTGATGTTTTAAACCACCTGAAGCCGTGATACCATTCGTATTTTGGTTCGACTATTAGGTATTTGGGCTTTCTTTCTTCTTCCTCGGCGATGCTATTGAGTTTCTTTAATTCTTTTAGTGATTCTTCGAGTGCTTCTTTTGCTCCCTTTAGCTTCTCTTCGAGCTTTTTTATTTGCTGATAAATCCTACCTGTAAGTGTGTTAACATTTTCCCTATAGTTGGCGGAGAAGGATATGTTGTCCATCTTAAATATTATTGTTCCATCATTCTGAATGTTTTCGATTATTATTGCTGCTTGGATGCCATGTTTTTTTCCATATTCTATTCTTCTACGTATTTCCTCCCAGTCTAAGCCATCTATGTCTTTTGCTTTCTGTATTGTTTCGAGGACTTCTTCAATTAGTGAGTAGTAATTATATATTAGTTCTACTACTTTTCTAAGTTTGCTGATTTTGGTTTCTAGCTGTGATATTGCTTTTCTCTGGTTCTCTATGATTCCCAGAAGTTTCTTTTTTCTTTCGAGTACTGGCTGAAAACTTCGCTCTTCTTCGCGCCTAATTATGTTATAGCTGAAATAATAGTCTATTGCCTCATCGAAGGATTCAAATTCTTTTATCTCATAATTCTTAGCGAAGCTAAGCAATATTGGAGAGAAAAATATCGGTGTCTCGTTTTTTAGATAAACAAAGCCCTTATTGGAATTTAGAATTTCCATGAATAATTTTTCGACTTCTTTTCGTATCTCAATAGCGAAATCAGGATTATTTATGAGTTCAGTACAATTAATCTCCAATCTTGCGCAAATCTCAAATGCATATTTAGGTCCTATTCCAAGTCTCATTAGGCCTCTGTATATGGATCTACTCCTAGTAAGTATCTGGACAAAGTCGTCTATGGGAATCTCGAGAGGGTTTTGAGGTGGGTTAGGTGGATACTCATACCTAGCCTTCACACGTATTTCTCGGTCTTTCATCTTCTGATAGCGTGATGCAGCTACGATTATATTGTCTTTTACTAGAGCTAAAACCCCCCGTGGAATTATCTCACATATGAGTTCGATATTGTCACTTAGCTCAATGTTTATTATTCTGTCGAAGAAATATTGTTTTAGCGAAATTATCTTTCTGTTTCTTAGGTATCTGCGGAAAATTCCTACTATAGGCGTGGTCTCCCACTCGAAGATTTTGTTGGAGAGATTAAAACGATATTGCGGATGTAATATAAGGAATCTTTTATTAGGAACACCACGCAGTTTGAGGCAAAAGAGATCGTCTGCCTGATACACATTAGCAATATAAGCTCCTATTAGCTTCTCCCTATATTCATTCACCAACTTAGCAACATCAATGGACGATAATCTTACATCCCTAAATTCTTCTGACATTGATACTCACACTTAGCTACGCAACAAGATAATGCACACCTAAGAATCGGTGTTTATTACCTCCAAGCAGAGCTCTCGAGAAGAAAATTTTTGGTGCCGGGGGCGGGACTCGAACCCGCGAGGCGAAAACGCCACGTGCTATCCGAGTAAGTCCTCCAGGCACGCCACGTTCCAACTCGTGAACCCCGGCATGGTGTCGCCTTAGCTCTATTAGCTGTCCAATATTTTATCTATACACTAGTTAGGATATTAAATTTACGATTTACAATGTTTTAAAACTTCCTAATGAAATCCTCAATGGAGCGTTATTAGATGGAGCTTAAAGCTATTTTCGTCTTGCCGCAGCATATATTTTAATTACATCACGATGCTTTAGTTTATAATCTGCTGGCAATTTCGTTTTTGTTCTCACATCTAAGGCATATATGAAGTTCTTAGCTAAGTCGCTATGTATCTTCCCCGCAAATTCGCGAGCAGTAGTGCCTTCTGGCACCAGGAATACATCTGGTAGAACATTACCTTTCTTATCTGTGAGCCTATTCTCGTCTTCAACTGGATATACAGCTATCATTCTTTTAACTCCAAAAACTGTGCGATTAATCGCTTCTTGTACACCAGTGGACCCCCACTTCTCTAACAATTCCTGAATTTTTTCGAGCAGCATTTTCTCTCGACTTGAAATTCTATTTGGTTCTATGATTTCAAATGTCGAACTTCCCCTAATATATTTGATTGTACCTTTCTCCACAAGTTTTATGAGAATAAACTCAGCTAGTGCTGAGGCTGGAATCGCATCTATACCGAGTTTGCGCATCCTTTTAAAATTGTCCTCTGCAGCAGGTATATCCATCTTATTTGCTACGATTACTATGGGTTTTGATACACGTCTAAGAACCCCAGCAAACTCTAGGAGATCATCTTCAGACCATGATGATGGTTTCTCAGGATTCAAATCAGATAGTTGAACAGCAGTTCGTATCTCCTCTTCGCTAATATTCAGACCCGATAATAGGATTGAAAGACTTGAAGCTAAATCCTTTCTCTCAATCTCGACTCTACGGGCAAATTTGAGCCAATTTCTCTTAAGGATCTGCCAAAACCACCTCTGGATCTCGTGCTCCAAAAACTTAATATCCTCTACTGGGTCCCACATACCAGGTCTGCCGAGATCTTTACCCTCAGCATCATACCTTCCAGAGGCATCAACAACATGAATGAGAACATCCGCTTGGCGCAGATCATCCAAGAATTTATTTCCAAGCCCTCGCCCCTGCCACGCCCCAGGCACTAGGCCCGCTACATCCCATAACTCCACAGGAATGAACCGTGTACCTTCGATGCAAACAGAGTTGCGAGGATTATCCTTGACTCCGAACTCCTTGCATACACATTTAATTGAGGCATATGCTATGCCGACATTCGGGTCGATTGTCGTGAAGGGGTAATCAGCTATTTTTACGTCTTTGCCAGTAGCCGCGGAGAAAAACGTTGATTTTCCACTATTAGGCTTACCTAAGAGACCGATCCTTATCATGCATATGGCACCTACTAGTAATATCGTCGTCTATGTAATTTACGAAGTTTAGCGAATCGGGACTGTAGAAACTCTCCAGTTACTATCAAACCAAAATTTTTTGTTTTAATCATAAATATGGATCCTTTCTTCGGAATGACCTTTGTTTTTCCCCTAGATATGATAACAAAAGTATTCCTAGTTTCAATGATGATACGACCAGAAATCCCCTCCAAAGATTTATTTTTAGAAAATATTACTGTGAGTTGTCCACCAATAAAAGAGCGAAAACTTACCTTTGGATATCTCTTTACTATTAGATTTCACCAAGTTCTCTCATAACTGTTAGGATCCTCGCTATATCCCTCCTAACATTTCGTATCTCCGATGTGTTCGCTAATCCTCCTCTTTTTAGCCTTGTTCTAAGCGTTATTAATTTAACTTTTAGTGTTCTAAGCTGCTTTAATCTTTCCTCCTTCGTCATTTTTCTTATATCCTTAGCTTTCACTTTCCTCACCTTCTCCTAGGACTTCCTCACTATGTTTCGTAAGAATCTCATTATATTCATTTCTTATGGTCTCTTCCAACGCCTGGACTATATCCTTGCTTATTTCTGGATGGGCTATTTCAACATTATCCACAAGATAGCTTAATGCCTCAGGAAGAACTATTCTAACCTGAACACCAACAGTACCTGTTCTTAATTGAAAGCGCGCATAGCCTCTAGACACATACTTATCTGCGACATCACCAGTATACAGAATCTTACCAGAAGCAAAGCGAAGTTTCTGAGACCTTTTTCTTCTTAACCTACCTCTAACTCGAATTTCTATGCCTAAAGCTCCTTTCTCAAGAGCTCGTTGAATATAGAAATAAGCAACTCTTCTCGGATTTGCTCCCCGCTCTATAGCTCTAGCAATAGACTCGGCAACAAGCTGTGCATTGAGTTCAGGAGGAGTTTTAACGGAAGTTATTTCTAATCTAGCGACATCAATACCAAATGCTTTTTTTATGTCCTCTATTAGCTTCCTCCTACGCGAGCCCCTTCGCCCTATTAGTATTCTAGGATTTTTACACTCAACTATTATTTTGTAGCCTAGAGGGGCAACTTGTATATCAGCACTTACAAATCCTGCAAGAGGAGCCTCCTCAGAAAGTTTTTTTCGGAGCCATTCATTCAGCAAAAATTTCAACATCAACTGTTTAAGCACCCTAGCCTTAGTAGATGTCCCACGAACCTTTATCCTTTTAATGATTTCTGATGCTGACATTTCGCTTCGAACCCATGAAAATGATATAACTACGCAACTATACCAAACACATGATATGTCACAATTTAAAACCATGCAAAAGACTTGACATAGACCTAATAAAGAGCATCGCCAATAACACAGAAATTCTATTATCAAAATAGCTAACGATACCTTAAACTTTTTAAACATGGAATCCTAATATAACTATCTTAAAGCAAATATATAATTCATTGACAAGACAAGAAATGAGCCGGGGTAGCTCAGTGGTAGAGCGTCCGGCTGTTAACAATATAAGCTGACAGAAACCGGGAGGTCGGCGGTTCGAGTCCGCCCCCCGGCGCCATTCTTACTCTTCTATTTTGGTTTTTTGAGGAGCACAATTAGGGGAATTCGTTAATGAATGTGCTATGTCTCCATTTTTGTTAGTGTCTAATTTCTTTTAGATGATCCTTATAACCCGACAGGTCTTTTATCATCGTTTTTTATATGTTCTAGTGCTGTGTTCTTTCTGCACGGATCATTTTCGTTTCGATTCTCATCAACATCGATCCTATCGCAAATAGATTTGTTTAAATAATCAGAAAACGAAACATATCTTCGTGGACAGCATACTATATATAATATTAGTTCAGCTTATAAGGTGATTGTCTATGGCGGCCGCACCGACGACTGGTGCTATTCCAGTATTGATTCTAAAGGAGGATACGTCTCGGGAGAGAGGACGACAAGTTTTTCATAATAATGTCGCCGCTGCTGTTGCTTTGGCGGATATCGTTAAAACAACTCTAGGACCTAGAGGGATGAATAAGCTACTGGTAGACTCTTTAGGTGATATCGTGATTACAAATGATGGAGCCACAATACTTGACGAACTTGACGTCACTCATCCTGCTGCCAAGCTGATTGTCCAGGCTTCTAAGTCGCAGGATTACACTGCGGGAGACGGTACAACAAGCGTCGTCGTCTTAATAGGCGAATTTCTTAATAGAACCGATAAGTTGGTCGACAAGGGGATTCATCCTATTGTCATAACAAATGCACTTAAAAAAATTCGTAAGAAGCTTCTTGAGTTCCTTGATGAGTTAGCTTGGACCGTTGACATAGAAAAAGACAAAGAGATCTTGATTAATGCTGCGGTTAGTGCTCTTAACTCGAAGTTACCAGAGGAGGAAAGAAAGTTTTTTGCGGAGTTGGCATATGAGGCTGCTAAGGCGGCTTATGATCCTGAGCGTAACTATCTAGATCCAGATTTAATCAACATAATCCAGAAGGAGGGCAGAACTCTCCGTGATACGATCTTGGTGAGGGGTGTTGCCATCGACAAGAAAGTTGTACATCCAGAGATGCCTAAAATTAAAAAGAATGCTAGGATCGCTTTAGTTGACCAGAATATTGAAATTGAGAAAGCAGATGTAACTAGCAACGTTACTGTGGAAAGTATAGAGGCACTAGAGGAGCTCCGAAATAGAGAAAAAGCACTGATTCGCGAAATGGTACAAAAACTAATTGACCTCAAAGTCGATGTTCTTTTCTGCCAGCGTGGTATTAGCGAACCTGCTCAGGATATCTTAGCAAAGAACGGAATTATGGCTGTTAGACGCGTTAGAAGAAAGGACATGCGCCTAATAAGCAGAGCGACTGGAGCAAAAATTGTTAGTAATATTGAAGACATCAAAGAGGATGATATCGGAGAGGCTGGGCTTGTTTACCAGAAGAAGGTGGGGGAGGATCAGATGGTATTTATTGAGCAGCCAAAACATCCAGGAGCAACTACAATAATAATAAGAGGAGCAAGCAAACATATTACTGATGAGGCTGAAAGAGCGACACAGGACGCCATTAATGTGTTAAAGGACATATTTGAGGATAAGAAGGTTGTCGGTGGCGCAGGAGCAACAGTAATGGCCTTGGCAGTAAAACTGAAAGATTGGGCAGAAAAAACTGAAGAACTTTCTGGTAAAGAAAAGGAGGTCGCCAGAGCATTTGCAGACGCATTAGAATCTATACCTAAGGCGATAATAGAAAATGCTGGAGAAGATGTAATTGATGTCCTTGGCGAACTTAGAAGCAAAGTTGCAAAAGAACCAGGGAGGTGGGGGTTTGATGCTATTAGCGGAAAGATTGTGGATGTCAGAGAAAAGGGCCTTATAGATCCATACCGCGTAGTAGCTAATATTATAACTACAGCAATAGAAACAGCAACAACCCTACTTAGGGTAGATGAGATTATTGCTAGTAGGCCAAAACCTGAGAAAGAAAAAGGCAAGGAAAGAGGCGGCGAGGAGGGCTCGGAGATCAAACCACCCATTCAGAGGAGGTTATAAGGCTATAACTTTTTCTCCCTCCAATTTAGCTCTGATTATTCCTTCTTTTATTAGGTATCTAAGAGCCTTAAGAACTGTGTTTTTTTGGATTCCTAATTTTCTTGCAATCTCCTCTACTGTTATTTCCCTCGATTCATATATTATTTCTTCTAATCTCTGCGTATAGCTTTTACTCTTAAGTTCAGCATCACTCTTTATCGAAGATAATTTCCCCCTATTCCGAGAGCCGCATACTGGACATATCCAAATGGCAAAGATACTTATTGTTATGTTACCATCCCTGTCTGGAAATGGTGATACTACATGCCATGTCTTAGTAATTCTGACTTCCTTTTGGGATGAGAATCTCGAACCGCAATTCTTACAAATAAGCCCCTGCCTACGGCTCCTTCTAGGCATAAAATCACCTTAGTGTTGCTACTTTTTAGTCCACACGACTAAGGTTATATTAGCATACTCCCTTATAATTTCGGAGTGATAAGCAATGACAACCAAAATAAACGATACTTATTATCTGCTCGCTCTATTGGAAACACTTATTATTCGATCAGAAAATTTTAGTAAGAAGGAACTTGTTAATCCATCTATACGAACACTGGGAACGCTACTTTTTCGAGCAAATCTATCTAAACACAGACTAAGGGGGCTAAATACAACATATAGTATGGAGATGAATTATCAGGGCTACGAAATACAGATAAGATTTGAGCAAATCTCGGCATTATGGGTTTTAGAGGTTAGGAAAAATGGTTGGTACATAGAAACTAAGATGCTATATCCCACCATCGGAAATTTTTTAAACTTCTGCGAATTATTTTTCGAACATCTAAACACTTTTAGCGCACCAATAACACCATTTACCATCGACAAATTTCTGCGGAAAGTATTTCCATACAAGTATTATTATCTGATAAGTATAGACAATCGCTTAGTCAGATTCTCCCAGTTTGTACTTGAGAGGATTCAGAATACCAAAACAGACCCAGTAAGCGCTGTCAAAGATATAGTCATGTTGAAACCACGAATAATTGATGATAGTTTTCTGCCCGAGAAAATCGAAGACGATATTCTATTAACATATCTGACATTAAGAAATATGCTGCCAGCATATCTCCTACCACGACCAGAAGATATAGACGCTCATCTAAATGTGAAATTAGATGAATTTCTACGAGGAATTTACAGAGTAAGATACTTGCTTCTGGAGTCCATCGACAATCTAATTGAATTTCTTTCATTCATATTTGGAAGAATTAAAGAATATGGAGCATCTTCCCTCAACATGTAGAGAAGAAAAGCGATACCTATGCGGGGGGCGGGATTCGAACCCGCGAAGGCATACGCCACGGGATCTTGAGTCGGGCCAGCGAGAATGCCTAGTGTCCCGCCCGTTTAGCCAGCTCCGGAACCCCCGCAAGTGGGCCGGGGCGGACTCGAACCGCCGACCTTCCCGTCGTCAACGGGACGCCATAGCCACTAGGCCACCGGCCCGTTTTTGTGAAGCCTTTACTTCTGAATGATTGTTATATTGAGATATTTTTCGCCTTAAGATTTTTATGCGCCGGGCGGGATTCGAACCCGCGCCACCGGCTTGGCAGGCCGGCATCCTACCACTAGACTACCGGCGCATCTCTTGGTTCTCCTTATAATAGATTTCTAGTTGTAAAAAACAAAATATAAAGTTATGCTTAAGTAGTGGGCAAGGAGTCATTATTCTTCTATTTCGATGTCTTCTGAGAGAAACCCCTCGAATTTCATGTACTCATTTATTAGATTTTGTATGTGTTTATAAATATCGGCGCAGAGCATTTTTCTAAGCTTTG
The DNA here is from genome assembly GCA_029856685.1 of Candidatus Njordarchaeota archaeon. Classification (GTDB taxonomy): domain Archaea; phylum Asgardarchaeota; class Njordarchaeia; order Njordarchaeales; family Panguiarchaeaceae; genus Panguiarchaeum. The sequence goes on from JAHKKZ010000013.1 coordinate 24,658, forward strand.
CTATAGACTCATTAAGTTGTTTCACTACATCCCCTAATAGTGCATGATCATCGGATATATTAGGTTTAAGAAAACCTTTAAGACCCTCAACCTTTATCCTTATGTCCTCAAAAATTTCCTTGATTGCTTGCAATAAACTTAGAGTATTTCTAGCAACTCTCGACTCCGATGGTATGTCTTGAAGCGTATTATTTAGTCGATCCATAAGTTCATCATAGAGATATTCAAGCTCAGAGAAATCCTCCACAAACCTGAATAGACTATCTGCTGTAAAATCTTCAGTATCAAACTCTAGTAAGGTCTTTTTAGATTTTTCTACAAGTTCATCAAGCTTTTTTAGGATAGGCCTAAACAGATTGTTAACTCTTGCCCGAATTTCATGCTCCTCAAATTTCATCATAAAGCCCCCGGTGACACCATAGTAATAGCGTTTGCGGTTACCATGAGAGAAAAGCTAATAAATTTTCGCTAAGGACCATCCTATA
>JAHKKZ010000130.1 GCA_029856685.1 Candidatus Njordarchaeota archaeon
ATATCTCCATTCGACGCTTTTCAAATGTTCTTTATCTTGCACTATTTGTAGATGTTTCTGTCTCGAATAAGCTTTTGTTTTAAGTCTCCAAATTTTTTGGGTATTAGTCCAGATTTCTGTGTTTCTTCTCTGAGAGTGAGTATCATCTCCGGAGTATTTATCTTCATGGGACATACTTCTCGACATTTTCCGCATAGCATACATGTGTATATGTAGGGGATTGCTTTCTCTATGCTGTCTATGAAGCTCATCCATATCGCGCCTATGCCTCCAAAGTAGTAGTCTCCAAAGTATCCGCAAACAACTTGGTATACTGGGCATTCGTATAGACATGCGCCACATCTCATGCATAGTAGTGCTTCCATGAATCTCTCATCCCTTAGCATTTTGCTTCTTCCGTTATCCAGGAATATTACGTGGACTTCCCGTGGGCCATGAGCACCTTCAACTCTTATTTTCTCTATGTCTCCTGTTTTGCTGACATCTGAGATTATAGATATGTAACTTGGGGCGAGAAAGCCTGCGTACTTTGCTAAGACATCAACATATAATGCTGCATCTATAAATGTTGGGACTATTTTTTCAATACCAACTACAACTATATGTATTGGCGGTGCATTGCTGACAAATCTTATGTTTCCTTCGTTTTCAACTAGAAATATGCTTCCTGTATCCGCTGCTACTACGTTTGCTCCTGTTATTCCGACATCGGCCTTAAAATATTTCTCTCTTAGGAGTCTCCTCGCAAATCCTACCAATACTTTTGGGTCAGGAGGAAGATCTTCTCCAGCGATTCTTGAGAAGATTTCTGCCACCTTCTCTTTCGGTATGTGTATAGAAGGTGTGACTAAGTGCATTGGTTTTGATTTTGCTAGCTGTATTATGAGTTCTCCGAGGTCTGTTTCCCATACCTCGGCGCCTAATTTCTCAAGATACTCGTTTAATTTGATCTCTTCGGTTGTCAGCGATTTCGATTTCACAACCAATTTTCCCTCACATAGATCGCCAATTATTGTTCTTGCCTCCTCGGCATTACGGGCGGAATATATGTTTATTCCTCTTTGTCGAAGTCTTTCTTGTGCCTTATCGACATAGTACCATAGATCCTTTATTGTCTCCAGCTTTATTTTTCTTAGCCTCTCAGCCTTCTTTGGAAGATCAGGGAAATTCGCGATAATTTTAGCCCAGTTTTTTCGGTAGTTATCTACAGTTCTTGTTAGAGATATCCTCAAAAACTTATCTCTCAGAGCTCGATATATAGTCTTTTTGTATTCAGATATTCTTTTCTCAATGTCCGTTGTCCTCACCTAGGACATACAAGATGAGCTCCGCAATATCAAAGACTCGAAGCTTACCTTCTAGGTTTAGACTTTTAATTGCCTCAGCAAGGGTATACTCGCAGAATGGACATGCAGTAACTATGGCGTCGACATTGAGAGGAAGGATTTCTCTACGTATTTTCGTGATAGCTATCTCCTGTGAGACCCGTGGATAAAGTAGACGCATGAGGCCTCCCCCTCCACAGCATGTTGCTCGCTCCCTGTTTTGATCCATCTCCACATAGGATATGCCAGAGATTTTTCTTATAGTCTCCCTTGGAAGTTCTGTGATTCCCATATGGCGGGAAAGTTCGCATGGGTCATGATATGTGACTTTCAGCTTAGCTCTACTATGTAACCCAATATTTTTGGATAATATTTTCTCATGTATTACCTCAACAATGTGTTTTACTTCATACTTTGGGTTCTCCTCTAACTTCTCCACGATGTGTTGCTTTAGCATGCGATAGCAACTAGGACATCCAGTTATAACAATTTTTCCTTCGAGAATCTGCCTAAGATTTTCATCGAACCACTCTGCTGCCCCATCAACATCTCCCATAAGGAGTAAAGGAAGGCCGCAACAGACCTCATATATATCCACTTTATCTAATAATCTTCGGAGAAGTCTCAGCCACATATCGGCTAGGTGGGGGACAAGACTCGTAGCCGCACAGCCAGGGAATAATAAGTACTCTCTCAAGATTTCAACACCAGAAAAAATGCTAAAGTTTTTACTTATTAGAAAAATACCAAAAAGCTGATTATAAGTAGAAGTCATATGATGCTTCTAATCAATGTATATTTAGAAACATAGATCTATACTCATCTAGTGTGATCTCCCCCCACAGTTTACCGTCTTTGATTAATAGGATTCTTCCTGTGAGCTGTAGTGGGAGCGCTAAATCATGTGTCGCAATTATTTTCTTTGCTTTTTTCTTTCCAATAAGCTCGATTATCTTTTCTCGGTTCTCTATATCAAGCATGTTTGTTGGTTCGTCGAGAAATATGTATTCAGCATCAAGTATCAAGGCTCTGCAAAGAGATACAAGCTGTGCTTGGCCAGCTGATAACTCTCTACGCCTTTTATTCTCAATACTCTCCAGTCCTATTTCCCTGAGTATTTCCCTCGCTCTATCTTTCGCATCGCTAGGCGTATAGCCACGTAGAACTAGAGGGAATGCCACGTTATCTATAACTCTTCCTCGCAGTAAAATTGGTTTTTCATGGACATATACGACCTTTTTCCTCAGTTTCAAGAGCTTTTTCTTATCTCTCCAGGGATTTTCTCCATTATACAGCACTTCTCCTCTCGTCGGACGGAATATCAGCGATGAAACCTTTAAGAGTGTTGTTTTCCCAGAGCCGTTTGGGCCTATTATATATGTTATGTCATCTTTTAGCGTTAGGTTTATTTCTTTGATTGCTGGTTTCTCCCCATATAGATACCATACATCCTTGAGTAGTATCATTCTTTGTACGCCTTTATAAGCCTTATTGTTAGGGCTATCATGAATAATACGAATACAAGCATTGCTCCTAAGGCTAAGGCAAATTCGAACTCTCCCTTAGAGACAGCTAGCGCTATTGTTGTTGTTAGGACACGCGTATATCCTCTTATATTTCCTCCCACGAGTAGTGCTACTCCCAGTTCGCCTACTGCCCGTGAAAAAGCGATTAATAGTATTACTAGGAGGTCTGGTAGTGTTTCTCGAAGCATAACCATATTTGCTGAGAAGTAATCTGCGCCTAGGGCCAATGCTAGTTCCCAGTAGGTATTCCTAGCTTTTACGAAAACCTCGTAGCTCAGCGATACGATCCAAGGAGTTATTAGTAGCGATTGCCCTATGATTATTGCGTGGGGAGTGTAGAGTATTCTTAGAAATCCGAGCGGCCCCGAACTACTTAAGATCATGTAGAGGAATAGACCAACAATTACCGTTGGGATCCCTACTAGGCTATTAAAAAAGCTCATAATTATGTTTGCGGTTCTTGTTTTTTGCCGTGAAAGGAAAAGTGTGATTGGGATTGACCATGTTGCTGATAGAAGTGTTGCTGATAAGGAAACTATTATAGATCTGAGCGTTATCTCTAAGATTTCCTCCAAGTAGATTCACCCTCTATCGATAGACATCATGTATATGGTTTTTATGCGGGCTTAACTAAAGTACTAATGTTTTCTCGGTATAAATCCGGAGGATCTTCATATTCATAGTATATTTCATATGTCTTGATAGTGGTACTGCCTTCTAAGCTTATCTCCGCAAACCACTCCCATATTTGCCTAAGTTCGTCTCTTCGGTCGAGTGCTGGGTAGAATAGGGGTTCTCCAAACACATCTACTCCGAATTGGCCTATTAGTTCTTGTCCCTCTTCCGATGTTACGAACTGAGCAAATTCTTTTGCTAGATTATATTTTGTATGGGGAAACATTGTGTGGTTTACTAGGTAGACGCTATATATGTTTATGAGTTCTCTACCAGAGCTCACAAGGCTTTCTATATTTGGGAGCCTTCCTTCGCGTTTTAGTTTGAGATATGTTCCCATATCAGAGAGTGTATATGCCCTCATTTCGTTTGTTGTTAGCAAAGTTTCTGTCATTCCTGTCCCAGTTTCAATATACCATTTCTTTCCTTGTGGGTCTAAACTAGCAAGCTTCCAGAGCAGAAGTTCTCTTGTATGGGTTCCAGAATTATCCCCTCTACTCA